>JBGSTO010000046.1:0-4224 GCA_041736465.1 Anaerolineales bacterium | reverse complement strand
CCGGTTTGACGGGGATGAGGTGTATATCAAGAAAGTGGGGGATGCGGTTATCTTGATACCTTATCAAACCCCGTGGAACACGCTATTAGACAGTCTGAAGTTATTCTCGGCAGATTTTATGGAAGATCGCGAACAACCCCCTATCGAGGCTCGTGAGGGTGCGTTCAAATGAAATACATGCTAGATACGAATATCTGTATCTACTTAATCAAGCAGCAGCCGAGGGAAGTGATTGATAAATTTCAGGGAATTGCGCTGGGTGAGGTTGCCGTATCCACCGTGACTGTGGCCGAAATGATGTATGGGGTGGAAAAAAGCCAGTATAAGGAAAAGAACAAAACTGCGCTTCAAGCATTTTTGGCACCGCTAGAAATAGTAGATTTTGGTTTCGCGGCAGCACAACAATACGGAGTAATACGCGCGTATTTAGAAAAGATAGGAAAACCAATAGGTGCTTATGACTTAATGATCGCGGCCCATGCGCTCAGCCTTGGCTTAGTATTGGTTACTAACAATGAGCAGGAGTTTCAACGAATTCCTGATTTAATTGTTGAGAATTGGGTTAAAAATTAGAAGATTCGTTCTCACTCACCGTGGGTAGGATACCTGTGCACCCCACGCATACATGACGATTATGCCGCTTGGTTTGCTAATCGTTAAGTTGTGTAACGAGCAAGATCTCAAATGATTAAGCCTGGCAGCAAAGACCGTAAAGTCAGCATCCTGATTACCGGCCTGGAGCTGGATGCACTGACTATTCGGTTGACCTAACCCCATCAAACTATTGCTGAGTAGTTCTCTAGGACTTTATAGATCTTCTTGCGGACGGTGAGCGGCTCAACGATTGACCGGAAGCCTTCCTGGGTACCCCCTGTGCCTGTGACGGTAATCGTGCCAAAGTTCAGCATCCGCCCCAGAATGTTTTGGCTCACCGACACGCTCTCCACCTTCTGCAATAGCATTTCCATAGTGTGCCTGCGGATAAAGCCCCGCTTGGCTATCACCCGCTGGTTTGTTACCGCAAACTCAGTTGTGGCTAACAGGATACCGGCTTGAATCGCGAGACCGATGGCATAGATGAACAACAACCCCGAAAAACAGGTCAGCATCAGAGCAGACGATGATGTAGTTGGGTCTCGTCGGCTGTCAATACCGAGGGCAAGAAACGTAACAAGCACAAAGAAAAGAAATGACACGACTGCTGGCAGGAATACTGCGGGATGTATCCGCGCTTTGAAAAGTACCTTCTCATTGGGCATCAAGTTATCTTCAACGTAGCTCATTTGGCATTCTCCATGGAAAAGTGAATGGCACACTCATGTAAGAGTATATCGGATTTCCCCCCCATCCAACCATCGTCCGAGTTTACAAATCTATTAGTCTCCCCTCCGCCCCTCCCCCGGCGTTTGTCACCGGCTAATAAAGTGAAGATAAGGAGCAAGAAGTAATTTTTTTGGGGGGGCATTCACAGACAATCGTTTAGCATATCCTGCATGCCGATGACCTAATGGCACCGCTCGGGCATCCAGGAGCAGGACGCAGGCCACCGTACCGCTTGTGCCCTGCGGTCACCTGCACGGCACCGCCAGCCGGCTTCACACCGAAGCGGGCTTTTTTGTTTTCCCTACCCATAGAAAGGAGCGCAACATGCTTACCACCCTCATCCAGATAACCCCGTGGCTAGCCTCGAAATGGTGGCTGTGTCTCGCCGTCCTGACATTCCGGGCGATGACCCATGTCATCATACCCAGAGCAGATATCGATCAGCCTGTCAAAGAGAAACCTATGATCCAAGTGCATAACCTCACTCGCTTCTAGCACTGCGACGGCGAAGCATACCTTCCAATAGGTGAAGCCTCCAGCTAATCCGGCGAGACATATACTCGCTAAGCCACCCGCCCGATGTATCAGGGGAGCGGCAAGCAGGAGAAATGGGTCAGTCCTGAGCCAGTTGGCTTACCTGCTCGATAAGGTTGTTGCGATGGAGCCCGACTACTAGCAGCTGATGAAGGAGCGTTCGGCGTTGGATTGGGGAGATGTGCCGCGCCGCATCTGGCGCTTCATCCAATCAGGCCGTCTCCAGCCGCCGACCTATGACGTGGTGCTGGTAGACGAGGCGCAGTTTTTCTCGCCCTTGTGGTTCGAGGTCATCCGCCGATTGGTGCGGCCGGAAAGCGGCCATCTGTTCGCCGCGGCTGATCCATCCCAGGGTTTCCTGCGGCGCGGCGGCTCGTGGAAAGCCCTGGGTCTGGATGTGCGCGGCCGGACTCACCGCCTGGAACGCAGCAATCGCACCACGCGCGAGATTCTGAGCTTTGCGGCCCTATTCTACCGCCAACGAATTCCACAGGAAGACGCCGAAGAGGAGACGCTGGCGCCCGACCTGGTGAACCTGCCCGGCGGCGCGTTTCCAGAAATCATCCCGCTGCGCGCCGCCCAGGAGGAAATCGCCCGGGCGACGAACGAGATCGCAGTCCTGGTGGAGCGCGGCATGCCGTCAGACCTCCTGCTGGCGCTGCATACCGACTGGCAGGGTGTAAAGGCGCTGATCCAGGCCATCTGCAAGCGGTTAGGCGCCGGCGCGGCGGCGGACCCCAAGCAGCGCCAGCCGGGCGGCTATGTTCGAGTGACTACCCTGAACGCAGGCACAGGCCTGGAAGCGCCGGTAGTCTTTCTCCTGGGACTCAACCGGCTGTTCGAAGCGGAGCGCAGCTTGCGCATCTCGGACGAGGAGCGCGAGGCATTGATTCTGGACAATACGCGTAAGCTGTACATGGCAACCACTCGCGCTGGCCAGCGGCTGGTGATCACCTATGTGGGGGCGCTGCCGGAGGATTTTCTGCGCTTTCTGGGAAGGTTGAGAGCGAGTTCAGGGTAGAACTCAGCTTCTGCCCTACGTGATCCAATGTAGAGTTGTTGCACCGATTGCCAGCGGATTAATTTCGCGCTATGGCAGCTTGCTGGATGAATTGTCTGCTGCGCCGCTACTAACAGCGCAGTGCGGTTGAGTTCGAACAGGAACAATCATGATAAGCGCGATCGCTCCCAGCCTGACCCCTTTCTTTCAGGAATACGATCTAGAGCAGTTATCTCTGGAAAATTCAGCGGCGACCATTATCGAACGCACTTTGCAGTTCGGCAACCGAGAAGAAATCCGCTGGTTATTTTCGTGCTACCCTCGCCAGCGCATTCGTGAGTGGGTGCAACGATGGGGAAACCTGGCGCTGCCTGAACCGCACCTGACCTTCTGGAGATTGATTTTGGATATACCGGAGGCCGGATGAGCAATCTGCACTGGGAAACCATTTCGCCGGAAATGCGCGAGATAATGGTTGGATTCAGCCAGACTGAGCTCGGACAACACTTCTACCTGGCTGGCGGAACGGCTCTGGCTTTGCAATCAGGTCATCGTAGATCCTTCGATTTAGATTTTTTCTCGCCTGGCGAGGATATCCCTTCCATCCGCGCCCCACTGATGAATGCGTTGAAACCATTTGATCCACTGTTGGCGGATGCGGCTTGGGGAAACCTGGTTTTTCTGGCGCGCGACGTGCGGGTAGGCTTCTTCAGCTTTTGAACGCGCCGAGCAAGGAGAGCCGGTTCCATTATTACAGCCAATTCCCTGGGAAACGGTGAAACAGTATTTTCGAGCGCAAGCGATAGATCTTGGAGAAGGGTGGATCGAATGATCGACTCCTAGATTTCCTAGCTTGAAGCGCTTACCGGCAATTCGGGCATCATCCTGCGCGATCCCCAGCGTATGATCATTTCTGGGGCGCAAGAAGTCGATGGCTGGGCTGATGATCACGGCTACACCGTTTTGTCTTGCACCGGAAGGAGGAGCCGAGGACGTCAAGGCTGCATATGTGGTGCTGGAATTTCGAGGAGTACAAGATGTGGGGGTGTTTTGGTGCGCGGAATACAAGTTTTCTTTGCTGTGGAAGAGGAATTGCACCAGTTTTGCACCACGGCATGAGGGAGGAAAGGCGACTCTGCAAATAGCGTACCGGAGGGACTCGAACTCCCATGAGCGTTTCAGAAGATCAGGGCATTGTCCATTAAGCCACCGGGGCAACCCTGGGATCCTGATTGACTGACAAATCTTATGTAATTTCAAGACGTTGACCAAAGATGGTAGCAATAGGCCTGGCTGCCTGAGCCTTTGAAGCAAAAACCGGAAAAGGATCAGATCCAGGTTCAAACCAAAGAAAAGGTAACAAGTAC
>JBGSTO010000556.1:0-15584 GCA_041736465.1 Anaerolineales bacterium | reverse complement strand
CCGGGCAGAGCCTGGGAGGCGCTCGCCCCGCCACTAACGGGCGGGGGCGCCTCGGCAAGAGAAGCCTGTTCCTGGAAATACGCCGCCCAACGCTGCAGCCAGTCTGCAAATTCACGCAGCCGGGATGCCTGGGAGGGCTGGTTGGTCATCGGCCTACGTCCGCTCGATGCGATCGAAGACCAGCGTCAGGGATTCGATGGCAATCGCCCGGTCGGAGGCTACCAGTGAAGCGCCCTGCCATTCAGATGGCCAGGCATCTTGCAGGTTCCAGCGCATCACCTCGTTATTGCCGGTGCTGTCGAGCAAGATGATGGAGACGTTGCGCCGGTTCACCTCGCCGCGCGCGGTGACCATCATCCAATCCCACAGCTCGCGCGAGGCAGTCACCCCATATTTGAGCGTGACGGCGCCGTAATCCGTCGGGCCGGGAATGTGACGCGTGAGCTGGTTGTTGCCGGCTTCGCGGTAGGGGATCGATTCGACGCTCACCGTCAAACCGGAGCACTCGGTGAAATGTCCTTCGGAGACGCCGTTGATGTCCAGCTTGAAATTATAGGCGCGAAATGGATCATTCGCCATGATTAGCCTCCACTCACTTCAACTTCAGTGCCCGCTTCATACTGGCTGACGCGGAAGATGACGAACTCCGCCGGCTTGACCGGGGCTATGCCCACCTCGATGATCACCTTGCCCTCGTTGATGCTCTCCTGCGGGTTGGTTTCCTCGTCGCACTTGACGTAGAATGCCTCTTCTGGGGTGCGCCCAAAGAGGGCGCCGTCGCGCCAGTAGCCCATCAAAAAGGCGCTCACATCGCGGCGGATCGACTGCCACAGCGGGCGGTCGTTAGGCTCGAACACGATCCAGCGGGTGCTCTCGATGATCGATTCCTCGATCATGTTGAACAGGCGGCGGACGTTGAGGTATTTCCAGGCGGAGGCTTTATCTGTATAGGCGCGTGCGCCCCACACCAGAATGCCGTCGTTCGAGAAGTAGCGGATGCAGTTGACCATGTTGTCGTTCAGAAGCCCGTTTTCGACCGCGGTCATCTGGTAATCCAGGCCGATAGCGCCAAATACGGCTTCATTGGCAGGCGCTTTGTGCACGCCGCGCGTGGCGTCGCTGCGCGCCCACACGCCGGCGATATGCCCCGAAGGCGGCACGGAAATCGAGCCGCCGGCAGCCGCGCCATCCGGGTTGGCAACCTGAATCCAGGGAAAATAGAGCGCCACCTGCCCGTCACTCGAGCGCGGCGGCATGCTCCAGGTGGCGTGGGCGACATTTTCTCCGCCCAGCACCGCCACCAGGCGGTTGATATCAGAGCTGCTGGCGCCATCGGGAACACGCGGGCCGTCCAGGATGCCCACCCGATCTCCTAAGTTCTCACAGTGAGCGCGCAGCGCTTCATAAGAAGTCGAGTCGGTGTAGCCCGGCGCGGCGACGATGGCGATCTCGTCGATGCGCGCCAGCACATCCAGACCGACTTCATTGCCCGCTTCCTGGATCGGGTTGGAGGCGCCGCCAGTGGCTGCGCCAACATTGACCACGTAGCAGCGGCTGCCGCCGTTGAGGAAAAATCCATACACGGCATGCGCCAGGGGAGTCCAGGTTGGTGCTCCGCCGGCTTGCGGGAAGAAATTATTGCGAAACTGAGTCCAGTTGTTGATCGCCATCGCCTCGTTTATATGTGCGCTGGCGTCCGGCGCAACGCCAACGAAGCCGGCGGTGCGCGTGCCAACTGCCTGGATCGGTCTGGCGCCGCTGGGCACTTCCTGCACATACACACCAGGCGGGGTAGGGGTGGGAATTCCTTTCATGCGTACGCTCCTTTGTTAGGGTATATCGATTGTGAGCACAACTGGCTCTGCGGGAGTGCCGGTCTCGGCAAAGGTATAAAGCTGCTGTTTCTGCTTGGCGGTCAGCAGCAGAGTCTTCAAACGTGGCGCCGCGGGAACGCCAGAAAGCACAAAGCGCCCGTGCGAGTCGGTGTAAGCGTAGCGGTAAAGATTGGGCATCTCCACCCGCGCCCGGGAGATAGGCACCTGACCCGGCCCGTGCACCAGGCCGAAGAAGTCCACCATGGGTGAGCCCGCCAGCTCGGCGCCCACGGTCACGATCTTGGCGTCGGATGGCGGGAATTCGCGTGGCAGCGCTACCCGCAGGATGAACGCCGGGCGCGGTGGCGTACCCAGGGCGGGCCACACTTTTTCAGACAAAACGCCCAGCTCAACTTCGAACTCGGCGCTGTCCAGGGCGGCATTCAAAAGCTGTCCCAGGAGCTGGTGCGCCTGTTTTGGATCTGGCGCGGAGGTGGAGATCAGGTAGCGCAGGACGGGCTGCTGTGAGGGGCGGGAAGAATTGCGGCGCAGTGGATCATCCACCAGGTCAAGCAGGTACAGGCTGATCTCAGGCTCAGCCCGGCTGCCGTCTGGCAGTGCCAGTGTGGGCGTCAGATTCGTCAGAGCGTGAATCCATTCGGACACTCTCTCATCGATCTGATCGATCAACAGTACTCCTTAATGTGATCAGTTGGAAATAAATTGGCATACCACCCGCAGGAAATCAAAGCAGATAGATCATATCATAATTAACCTATTATGAGAAGACAATTAGTCGATAATTGCCCGGCTTTCACGAAAATATTGGGGGTCACTGCGAGCGGCAGTTCTCCGAACTGTTCAGCGAAGCAGTCCCCTGCTGGCATAACAGGAGATTGCTTCCCTTCGCAGGCGCAGGGCAGGCCGTCGGGCAAAGCGCGCCCTCTTAAGAAACGTTTTTCGTAGGGGTAAAGCACTTGCCAGGACCCATACACCTAACGCTTTGTGAAGATTGTAACTATACTTGACAGATCTGTGCAGATAGAATAAAATGATATTCGATAGTTTGAATATGATTGCTCTATGGAGATTGCATGAGAGATTACCAGAGCCAGACCCAACATTTCAAGGTGCTGATGCACCCCACCCGCCTTGCCATTCTGGATATTCTGCGGGATGGGGAGCAGTGCGTGTGCCACATGGAGGCTGTTTTAGGCCTGCGCCAGGCGCACATCTCCCAGCATCTCATGGTGCTGCGCGACGCCGGGCTGGTCAGCGACCGGCGCGACGGATGGAACATCTTTTACCGGGTGGTTAAGCCGGAGATCTACCCGGTGATCGATGCCATGAACCGCTTCAGCGGCAAGCCCGCCGGCAGCCCTTTCACGGTGAAGATCAAAACGAGCCGCCAGAGCTGCCCTTGCCCAAAGTGCAATCCGGATGCACCGCCCCAACACCTGGAAATTCTCGACTCTGTCGAAGGTATACGCAAAGGAAGAGACTGATATTTTCGAGCAGAAATGCAGCCTGGCTGCTTTTCTTTTCGCCAAATCATATTCGATTTATCGAATTTGCCGCCTACATCCATCAAACACAAAACCGGAGCGCAAAATCTATGAACCCAAAAATTACCTTGAGCGTGCTGCTGATCTGTCTGGGCCTTGCACTGGTCGGATGCAGCGGGGCTGCGGTCCAGGTACAGGCTGCACAGCCCGTCGCCAGTAAGAGCGCCAGGAGCAAAGAATTCATCGAGATCTACAACTGTGATGCTCAAACCGACTTGCACCGTTCATTAGCCGAGGAAGCGCAGGTTACCAGTACGACAACATTTTCCACCTTCGCCGCTGCCACTACCACAGGCGACAGCCTGCAGCTATCCGATGAGTTAAAAGCCGTTCTGACAGCTCAAATTGAAAGCACGTACCAAAAGAACGTCGAAGCAGCCACAACCAGGGTTTCCCAAGTCGATTTGCTCGTGCCAGTAGGGAAAATCCGAGCATACGACATTTTCTGGACTCAGGAAACCTACAGCTCAAGCGTGGTATTTGAATTCAATGACGCAAAATATACAGCCGCTTACACCTACACCGTGAACATTCCGGATGCCGCCGTTTCCAGCGAAATTGCCTGTACCGGTTGAAAGCGATGAGCCTCGCTCTGCCGTGTGCAGAGCAGAACAGATGTGACGCTCAAATAACGAGTGGTACTGGAGAACAGAATGGAATTCCTTGCCTTGTTTGTAAAATTGTTCCAGGGAGGCCTGGGAAACCTGGCAGCTTACCTGGCAGCGCACGTTTTGTTGTGCCTGGTGCCGGCTTTCTACATCGCCGGTGCAATGACGGCGCTCATCCCCAAAGAATCGGTGACGCGCTTTTTGGGACGCAATACCCCCAAGTTCATCTCGTATCCGGCGGCAGCCTTGGCGGGTTCGGTGCTGGCGGTGTGCTCGTGCACCATCGTGCCGCTGTTTGCCGGTATCTATAAGAAGGGAGCCGGGCTGGGACCCGCCATCACCTTCCTGTTCTTTGCCCCGGCAGCCAACATCCTGGCGCTGGTCTACACCGGCGGTGTGATCGGGGCCGACCTGGCTTTTGCCCGCCTGTTTCTTTCCCTGGTTTTCGGCATCGGCATCGGCCTGATCATGGCATTGATCTTCAACCGTTCTGACCTGGCTCACGATAAAGCCACGGACGCCATGTTCGCCGGGCAGCGCAAAAAAGGTATGCGCCGCGCGGCACTGGCTTTCCTGCTGATCCTGGTGGCGCTTCTGCTCTCGGGCACGCTCAAGGTGGGGCTGCTGACCAACGCCTACACCCAGGTCACCCTGCCCATTGCGGGCGTGGATCGCGTGCAGGAATTCCTCTACCAGCTTGTTCCCTATGACGCTGCCAAAGGCGAGGAAGGCGTCACCGCGCAGGGCGCCATCTTGATCGTGCTGCTGGCGCTGATGGGATTCAGCTCCTGGAAAGGCATGGAAAACATCCACGAAGGCTTCAACCGCTGGACGTGGGTCGCCATGGGGCTGGTCGGGCTGACCTTACTGACCGCCGCCCTGGGTATGCAGCCGCACGCCGGCGGGCTGGATATCCTGTTCACGGGCAAATTCTTCGCCGTGCTGCTGGCATTGGGGCTGCTCACCTGGCTGCTGCGGCGCCGGTTGAGCGAAGACGAGCAGCGCGACTTCCTGTGGGAATCGTGGCGCTTCGTCAAGCAAATCTTTCCGCTGCTGATCGTGGGCGTCTTTACGGTGGGCGTGATTCGTGTGCTCATCCGCCCGGAGTGGATCGAGGCGCTGGCGGGGGAGAATACCTTACTGGGCAACCTGGCGGGGGTGATCTTCGGCGTGTTCATGTACTTCCCCACCCTGGTGGAGGTGCCGATTGCCAAAATGTTCCTCAGCCTGGGCATGCACCGCGGCCCGCTGCTGGCATATTTGATGGCCGACCCCGAGCTGAGCCTGCAGAGCATCTTGATCACCGCCACCATCATCGGACGGCTGAAAGCATGGGTATACGTGTTGTGGGTGGCGCTGTTTAGCACGCTGGCAGGTCTGCTCTACGGCTCGTGGATCGACGGCGCTAGCCTGTGGCTGCTCGTGCTGTACCTGGTGGCTTTCGTGGCAGCGCTGGCAGGTGTCTTGTGGTGGGTAAACCGCCGCAGCCAAACTCTTGCTCGCGCGTCACTTTCAGCAGACTGAAGGTAGATCGCCAATGAAGCCTGTACTCAACGAACGAAAATGCCCCGCCCAGGGTCAAATCTGCCTGGCGATTCCAGCCTGCACTGAAAGCGCCATTTCCTACATCCAGGATGATCGTTTGCCTCTGGGTGGAAAGATTGTCTTTGACTACGATCGCTGTAATAACTGTGGCGCATGCGTCCAGGCTTGCTGCGGCAGCGCCATAGAACTCAAATGAATATCAAGGAGAACTTACGATGCTAACGATCAAGGTATTAGGTTCCGGCTGCCCCAACTGCAAGAAGGTGGAAGCCATTACCCGCCAGGCAGTAGAAGCGATGGGCATCCAGGCTGAAATCATCAAGGTCACCGATTACAGCCAGATCATGGCGTACGACATCTTATCCACCCCCGGGCTGGTGATCAATGAAAAAGTGGTTTCAGCCGGGCGAATCCCAACCCCGACAGAAGTTACCACCTGGTTGGCTGACGCCGCAATGACAGCCGCGTGATGTGGCCAAGAACCTGAATCGCTCATAACATATTAAGCAGGGCGAAAATTTTCCACGAAGCCGCGCACAACGTGAAATTGGAGGTCGACGCCGAACAAGAGGATTTGATACCAGCTTGAAATCAAGAATAGAGGAAGCCATGAAAATCGAGGTTTTGGGCACCGGCTGTTACAACTGCATCCGACTGGAAAACCTGATTCACGATGTGCTTGTTGAGCTAAATAAGGGCGACGTTGAAATCGTGCGCATCGATGACGAAAAAGCCATCCGCAAATATATGCCGCTCGACGAGCTGCCTGGATTGGTGATCAACGGCGTGCTGGTGATCACCCGGGATGTGCCCGACAAAGAGACGTTGAGTAACTGGCTTCAAAATGCTGAAGTGAAGGCTGTTTGAACAGATAACCAACGCGTGCAATAGAAGCAAAAGCCGGCAGCCCACAGCGCTGGGCGTATTTTGCGCGGCGCGCGGTTTATCTTGCCTGGCGGGCACGGCCGCTCCATCCATACTGATCCTCAAAGAGTGAGCAAGAAATGCAAAAAAGATCCTGGCAAACCATGTCTCTACCCGTCATCACGAGCGCATTGATCACCCTGGCTTTTGCCGTGTCCGCATTCTCCCCCCTGGGCGGACACGGGTACAGGCAATTACAGTCCACTCCCGGGACTTTGCCGGACCAGCCGGTGGTGCGGGTGATCATGTTCTGGATGGATGGCTGCCCTCACTGCCATGAAGTTATTAACGACGTGCTGCCAGTATTACAGGAAAGATACGGCAATCAGCTAGAGATCAAACTGATCGAGGTGGTCGACGTGGAGGATGTGAATTACCTGCTGGCAGTGGCCAATGCGTATGGCATTCCAAATGATCAGGCGGGGGTGCCGCTGCTCATCATTGGTGATCATGCGTTGTCTGGCTCACAAGAAATTCCAACGAAGCTTCCTGGCTTGATCGACAGCTACCTTGCGCAGGGCGGGGTGGATTGGCCGCCGGCAGCGAATTTATCGGGAGCAGCAGCCGGAAACCAAGAAACGCTCTCCGAAATTCAGTCGGAGGGGTTTTCGGTAGCGATCGCCGTCCTGGCGTTGATGGCGGCTGCCCTGGTTTACAGCATGATTGCTTTCACACTTGGAAAGGCTCCATCACTGCCGGGCTGGACAGACTGGCTCTTTCCTCTTTTGATCCTCGCCGGTCTGGGCGTGGCAGGCTATCTCTCGTATGTGGAGATTCAGATGGTAGATGCGGTATGCGGGCCGGTTGGCGACTGCAACTCGGTGCAGAGTAGTCTGTATGCTCGCCTATTTGGCGTCTTGCCGGTGGGTGTGCTGGGGGTAGTTGGCTATGTCGCCATCCTGGCCGCCTGGATGATCAAGCGCTGGGCCTCGGGACGCAGGATTGCTCTGGCTTCCCTGGCAGTTTTCGCCATGGCGCTGGTTGGGGTCGTGTTCTCTTTATACCTGACTTACCTGGAACCGTTTGTGATCAAAGCCGTTTGCATGTGGTGCATCAGCTCGGCAGTGATCATGACGCTTTTGCTGTTATTGAGCACACCTGCGGCGATCGAGGCGCTGTTCAAACTGAAACTCCGGCGCCAGACAGCCCGAACCATCAGAAAAACACATGCCCAGAAAAAAATTTAGAACCACACAGCGTATTCCGCGCGCCGTGCCTGGTGCTGGTGGGTGCTGACGGGAAGGTGCTCTGGCGCCAGGATTATCCGCTTGTCAAAGGTGGGCCTTTCAAGTTAGAAGAACTGGAGGCTGCGATTGCAGAGATGGGTGCGCAGTAAACCCACGCTTTTGGCTGTGTTCGCCCACCCGGACGATGAAACTTTTCGCCCGGGTGGAACGCTTGCTTTGCTCGCCCGGCAAGACGTGCAGGTCGTTGTGATGACCTTTACACGTGGAGGAGCCGGCTCTTGCGGCGATCCGCCTTTGTGTTTGCCGGACGAACTGCCTGCTGTGCGCGAGGCCGAGCTGCGCTGCGCCTGCAGCGTGCTTGGCATCCAACCGCCGCGTGTGCTGGATTATGCCGATGGGCAGTTGCAGCAGGCAGATGCCGAGCTGATGATTGCACACATCCTATCCATCGTAAACGAAATTCGACCCCAGGTATGGCTTAGTTTCGGCCCTGATGGGCTTTCCAGCCATCCCGACCACATCGCTGCCGGTCAATGGGCAGCGGAAGCATTTCGTCGTGCGGAGGGTGGTGCAGCCCTGTATACCGTCGCGGTGCCGCGTTCACTGAAAGAGAAGCTGGACATGCGCCAGGTGCATGCCGTTCCCGACGATGCGATTGCCTTGAGCGTGGATGTTGCCTCGGTTTGGGAGACAAAACTCGCCGCCATGCGCTGCCATGCCACCCAATGGAGCACTTCGCCGATGGTAAACGCGCCCGAAGAACGCCGCCGGTTGTTCTTTGGAAGAGAATATTTTGTGCGCGCTGCCAGCCATAACACAAGTGGTGACTTTCTGCCCTCATTCTTACAGGAGCATTTGGTATGAGTGAAATTATGCAGAATGCGGATCCCGTTATCCTCTTCGTGCGGCGGATCGAGTGTTAGGAGAGCTTGTGTTCATCGAACAATATGACCTCGAAGTTTTTACCCCGCCCTGCGAACCGGGTGCAGAGCGCTATGCAGCCCGGGCGCGCCTGACCGTGGACATCTCCGAAGTTCTGCCTTATTTGAACGCCACCCTGCGCGGCGCCGTCTACCTGCCCGGCGCACATGCGCTGACCTGGAAGAAGGGCGGCCACAATGTTGCATTTCACGCCTATGAGATCGCCACCAGCAATGTGGAGGATCGCGAGAGCGCTGAGAGCGAGCTGAAAGGGCTGATCGAGCTGGTCAACCACACCTGGGAGCGGCGCTCGGAAATCCAGCCCGATACCCAGACCCGCCAGCGCCCGAGCTCGATGGCGCTCTACAAGCTGCTGCCGCAGACCAACTGCAAGCAGTGCGGCGAGCCAACCTGCTACACCTTCGCGCTCAAATTGGCAGCCTCTCAGGTAAAACTGGCCGGCTGCCCGCCGCTGTTTGAAGCGCAGTTTGCCGAGAAACTAGCCGCCCTGCAGGAGCTGGTGGTCGACGCGCCTGCTGTTGGATAGAAGGAGCCTGGGAGAATGTGACATTTATCACTATACAAGGATGTGTGATATTGCTATACTCATCAGGAATTATGTATATTCGGTTATCTGCATAAGCCAATATTTTTTCTTCGGGCAAATGGGTCGGGATGGATTTATGCATACAATGCCCAGCTGTTCTTGCAGTATTTGCTCCTCCTGAGTGATTGGGGATACGATGGATAACATCTCTTCGCTGTACGAGGAAATAACCCAGCTGCACGCCGATGTGTGCTCAGCGCTGGCGGATCCCAAACGCATCCTGCTCATTTATACCCTGGCTGAAAAGCCGCGCAATGTGGGAGAGCTGGCGCAAGCTTTGTCAATGAGCCAGCCGACTGTTTCTCGCCACCTGAAGCTGCTGCGTGAGCGCGGGCTGGTGCATGCGGAACGCCAGGGCGCCTGCGTGGAATACCAACTTACGGACAACCGCCTGGTGCAAGCCCTGGATCTGCTGCGTGCTGTTCTGAACGATCGCCTGAATTACCGGGCAAAACTGGCGCAAGCCGATCAAATCTCAAAAGAATAATCAAATAAATCTGTAAGCCTGTTCCTATTTCTTCCCAGTGGAGACAAGCATGAACAAACGGAAATACACGCCTCTCTTCATTATCGCTGGCAGTGCATTCATCCTGGTGAGCATTGCATTGTGGCTCTCAACCAGCCAGGTGTATGCACAATGCGGCTCGCAAGCTTCATCCTGCAAAAACTGCCATGAAATCCAGGGAGAAGATCCTGTGAACAACGACGGCACAGGTTGGCACCAGTCGCATGCCTTCGGAGATTTTTGTTATCTGTGCCATGCCGGAAACAACCAGAGCATGGTGGCAGAAGAAGCGCATACCGGCATGGTGCCGCCCATGTCTGACGTCAAGGCAGCTTGCGAGGCGTGCCACCTTCCCGATTTGATGGAACGATCCCAGGTATATGCAACCGCTCTGGGCGTTGAAATCGGCACCGGCGGCAGCTCGGGCAGCAGTACAGGCGATAGCAGCTCCGCTCCCGCACCATCTGCCGCCCAACCTGCAGCTCCAGCCGCAGCGCCTGTGGTGGTTGCCGCAAATTCCGAGGTAATCGACTACAACCAGCGCTATGCAGAAACCGTATTGGGCCAACTCACGATCAACTGGGGGAATGTGATCTTGTGGGTGCTGCTGGTATCCACACTGGTTGGCGGAAGTGCATTCGTGTATTGGAATGAGCGCCGTCTGCGCGGCTTGCCATTGATCAGCAAGCGTGCCACACGGGCTGCCGCGGCTGAAATTCCCGTGGTAGAAGGATACTCCAACGAGGTCGCCGCTCTGCTGCCGCTGCTCGCACAATTAAACCCGGTTGGTCTGCATGCTTTGAAACGTCTGCTGCAAAATCCGGACGATGCCTCCACGCTGCTGCATAATCTCTCCCAGATCGATCCAAGCCTGGTGAAGAGTATGCGCACGCTGGACCCTGCTTCGCGCAATCTCTTGCTGGCGCTGGCGGGCGATTGACAGAATCGCGCATACGAAACCATCTTTCGAACAGGAGATGAATATGAACTGGTTACGTCAACAACTGGCAAAAGATTTGTGGTCGCCGTACGCTGCGGGGGTGCTGTTAGGCGTGGTCGGCGTGCTGGCAGTGTGGGCGAGCGACAGTTTGCTGGGAGCCTCAGGTGCCTTTGAAAACCTTGCCGGCATACTTGGCAAAGCCGTTGCGCCGCAGGTCTTCAACAACATGTATTTCAACTTCATCATGCCATCCGGGATCACCTGGGGAGTGGTGCTGCTGTTGGGTATCTTCCTGGGAGGCATGGTGGGCGCGCTGCTCAGCGGCACTTTCAAACTGCGCTTCAACGACGACGCTCAGTGGAAAGCTGCCTTCGGCCCGCAAACCTGGAAGCGCTGGGTGATTGCTTTCTTCGGCGCGATTGTGCTGGAGTACGGCGCTGGAATCGCCGGCGGCTGCACCAGCGGGCTGGCGATCTCCGGTGGCATGCTGCTGGCGCCGGCCGCGTTTCTGTTCATTGGGGGTATGTTCGCCTCCGGGATTGTCACCGCCCTGCTCGTCTACCGCAAAAATTATTAACCCACCATTGTATTGGAGGATAAATCCATGCTCAATTACACGCTGGCACTGTTTCTCGGTATCGCCTTCGGCTTCTCCCTGAACAAAGCCGGGCTGACGCGCTACTACAAGATCGTGAATGTCTTTCGCTTCACCGATCTGGCTGTCTTGAAATTCATGATGACCGCCCTGGTCGTCTCGATGGCGGGATTATATACACTGCGCGGCCTGGGTTTGATCACCTTTCCCAATATTCCTGCAACCTACGTAGCCGGCAACCTGGTGGGAGGGCTGATCTTCGGTATCGGCATGGCACTCACCGGGTTCTGACCGGGCACCTGCGCCGCCGGGAGCGGCGAAGGAAAATTGGATTATCTGATCCCCGGTATGCTCGGCTTTCTGACTGGGGCGGTTATTTTCGGTCTTACCTACCAGCAGGTTTTTCCTCAGCTTGAAAAGATTGCCAAAGTTGGTAACGTGGTCATTCCCGATCTATGGAATCTGAATCCCTACCTGGTGATCGCGGTGTTCACGCTGATCAGCTTGCTGCTGTTCTATGCCATTGACCGGGCGGGCCTGCAGCGCAAGGATAAGATTGGATCATAAATGCAGGCCAAGAAAGGCCGTTCCGGCCTGCGAGGTACAGGTTATGGCGAATAAAACGCTCAGTCGAAGAGATTTTCTGAAGCTCGGCGGCGCCGCCGGCGGCGCGGCGCTGCTTGGCAGCTTTATCGCTCCGCCCGTTGCCCAGGCCGCGCGACGCCTGGGCAGCCTAGATGCCAACGGCGATGGGTATATCCCCACCATGTGCGAGATGTGCGTGTGGCGCTGCGGCGTGCTTGCCAAAGTGGAGGAGGGAAGAATCGTCAAGCTGGAAGGCAATCCAGCCCATCCCCACTCGCGCGGCCGGCTGTGTGCGCGCGGGCAGTCTGGTCTGATGAATACCTATGACCCCGACCGGGTGCTGCACCCACTGGTGCGAGTTGGCCAGCGCGGTGAAGGCAAATTCCGGCAGGCAACATGGGACGAAGCCCTGGATCTCGTCGCCGACAACATGCTCAAGATCAAGCAGAACTACGGCGCGGAGGCGATGCTCTTCTCCTCTACCCACAACTTGAGCCAGGTGCAGTTCGAAAACCTGCTCAATGGATTCGGCTCGCCCAATTACGGCACCCAGCGCAGCCTGTGTTTCAATGCCATGGTGACGGCTTTCTCGCTGACTTACGGCGTCGAGGAACCCGCCAGAAACTACGATGGGGTTGAATTCATCTTGCTGGTGGGACGCAACCTGACCGAGGCCATTTCCACCTCCGAGACTGCCGAGCTGGTCGAGGCGGTAGCGCGCGGGGCAAAGCTGGTGTACCTTGACCCGCGCTACACCAAGACGGCATCCAAAGCCAGCGAATGGATTCCGATTCGCCCCGGTACGGATGCGGCTTTCCTGCTGGCTATGATCCATGTCATCGTCAGCGAGGAGCTGGCAGACTGCGAGTTCGTCAAGAAGTACGTCGTGGGCTGCGATGATATTGTCGAAGCCATGCAGTCCTACACGCCGCAGTGGGCAGAAACGATCACCGGTGTGCCCGCCAGCACCATCGATCGCATCGCCCGAGAATTCGCCGCGGCCAAACACAATGCTTTGGCGCACCCGGGCTGGCGCACCTCCAACTTTATCAATTCGTTCCAGACAGAGCGCGCCATTGCCACCCTCAACGCCCTGGGCGGCAACGTGCTCACACCCGGCGGCTGTCTGGCAGCAGAAAGCCCAGAGGCCGCCGGCATCGGCCTGGGCAAACCACCACAGCCTGCCTACCCGCGAATTTCAGCGCTGCGCCTGGATGGCGTGCCATGGAAATACCCGCTCGTGCCACTCAAGCTGGGCGTCTTTCAGGAGATGCGCGACGCCATCCTCAGCGGACAGCCCTACCAGGCGCACGGCTGGTTGGTCTCCCGGCAAAACCCGGTGCTCTCTCTGCCCGACCGTGCGCGCACGCTGCAGGCGATCAATAAGCTGGATTTTCTGGTCACTGTGGATATCATCATGAACGACACCTCGTGGTATTCGGACGTCGTCCTGCCAGAAGCCTCTTACCTCGAGCGCTACGATCCGCTGCACATCGTGGATAGGAAAATCTACCTGCGCCAGCCGGTTATCGAGCCGCAAGGCGATGCCAAATCCGCATTGTGGATTTATAAACAGCTCGGTGAGCGCCTGGGATTGGGTGATTTCTTCCAGTACGAAGACGAAGAAGATTATATCCGCCAGCAGCTCGCCCCGTTGAATCTGGATATCAACGAATTGAAGCTCAAGGGTGTTCTCGATCCCGGCGTTGAGCAAGAAGAAGGCGAGATCGTTTTCAACACGCCTTCCGGCAAGATTGAGATCTATTCGGAGACGTTGGCCAGAGCCGGCTTCTCACCCTGGCCCACCTGGGAGGAACCCGCTTATC
The DNA here is from genome assembly GCA_041736465.1 of Anaerolineales bacterium. Taxonomy (GTDB): domain Bacteria; phylum Chloroflexota; class Anaerolineae; order Anaerolineales; family UBA4823; genus JAJUJL01. The sequence continues at coordinate 1,962 of JBGSTO010000556.1, read as the reverse complement.
CCAAACCCGGCGAGTTTTACCTGCTGACAGGTAAAGTGGCGCAGCATACCCAGTTTGGAACCCAGAACAACCAGCTGCTGCATAAATACCAGGACGAACCGAGGCTGTGGCTGCACCCAGAGCCGGCTGAAGGCCTGGGGTTGAAAGATTGGGACCTGGTGGAAGTGACCAGCCTGGTGGGCAGCGTAAAAATTCCTGTAAAAGTCACGCAGGCTATCCGGCCCGACTGCGTTTACATGACCACCGGGTACGGACATCACTCCAAAGGGCTGCGCACAGCTTACCAGGTAGGCGCCAGCGACTCGGACCTGCACGTCACCTATACCGATCCGATCAGCGGCGGACAGGCGCTCAGCCAGACCTTCGTCAGCGTCAAGAAGGCATAGCGCGGAGAGCAGCATGCAAAAGAAAAACCATTACGCATTTGTGATCGATGTTTCCCGCTGTATCGACTGCCGCGCCTGCCAGGTAGCCTGCAGCGTGGAGAACCGGGTTCCCATGGAGAATACCCGTATCTGGGTGCAAGACCTGGGGCTGCAGGGCGAGTTTCCCAACCTGCAGCACACCTTTGTGCCCTACAACTGTATGCACTGCGAGCACCCGCCGTGCACAGAAGTATGCGTCAGCGGCGCAACCTACAAGGATAAGAATACCGGGTTGGTACTGGTGGATCAGGATGCCTGCATCGGCTGCGGCTACTGCGTGGATGCCTGCCCATACAATGTGCGCTACCTGGATAAAAAGCGCGGCGTGGTCGACAAATGCAACGCCTGCGCCCAACGCCTGGAAGTGGGGCTGGAGCCGGCTTGCGTGGCAACCTGTATCGGAGGTTCGCGCCTGTTTGGCGATTTGAATGACCCCGCATCTAAAGTGTCGCTGGTGGTGCAAAATGCCAGGAGCGTTGTACGGCTGGATTACGAAGCAAACGGTCACGATACTGATCCAAACATCTACTACCTCAATCTTCCGCCAATGGAGCGGCTCGAGACGCCAGAACAGCTCCAGCCGCTGATTTCGCAGGGCGGTGCGCTGCCCCGAGCGCCGAAATACACTTTATCCGAACTGGGCTGGAAAAATGTCGCCGTACCGCTGCTGGCAGCCGGGATCGGGGCCTCGTTCCTGGTGCAAGCCGTGTATTTCACCAAACAGTTGATTGAAGGTGAGAAAGAGTTCGAGGAGTAAGCCATGGGACACAAGAATATCCCCCTTCAGGAACGGCGCCGGCTGCGCACCAAGATGTACAAAAAGCACAACCTGGCCAATATTCTGACGCACTGGTTCAACGTAGGCATGTGGCTGCTCCTGCTGCCAACTGGAATTGCGATCCTGTCCTCTCCGCGCCTGGGCCTCAGCCCGCTCTGGATGCAGGAGATGCTGCGCAACGTGTTCGGCGGGACAGCCAACCTGGTCCGATTTCACTACACCCTGGGACTGATCTGGATTTTCGTGCTGGCCTTTAACATCCTGGGCGGGTTCCGGCGCTATTTCGTACCCTTTGCGGCGACGCGTATGCTGCTTGATACGGATGACATCGATTGGCTCAAGACCAAACCGCTGCAAATGCTGGGGTTCATGAAAGGCAAAGAGCTGCCGCCGCAGGATGCTTACAACGCCGGTCAGAAACTGTATATGTACGTGGTGATCCTTGGGACAGTAGGAATCATGGTCAGCGGGGTAGTGATGACCTTCAACCAGGTCTTCCCGCCCGTCCTTAAGCAGATCGCCCAGCCAATTCACTGGGTATCCGTCTTCTCGATTGTCGCCGGGTTGATCATTCACGTTTACATGGGCGCCGTCTTCCCGGAAGAAAAAGAAGCTTTCTTCTCGATGTTCAGCGGCAAAGTGTCGGCCTGGTACGCCCGGGCGCATCACGAGAAGTGGTATAACGACAAGCTCAGAGAAGAGCTGGAGTGGGAAGATCGGGTAAGGCAGGAGCTGGCGCACGGCGCGGAGCTGCAGGCT
>JBGSTO010000731.1:0-17706 GCA_041736465.1 Anaerolineales bacterium | reverse complement strand
CGGCGTGCTTTTCCACTGCATCCGAGGAAATGACCGCACGGGCATCATCGCCCTCTTGCTGCTGGCGCTGCTAGGTGTGACGCCGGAGGATATCGTTGCCGATTATGCGCTAAGCCCCGATCCCTTCCGGGATGAGCTTCTGGCGCGCCAGAATTCATCGATTCAAGCAGCGCTGCTCGGCGCCCTGGAAGGCTTTGATGCGGACAGCTATCTTCGTATGGGCGGGGTAAGTCAGGCGGATCTGGACGCCGTTCGCAGGCGGTTGTTGGGATAGCGGACTTGCTTTGCAGTTCGCTGACTGCACGTTCTACAATCCATGGGGGTGCCGGTAGGATTGACTCTAGTATCATAACGTGATATCATCCGAGCGTGGACAGCAAGCATCGCAGAGTCTTAGAAGCCATCTTCGAAAGGCCTGACCGGGCAAATATTGCCTGGCGAGATATAGAATCGCTTTTCGCGATACTGGGTGCTGAGGTATCTGAAGGAAGCGGATCAAGAGTCCGGGTAGCACTTAATAACGTGAGAGCGGTGTTCCACCGCCCTCACCCTGGCAAAGAAGCCAGTAGAGCAATGGTAAGGTCTGTTCGCCGTTTCCTTGATGAAGCAGGAGTAAGACCGTGATGGAATACAAAGGTTATATCGGTAAGGTTGAATTTGACAGTGAGGCGGGTATCTTTCACGGTGAAGTGATCAATATCCGCGATGTGATCACCTTCGAAGGCCAATCGGTAGATGAACTGCGCAAGGCATTTATCGATTCTGTTGAAGATTACCTTGAATTTTGCGCATCACGTGGGGAAAACCCCGAAAAGCCATTCTCTGGAAAGTTTGTCGTTCGACTCTCGCCTGAATTGCATCGCAAAGCGTTCATAAAGGCCCGGTTATCCAATAAGAGTCTCAACAGTTGGGTTAGCAATGTCCTGGAATCCGCGGTTGAAAAATGATGAGCCGTGCAGCCCGCCATCGCGCGCACGTGACTTGAAGCTCGCCCACCTCCCGGCGCATAAAAAATTGTTGCAGCCGCCACGATAATCCTGTATAGTGGTAGTAAAGAATTGGGTTTGCCGCGTGCTGAATTCCCGAAAGGAGAAGAACCGCACCATGAACACAGAAAACAGGGCGAGAATGAGCTACCGTCAAATGGCAATCCTGGCGCTCGTCGTCGGAACCATCGGAATTGCGTTTCAATTCTTGCCAGATTTTGGACTGCTGACATTTATGCTGACGATCGCTGTTCTGGGCGGGCTGATCGGTGGAAGCGGCAGCTACGAGCAGCGCGACCGACAACAGCTTGAGCAGAGCTATCAGAAAGCATTTGGTGGATTGCTCCTGGCGGTGATGGCGGCTTATGCTCTGATCGAGTTATCGCGATGGTTCCTTTTTGTTGGCAATGCGGCAGCTTTTCTAAACGCTCACTGGCCCGGTTTGATTTTATCGGTGATGTGCCTCGCCTTGGGAATCGCAGGACTTCAAAAAGCAAAAACGTCAAGCTCCGCCTGAAGCCGCTGGGCTGCCGGCCGGCAGCCACAAGGGAACGCTCAACATGAACATTTCCACACTCTTTCTGCAGCGCTACGACCCCCTGCACAACTTCTACCTCGCCGGCATCTGGGAGCAGGCGCCGCACGACCTGATGCGCCTGCGCCCGCACCCGCGCACCAATTCGATCGCCTGGAACCTGTGGCACATCGCGCGCGTCGAAGACGCCGGGTTGAACCGCTTCGTGGCAGACCGCCCGCAGGTGCTGGACGAAGGTTCCTGGATGGAGCGCATGAACCTGCCCTGGAGACATCACGGCACTGAGATGACCTTTGCAGAAGTGGATGAGCTGAACCAGCGCGTCGATTGTTCTGCCCTGCACGATTATTGGCTGGCGGTGCAGGCGCGCACCCGCCTCATCCTCAGTATGCTGGAGCTGCACGAGATGGACGCGGCGATGGAAGAGGGGCGGTTAAGGCAGATCATGCTGGACGAAGGGCTCGCTCATTCTAACCCGGAGGGCTTCATCAAAAACTATCTTGGCTGGAGCAAAGGCAAATGCCTGTTTACGTTTGGTCTCACCCACACCTTCCAGCACCTGGGAGAAATCGAAGTGATCGCCAGCCTGGTGGGAGTCGAATTCGATTAACTTCACAAATGGCGAGGGGTTGCTTCCAGCCGGAAGATTTATGGCTGCCGCAATATCTTCTCCATGGCTTTTCCCTTTGCCAGCTCGTCGATGAGCTTATCCAGGTAGCGAATTTCCTGCATCATTGGTTCTTCGATGTCTTCCACTCGCACACCGCAAATCAAACCCTTGATCAAAGCCCGTGAAGGATTCAGTTGAGGAGCTTCCGCAATGAAAGTCTCGACGTCTTTCTGTTTTTCCAGTTGGGCTTCTAACTCTTCCTGGCTGTATCCTGTCAGCCAACGAATGATTTCATCGACCTCTGTCTTCGTGCGCCCTTTTTTCTCCGCCTTGGCTATATAATGGGGATAGATGCTTGCGAAGCTCATGCTATAGATGCGATGTTTTTTCATACGAACTATTTTACTCGATGATGATATACATCAGCACCGAACGGCTTGTACTAAAATCCCACACCCAAAACAACCTGGCCTGGTTGAATGCCACATTTAACGACCCGGATGAAGATTATTTCGCTGGTGATGATCCGCCCAGGGAGCGCCCCGAAACCCTGGAAGAGACACAGAAGCTTCTCGATCACATACTCAACCGCCCGCCGGATGCAGATATCATCGACTATGCCATTCATCTTAAGCACAGCGATGAATTGATCGGCTGCGGAATGATCGCGCTCATTAACCGGTACAACCGCCGCTGCATGTTAGGCATCGGGTTAGGATGGAACAGGGCGAATTGGGGTAAAGGCTATGCGACCGAAACCCTGCAAGCCATCACTGCCTACTGTTTCGATGAATTGAAGATGAATCGCATCGGGGCGGAAATCTACGCATTCAATGAACGTTCAATCCGATTGTTCGAGCGCAATGGATTCCGCCGAGAAGCCACGCGACGCCAGTATGTTTTCAAGGATGGTACTTTCAAGGATGAGTACCTTTACTGCCTGCTGCGCGATGAATGGGATGCTCAGAATAAAGCTGGTTGATTGAGCGGAGCGCGCTTTGCGGAAATTTGTGCAATAATTATGATGTGCAGGGGCGACCCACGCCGATCATAGCGCGCCTGTACGGGCGAGATGGGCTGTTCTGGAGGGTACCAGGGTGGGGCAAAGAGCGGGTCGCCCACTTTAGGAGATAAACATGCCCAAGAATCTTATTAATGGAGTTGAACTGTTCTGGGAGTTATCGGGGGATCTCGACCCTGCGATCGTGCTGATTCACGGCGCATGGATTGACCACGATAACTGGGGCGCGCTTGTGCCTTATCTCGAAAAATCTTTTCGTGTTCTGAACTATGACCGGCGCGGACATAGTCAGAGTGAACGCCCTGCCAAACAAGGCAGTATGAAGGATGACATGGCTGATCTTGCAGGGCTGCTCAATCACTTAAAACTAGCCCCTGCTCATCTTCTTGGTAACTCCTATGGCGCCATTATCGCACTCAGGATGGCAGTGGATTACCCCGAACTTTGTTTGAGTGTGTGTGCGCATGAACCTCCTTTCCTCCATCTAAATGAAGGCACCAAGGCGAACAAATATGTGGCAGAAATGGATCAACTGCAAAGGGACACTGTCAAGCAGCTCAGAGCGGGAGAAATGGAGTCAAGCATCCGTACGTTTATGAATGCAGTCCTAAAGCCCAATGCGTGGGATGAATTCCCTGAAGACTTTCGAAAATTCCTGATCGCCAGCGCGCCTACTTTTATTGATGATGTCAACGATCCCGATCCCTGGACGGTCGACCTTGAGAAACTGGCGAAATTCCCAAAACCAATCCTGCTTACACAAGGCGAGTATAGTGCTAAATTTTATGGTGCTATTCTGGATGAGCTTCACAGAGGAGTTCCCAGGGCACAGAAACTGGTTATAGAAGGCGCCGATCACGGTCCACAGTTTTCGCATCCGAAAGAATATGCAGAAATCATAAGGTCTTTCGTAAGCAAGAACGCCTGACAAAGGACGAATGCCTCAAAAACGTTTCTGGTGTCGTTGTGAAAGGAGATTCCACATGAAACGCTAAATGAGTTTTATTTTCGCTGTATTGATTGTCAGCATGTTGATATCTTGTGCCAATCCAGCAACTTCCCCGACTGCATCTCCAACTTCATCTCCAACCGCATCTCCAACTACATCTCCAATCGCATCTCCAACCGCTCCGAATTCTTCCTTAAAGCCCGGAGATTTGGTTGGAGAAATGTTGTTGGAAATCGCGCAGGGGGAGGCCAGCGAACCAAGCATCTTTAATCATTGCTCGCCCTATATCGCAGAATCTGATCCAAAAGTCACAGTCAGGACGTGTAATGTTCCTGAGATACCCTATATTTTTATTGGCTATGGCGAAATTGGCAACACGATAGAAGCATTGGACGCGGCTTGGAACGCAGAGACGTGGCAGCTGTATTTCGATGGTTTCGCTGTTGATTTACCCGCCTTTGGCTTCTTTGACACTGACTCGGATGGAGACAAAGCCCGTTTTTGGAATATAGCGATAGATAATCTTACGCCAGGCGAACACACTTTGCGTTATATGATCGGTTTTATGGATAATTCGCTGGAGCCTTATGATATAAACTGGATATTCACAGTTGGCGATACCACATCATCCGCAACTCCATCCACCACAACTCCAAGGATAACGTATCCAGCGCTCTCTTCATTGGTGAATTTCGGGCAACAACCCTACACATCGGTAAAGGCAAATATTAATTTCCTGTTGTATCTGCCCGATGAGTATGGAACGGACCCCCAGCAGAAATGGCCTTTGATACTTTTTCTCCACGGCATGGGTGAACGTGGAAACAATCTGGATTATCTCAAGATAGGGGGATTGCCTAAAAAACTTGATGACGAGAAGAATTTTCCTTTCATTGTTGCCTCTCCACAGATTGAAAGCCAGGAAGGGTATTGGTCTGCCGATGAAACAACGGACAGCCTTTTCGCCTTGCTGGAAGAGATAATGGGGACATATTCCATAGACCCTGAACGAATCTATCTCACCGGAGTCAGTCTTGGCGCAGGCGGTACATGGGAAATTGGATTACGCTATCCTGACCGTTTTGCAGCCCTCATCCCGGTGATGGGCTATTATGGGTATCCATTTGGAACGCCTGATAATATCTGCGATTTAAAAAAAGTTCCCATCTGGGCTTTTCATGGGGCGAAAGATGAAATGGTGCCCCTGGATGCAGAGGAAAGTTTGGTGAAAGCATTAAAAGCCTGCAACGGGGATGTTCAATTGACGATATACCCGGATGCCGGGCATGATATCGCCGATGTAGCCTACGCAAATCCAGATCTCTACGCATGGATGTTGTCTCAAACTCTGAAATGACTGAATGCTCGCAATCAGGAATAGCTGCTTATTATTCCAACCGATGCCCGTATTCCGAATGCCACGTCACAGAATCTCTCGATGGCGAAATTATCACGACAGACATAGGCGTATGCATGGATAGTCGGTTTGATAAAATCGCGAGTAACAGCTTAATGAAGAAGAACCAACAATCAATATGAACGACATTAATTTCCAGGAATATCATCGTGAAGTTGTAGAAGCGCTGATCCCGCTGGGCGATCCAGAACGCGGCAAAGCCGTTCAACAGGATCGCGGTTCGCAGCTCGCACATCTTGGAATCACTTTTCCAAAGCTAAGGCAACGTGTTAAGCAAGGTTTCTCTTTCTACCATTTGCCAGAAGAGCAGGTGCTCGAGATATGGGATGCTCTCTGGAAAACATCACCCTATGGGGATGTCCTTTTCGCCGCGCTTGAGTTTTACACGCCGGTTGTGCGCAAGAAGGTCAGCACCGGTCTGTGGACAGTTGTACGTCAATGGAGCAGCCGCGTTGATAACTGGTGTCATAGTGATGGTTTGAGCGCAATTTATTCGCGAATTCTTGAAAGCAATCTTGCAGAGACCTACCCACAAATCGAATCCTGGAACCTTGCTAATAATGAATGGCTGCGGCGCATATCGCTTGTGAGTCTTATTCATTACAGCGGCAAGAACGCAGTATTTCTACCTCTGAACAAGGTCTTGCCTTTGGTGTCAAACTGCATGGATGACCAACGATACTACGTTCAAACGGCAGTTGGCTGGGTTTTGCGCGAGATGGGACGCGTTTATAACCACGAGATCACGCAATTCTTAGAAACTCATGCCGGTAAAATGGGTGCACAAGCCTTTTCACGCGCTATCGAGCGCTTGAGTCCCGGTGAACGAACTCGATTGCGTAACATGCGAAAGAGTCGACTTGCCTGATGGAGTTATGTCTTTGCGCCTTCAAGCCGCCCAACAATGGGCTGGGCTGTGGCTACGCTAGCCTGAGCGGGTCGATTGAAAGGAGTAAACGAAAATGCAAAAAACGAACGCCCCAATATTTTGGTTGATTGTATATTTGGTCATTGGAGGCTTGATTTTTATCCTGGGTCTTAATCTATTGAGGTTAATTCCTGTGGGATTCCGAGAAATTTACATGATCGGTTTGTCAACCATCTTGCTGATTGCGTATTTCGTATCGCACAAGTACTTCCCAAATCACAAAACAGTATTTTTAGCATTTTTTCTTGTATCCCTGGGCTGGATAGTTGAGAACAATCTCACTAGCAGAATAGTGCATATGTTTTCCTGGGATACCCAGGAGTTGTCCGGTTTTGCATTCACAATGGTAACCAGTACATTGCTGGTATCTGTACCAGTTATTATTGGCTGGCTGCTCTCCGGTCAAAAATTGTCTGACATTTATGTTCAAGGCAGTGGAAAAATTTGGGGCATTGTTCTTGGTACCGTAGGATTGCTCCTGTTTGGCGGATTGGGAGTCTTACAGGCGCTCAACGAAGGGTTGACAATTGAACTAATTGGAGCAGCCATTCCACTGGCATTAGTTTTCAGCCTCGCAAATGGATTCCGAGAGGAGTTAGTGTATCGAGCGGTGTTTTTGAAGGGTTTCCAGGCAAATATTGGTCTCGTCGCGGCAATAACCGTAACCACTTTAGTATTTACGCTCGCACATATCGATCCCGGTTATACACCTGCAAATCTGATTATCTTTGCAATTGTATTAATACTGATTGGGGTTATCGGTAGTTTGATCATGATCAAGACCGGCAGTCTGATTGGATCGGTTCTTTTTCATGCTGGAGCAGATGTATTGTTAATTATGGGTATGTTGTCATCACAGCAATTGATGCTAAGGTGAGAATTTAAGTTTCAAATTATCGCGGTGCAATATGGCAGCCAACACAGCGTGCAGCCGACAAGTGAGATTCTGCGCGTTTTTCAAGCCTTTTTCTGCCTTCGGGTCTATACTGTCCTAAAGCTATGAATAGTAAACTTATCATACGCTACATTATTCGTGAGACCATGGGGCTGGTGGGGATGGGCATCGCCCTGTTTTGGTCTGCTGGAAGGATCGACTGGTGGCCTGCCTGGGCATCACTGGCTGTGATGTTCGGCTGGATTGTGGCGACAGCCGTCGTTATCTTGCGCTTCAACCCCACACTTTTGGTTGAGCGCCTCGGCCCGCGCAAGGGAGCCAAGAGATGGGACACAGCCATCATGAGCATGCTTGGCCTTGTACAATTAATTCGTTACATTGTCGCTGGGCTTGACCAACGCAATCACTGGACAGGCGATTTTCCTTTAGCAGTTCAATTGGTTGGGTTGGCGGCTTGTGCTCTAGGATATGTTCTGGTTGTATGGGCAACAGCTTCGAATGCTTTCTTCTCACAGATTGTTCGCATACAATCTGAGCGTGGTCACTCTGTAGTTACGGACGGCCCGTACCGCTATGTGCGTCACCCGGCTTATTTTGGTGCAATTGTGTATGAATTGGCAGTACCCTTTTTGCTTGCTTCTTGGTGGGCGCTTATCGCCAGCTTCTTGAGCACAATCCTGCTCATTTTGCGCACGGTCCTTGAAGATCGTGTTTTATTGACTGAGTTGAATGGCTATACTGATTATTCTCGTCAGGTTCGTTTTCGTCTGTTTCCAGGCGTGTGGTAATCAGTGGATAAGGTGCAACCAAGTCAGCCTCAGCGCCCCTAACACAGACCAACAAAGAATAGTTCTTCATCCGCAGCCGGTTGCAGGACTGGTCGGGAGGACTTTTTTGGGGAGAAGCGTGGCAGCCTCGGTGTAAAATTGATTTAGCCTGTATATTTGAATATACCGCAAGGTGGCTTGTTATGCACTGGTTCGGCGGCTCACTTCAGTAGTCGAAGGGTGCGTCTGGAATAGCTTAAGGAGACAAAATGAAGGCTCGTCTAGTTATTTTGGTTAGTGTGGTAACGTTAGCTTTTGGCACCGTAGGGTTGCTAATGGCAACTCTGTCGGCAAGCGCCTCTTCTATAGCGGCAGCTTCTAATACGACTTGGATAGACAATTTTGCCAATACTTCGCTTGATAGCCATTGGTCATGGGTGCGTGAAAACCCTACTCACTGGAGTCTAACAGCCAACCCTGGTTTTCTTCGTATCACAACTGAAGAAGGCAGTCTGTGGGCAGAGATGATCTCCCAGCGCAACCTGTTGCTCATGATCGCTCCACAGGGTGACTTCACTGTTACGACCAATGTAGCTTTCACACCGACTCAATTCATTCACAAAGCTGGGCTCATCGTTTACCAGGATGATGATAACTACATCCAATTGAACCGTCAGTTTGTTGACGCAAACATCGTGGAAATGATTATGGAGACTAATGCTTCTCCCACATACACGGCGGTTAGCGAAGTCGCCACTCTCATCTATCTGCGAATACAGAAACAGGGCAGCGTCTACACAGGCTATTACAGCCTTACTGGCACCAATTGGACCCAGGTTGGACAATACACTGCCAACCTGGATAATCCCAAGGTGGGCATACAGGCCAGCAACGAACTGCCTGGCATGCCCGAGATTCCCGCTGATTTTGACTTCTTTCAATTGGATGATGCCACTCGCTACTTATTCATGCCATTAGTCGTCAAATGAAGACTCAGCATTGCCACCCCAGGGCAGATGGATGCCTGTAGAGCCGCCGAACCACCGCATGAAGGCTGATGCGTGGGATTCTGCGGCATTTTCAAGCATTTTTCTAGCTTCGAGTTTTTTCTGCTCCCAAGCAGAATCCACGCCTGCCCACACGCAGGTAACGCAAACCGTTGGGCAACCCCGCGCAAAAGTTAATTATATCCGAGCCCATTTAATTAACCTATGATATATTATTCTGCGACATGACACAACAAGGCTTCTTGATCATTTCTGATATTACAGGGTATTCGAAGTATGTCAACGAGTCGGAGCTCGAACATGCGCGCGACAGCCTGACCGCCCTGCTGAATCTATTGATTCAGCACACCCAGTCTCCGTTGATATTATCCAAGCTGGAAGGCGACGCTGTTTTTTCGTATGCGCCAGCAGGCGGGTTTTTGCAGGGACAAAGCCTGCTGGATATGATCGAAACCACGTATGCGTCCTGTCGCAAAGCGCTGGAACTGATGGTGATCAACACGACCTGCACCTGCAATGCGTGCCGAAACCTGCCCAATCTCGACTTGAAGTTCTTCGTTCATTTCGGTTCTTACATGACCCAGAAACTGGGGCATTTCACTGAACTGGTGGGGAACGATATCAATTTGGTGCATCGCCTGGCAAAGAATCAGATCAAGGAAAAACTGGGCTTCAAGGCATACGCCGCATTTACGCAGTCGGTGATGGATGCGTTAGGGCTTGCAGATTTTCAGAACAGCCTGATCCCGCATCGCGAGACCTTCGCGGATGTGGGGGAAGTGCAAATGTACGTGCATGATATGCATAAAGTGTGGGAGCGCTTGAAGGACAGGGTGCGGATCGAGGTGCGACCCGAAGAGGCGCTGATGATTGTCAAACACGAGTTCCCCGTTCCTCCGTCCATCTTGTGGGAGTACCTGACGAAGCCTGAATATCGAGTCATCCTGCTCGGAGCGAGCAAACTGGAGCTTCGCAACCAGGCGCAGGGACGCACTGGTATCAATACGACTTTCTACTGCTATCACGGCAATATGGAAACCCGCCAACTTGTTTTGGATTGGCGCCCCTTTGAGCAGTTTACGACGGAGGACTCCAACCCTTTCGGGACGACCTCCACAATCACACACAAATTGGAGCCCACCCGGGATGGAACTTGTTTAATTGGTTTATTCGGCAAGCCGCGTGGGGCGCGGATTCGCGTTATGCTATTCAAACTGCTCGCAAAGTTCGTTTTTGCCCCACAAGCTGCTAAGGCGATGGTGCCACTACGTCAACGCATCGAACAAGACCTTGCCGATGGGACCATTTTTGTCTCCCCGCCCATCGAAGTTGACAATGCTCAGCTTGCTTCACTGACAATCGAGGCGCTGACCCACAACCTTTAGTTTCAACGAGTCGTGTACTTAACCATTTTCAAATCGGAGGGCTTTCCCTCCTCCGCCCCACCACCCCTGACGCAAACCGTCGGGCTAATTCCCACCAAATTGGTTGTAATTTCAGAACGCCTGTGCTATAATTTCTGCCAGGGTATCTTGCGGTTCACTCATTTATAAGTAGAAGGAGAAACTCATGACCCAGGCTAAGAACACCACCAAGAAGTCCGCCAGCGACGAGAACTACCAGGGATTCACCGAAGATGAACGCGCCGCGATGAAGGAGCGCGCCAGGGAGCTGAAGGCGGAAGCGCGGGCGAATAAGGACAGGGCAGCCGGTGAAAGCGACTTGCTCGCCAAGATCGCCGAGATGCCGGAACCGGATCGCTCCATGGCCACGCGGCTGCATGCAATCATCTCGGCAGGCGCGCCAGAGCTCTCGCCGAAAACCTGGTACGGGATGCCCGCCTATGCCAAGGACGGCAAGATCGTGTGCTTCTTCCAAAGCGCGCACAAGTTCAATGCCAGGTACGCGACCTTCGGCTTCAACGACACGGCCAACCTCGACGACGGCGCCATGTGGCCGACCTCCTTCGCGCTGAAGGAGCTGACTGCCGCCGGAGAGGCAAAGATCGAAGCGCTGGTGAAGAAAGCGGTGAGCTAGGGGCTGATCTCGCCGGTTGGGACGAGGCATTTCCGCCTGACGAGACCGCACACATTGGATTTTTGGGGGAGGGCAGCGGGATGCCGTAGGGGCGACCCACGCGGCTCATACCGAGCCCGTGCGGGCGAGGTAGGCTCCTGTGGAGGCGCAAGGGCGGGAAAGGAACGGGTCGCCCAGTCCAGCACGACACGGATTTTGAACACGGATACACGGATTGCGCTCGCCGAGAGGCATTCTATGCGTAGGGGCGGGTTTGTTCGGACGAAAGGCGCAAGCCGTACTGGGGCTTGCTCAGGCCTCTCGATTCCGTTGAGCAGGGCAAAAACCCGCCCGCGAGGCTGCAGGCGAGCAGGCCCGCGCCAGTGTGGGGCTTCTACAGCTGGAATGCCTCGCCCGTTGCATGGTTCTCGGGACAACATTCCCTTGCCGGCGGTCACAAAGATCCACCCGTACCAGCACGCTGCTGGGAGGGAACGCAGGCGGGCGACGGACGGGTCGCACAGCTCATGCTGCGGGGATGACATATCGATGCAGGGGCAATTGGAGATTACGGGCGCGTGTACACAGCAGAGGTGTATAAAGACTTTGAAATGTGTGTCGGCCTGAGATTTAGGATATTTGGGTGTTATGCACTGGGAATAGCCGGAGGCTGGGATTTAAAAGATGGCACTGTCCAATCGTACTTTCTGGATAGCCTCTTGGTACGAGAATTATTTCGATCCACACTTCGGACTGGCTTCGCATAAACGTATATGCTTAATTCCCTTTTACGTCGGTTTTTTGATGGCTTGATGAAATCAGCAACAATATACCAAGGATTCCAAGAAAAGCTCCCGAAAGGACAAAATAAGAATTAAAACCATGATTAAGGATTTCTGCCCGTAGACTTCGGGTAGGGACAAATAATAGGAAAGGTTTGATGTTAGCAGGCACTGTCATTTGGGTTGGAACAAATAAAGTTATAAGAGCGCCAATAACAAGGTAATAAAGTCCTGCCAATCGATTTCCGGATAAGTGATTGTGTTCAACCCGATAGACCATTAGCCACAGACTAATAACCAATATATTGGCAGCAATTAGGGACCAGGTGATAAAAAGTGGATTTATTCCCACTTCTGTAAACCCACGTCTTAGACTGACAATCAAATTGTCAAACCCCCACGAAATCGCTAGTATAGCTATGGGTCCAAACCACCGAATAATATGATACACTGATTTTCCCATAAGGATTGTTCCTCTCATAACGATCAGTATTGATTCGAAAATCATATAGATACGTCATCTGTGAAATGTTTGCGTTGAGGCAACCAATTCACAGATGGCGCATCTTGTTCTATCATGGCGAAGCCTGTTACAATAATTATTTGAGCGACAAATATCTAATACTGGTCGAGCAGCAACTTGGGTTAAGGGATTAGGTTTACACAATTGGTAAGAGCCGGTCCTCCAACCCCGATACAAATAGTAAATGTCCATTGAGTTGAACCCCGAATCATGGTTGCTTTAAGTTTATCTGTGTGGGCGTGCACATCGGTGAGGTACACATATAAATTATCCCAGTTTGGATCATGGACGTAGTAGGTATTGTTAGCTGGATTAGTTTTGGATGCAGTCTTGGTTTTTGGCGTCTCACAATTGCCCGCAGAAGGCATAATCCAGTTCTCACCATAACATAACGCGGTGAAATTAAACTTGGTAACCGTCACAGTGGGGTCTAAACGTTCCCATTTTCCTTTGTAAAATTCTGCTGCTGCGTGCAGATTACCGTCCTGAGTAGCCGTTCTATACTGCATATATAAGGTTAACCTAACCGATACAGAAGGATCATTCTGCCAGGTAGACCCACCCCCAGACGCTAGAGGCACGATCGCCTGTTCACTAAGGTCAAGAGCCGACATTAAGTTGCCAGACTTATGCTTCTCAATTTCGGTCAGCATGCCATTCGTAATCGGCGCTTGATACGTTATAGATGTATCTGTAACCTCCACAGCAACTGGTACATCAAAAATTAAACCAGTCTCATCATTTTTTATATATGCGATCTTGTTTTCAGTTGGCGTTTCTGCTTGGGTGATTCCCGTATTTGTTGGCGATAGGGTCAACAATACAACCAGAATAGCGAACAGCATCTTCCGAAACATGACATAGCCTCCATATAAACTTGCCATTCCGCAAACTTAGCAAGCGGTTTATGGGACAATACCCCACTGCATGGACGGCGGTTGCTGTGATGTATACATAGTATTCCAAATAATTAACTGCGAGTCAAGTGGTGGTAGCTCCACAGTAAACCGTGGTCATGAACACCACCTAGTATTACAGCGCAAGGTAGGGCAAAGTCAGGCCGGGTAGCCTGAAAGGGAAAGGCATGGTATCTTTCTCCGACCACAGCCACGTGAGAAGGAGAAGAGAAAAACCATGCCTACGGAAATTGTAACCGAAACTTGCCCTGCGCCGGAGTGCAATTTGACCGAGCAAGATATTGAACAGTTTTTGGAAGAAATGACGGGCTATATCGAAATGTTTGAACCTGCCTTTCAGCGAGCTGAGCAATTGGAACGGAGCAAAGCCAACTTGCGGGGCTTGCTGGGGGATACGCCGCGCAAGAATGTGGAACGGATGGCGCTGGACTGGGGAGATAAAGCTCGCAGCATGCAGCACTTTATCGGACAAAGCCCGTGGAAGCCAGAGCCAGTCATTGCTATTCACCAAGGTCTGGTGGCAGAGACGTTGGGAGAAGCCGATGGAGTGGCCTTGATTGACGAATCGGGGGTGGTCAAGCAAGGCGACGACTCGGTTGGGGTAGCCGCCCAATACTGTGGCTCGGTGGGGAAGGTGGCTAACAGTCAGGTAGGCGTTTACCTGGGATATGCCAGCCACAAAGGCTATAGTCTGATTGAAGGGCAATTGTTCATGCCGGAAAGCTGGTTTGATGAAGAGCACGCCGATAAACGCATGGCGTGTGGTGTGCCAGCAGAGTTGCGGCCCCAAACTAAGCCCGAAATTGGACTGGAACTGCTGCGGCGAGCCATCCAACGCGGCAGTCTGCCATTTGCCTGGGTAGCTGCCGACGAACTGTATGGCGATTCGCCAGCTTTTCGGGGTGGGGTGGCGGAGCTGGACAAATGGTATTTCACCGAGATCAAATCCACGACGCCGATTTGGCGCTGCCGTCCAGAAGTGTATGTGCCGGAGTGGAAAGGCCGGGGTCGCCGCCCCACTCGTGTGCGTCTGCGCAACCCACAGGACCGTCCGACCCACGTTCGAGAGTTGGTCGCATCGATCCCGAAAGAATGTTGGAATACCGCCACCATCAAAGAAGGCAGCAAAGGACCGATCATCTGCGACTTTGCCTTCTTGCGCATCACCGAATCGCGGGGCAATCTGCCCGGCCCCGAAGTCTGGCTGATCATCCGCCGTAACCTGGATGACCCTGCCGAAGTCAAGTTCTACTTCAGCAACGTCCCGGCCGATACACCTTTGATCGAGTTCGTCCGTATCAGCGGGATGCGCTGGCCCATCGAAATCATTTTTGAAGAAGCCAAAGGCGATGTCGGTTTCGACCACTACGAAATGCGCAGCTGGCTCGGCTGGCATCATCACATGCTGTTGGTGGCTTTGGCTCATCATTTCTTGGTCCGACTGCGTGTCCGTTTTCAACACCTATCGCCCGCTTTGACTGTTTACCAGGTTCGACTTCTCTTGGCCAGCGTACTGCCGAAACCCATATTCGATGCCTCGGCTGCCTTGCAGCGGGTTCGTTATTACCAGAAGCGCAACCATCAGGCTTATCTGTCTCATCGCAAGTCTACGCTGGCCAGACTTGCCATCCTTTCACCTAACCTTGCGCTGTAATACTAGGGGCTGATCTCGCTGCTTGGCCCTGCCCTGGTCAGGATCGCCGGTTGGGGGGTGGTATTCCCGCCTGACGTAACCGCACACCTTGGAGTTTTGGGGGAGGGCAGGCGGATACCGTAGGGGCGACCCACGCGGCTCATACCACTCCAGTGCTGGCGAGGCGGGCTGGCCTGAAGGATTCTGGGGCGGGCAAAGCACGGGTCGCCCAACCCTCTAAATCAAACCTACATCCGAAAATTGAGGAAGGCCGCCCCAATACAGTCCCCAGCCAGTAAAGAGTACGACTGCGACCAAGCAAGCAACAAAAAAGAACGCATATATCGGTCGTTCTGCTAACTTCCTGCGGCCCCACACGAGCGTCAAGAGGGTGATGATGATCGTAAAAGGGAGGCCGAGCGGAACGGTCTGCCCTTCGAGGAAGGTGCAGAAAATAGTAAATCCATAGATCAGCCCAGAGAGAACGGTTGCCCACCCTGTGATTTTGTCACCTGCTGGATGCCGCCATTCCCGGTAAATCAATAAGGATGCCAACCCCACGATGCCGATGTGCCACAAGTAATGGCTCAGATGTTCGTCGAAGAAGTACGTGAGTGTGTAAATGTCAGTTCCAGTAATATCAATCATCTGTTTCTTGGCAAGACCTTCTGCTAGATTATTGATGGAATTAGCCGCGAGATGCATACCATGGCCCAGCACCCAGATTGAGGACAAGACCATAAAGGTAAGTCTGTCTGCCCGATCTGATTCTCCGCTGGCTGTGTATTCAAATAAAATCCAGTAGATTGGGATGAGCACGAGGGGAGTCAGGAGATCTAGCACGTCCTGATAACTAATCAAAGGATAAGGTGGGAATGGGATTCGAAAAAAGATGATTAGTAGAAAGAATATAGTGGAAAGTACGCTAAAGATAAGAGTCAGGAGAGACTGTTTCTTCATGGCTAATTCTCCCTTGTGCATAAACAGTTGAGACAAAGGGCAAAAGCTTGCCAAATACATTCTTTTGGTAGTTCTCCCCAACTTATGCATAACCCAATCAAATGCTGTATATGCAGTTATTTACAGGCTAAAAATATTATAACCCGAGGCTGGTATGCTATCACCAAAAAAAACTCCTTAACCAGCTCCGCAACCGGCTGCGGTTGTAGAATATCACGAGGTCTAGCCCCACAAATTCGCCAGCACCTGTGTACTTGCTTCTCGCATTTAGAGCTCTCCCAACACCTCCTACGTAAAAAATAGTTGCCCTCGCCCCAATAATCCTGTATAGTATGCTTAATCGTTCCGCGTACGGGGGGATGAGTGGGGAGGTGACCAATGGAGGGGAGAGCACACACTCAGCCGGTGGGGGCTGGAATTGCCCGCGCCTGGCCCTGGCTCCTGCTGGCGGTGCTCACCGCCTGCGGGTTGTGGTACGCCCTGGCGCAGCAGCCCATCGCAGCCGCACAATCGAAATCTGCATTCAGCCCGGATGCGCCGTCTGCCGGCAGCCCGGTCAGTAATCTGTCCGGCGACGAGAAACAGCCCGCGGTGGCTTACGACAGCACGCACAACCGCTACCTGGTGGTGTGGAGCGAGGCTACGAGCACCACGCCCGCCTCCTACCGCATCGCCGGCAGGCTGCTGGATAGCTCCGGCGCCTCCGCCAGCGCCATCTTTTCGGTATCCGCCGCCGGCGCGGTCGCGCGCCTGGCGCCCCAGGTGGTGTACAACCGCGTGCAGGACGAATTCTTCGTGGTCTGGCAGCAGGCTTATTCCGAGAGCGACCACGATATCCACGCCGCACGGCTGGACAGCCTGGGCAGTAAACTGGGCGGCGACATCCCGCTGGCGACGTCTGGCGCCTTCGATTCGCTGCCCGTGGTTGCTTTCAATCCGGGCAATAACCAGTACCTGGTCGCTTGGCAGTACGAGGACGGCGTGAACTACGGTGATATCGCCGCCCTGCACCTGGACGCTTCCGGCGGCGTGGTCTCTGGCGATATGATCGCCGGCGGAAACGACGACCAGCGCAGGCCTGCCGTGGCGCTGGCGCCTGAAGCGCAGGTCTTCCTGGTGACCTGGGATCACCGCGTGTATGCTACCGAGGATGTGCAGATCTACGCCCAGCGCATCGACGCCTCCGGCGAGCACCTGGGCGGGTACTTGATCCTGTGCAATGCCGCCTACAACCAGTACCGCCCGCGCCTGGCGTTCGACCAGGAGCACAGCGCCTTCCTGGTGGTCTGGCAGGATCACCGCTGGGCCTACGGCGAGACGGCGGATATCTACGGGCAGCGGGTAAGCAGCTCTGGCGCGCTGTTGGGGGTCAATTTGGGTATTGCCTGGGATTCGGGCAACCCTTATTTTGCGCCGGATGTGGCGTTCAGCGAGCAGGGACGCGAGTTCCTGGTAGTCTTCGATTTAGTGTATTCCGAGAGCGATTATGACGTCTACCTGCGACGCGTTGCCTGGGATGGCACGCTGCCCGCCGGCGAGCAGCCTTACTCCAACGGCGGCAACTGGGAGTCCGCTCCGGCGGCAGCTTTTGGCGCGGCGCTGGATGCCCTGATCGCCTGGGAAGATAACCGCGATGCCGCCTCGCAGAGTTGGAACATCTATGCCGGGATTTTCAGCCTGCCTTCGGTGGCTACACCGACCGCGACCCGCACTGCCACCCCCACGGCGACCCGCACTGCCACCCCCACGGCGACCCGCAC
>JBGSTO010000709.1:0-28819 GCA_041736465.1 Anaerolineales bacterium | reverse complement strand
GTGCGGTTATACACGGCGATTTTGTAACCATGGTCATCCATATTCAAGACCAGGTTCTGTCCCATTACTGCCAGGCCGATCAAGCCCAGATCACACGTTGACATTTACTTTTTCTCCATGTTTACAAGTTGCTACTTGGGTTTTTATGCACTAATTATACCTTCACCCAATATATCGATTGATTATCAAGCTTGACCTCTTCATCACTACCTCCCCGCAAGAACCCAGAGCTTGTGATACGATATTCTACCAAACAGGACTATATTTATGGGCGATTCAAGCCAATAAGCCGGGGGCTGCAATCTGCTTTTGTAAGTTACAATTCATTACCGCATGTTCATTAGAGATTTTTTCCATCAGGATTTACTCATGGATCAGATACCTCTGGTTGCTTTTCAGGGTGAACCTGGCGCCTACAGCGAACTGGCTGCCATGGAATATTTCGGAACGTCCACTCGCACGCTGCCATGCCCGACATTCGATGCCTTATTCGAAGCAGTATCGAATCGCCACAGCACGCACGGCATCGCCCCGGTCGAAAACTCACTGGCAGGCAGTATTCATCGCAACTACGATTTATTGCTGCGCTTCGAGAACGTGCACATCGCCGGCGAATATCATTTGCGTGTGCAGCACTGCTTGCTCGCCCTTCCCGGCGTGAAGCTCGAGCAGATATCGCGCGTACACTCCCATCCGCAGGCTCTGGCGCAATGTGAAGCCAACCTCGATAGGTTGGGGGCGCAGCGCGAGGCAGAAGCCGATACTGCCGGCAGCGCACGGCTGGTGCTCGAACGCGGCGACCACAGCGCTGCGGCGATTGCATCCAGACGCGCAGCCGAAGTCTATGGTTTGCAAATCCTGGTAGAAAATTTCGAGGATAATCCCGCCAACTTCACCCGCTTCGTAACACTCTCGCTGACCGCCTCGCAAGCTGCCGACCCTGAAACAGGTGACTACAAGACCTCCATCGTATTCAGCTTGCAGAACCGCCCCGGGGCGCTATTCAAGGCTCTCAGTGTATTTGCCCTGCGCGACATCGATCTTACCAAATTAGAATCACGCCCAATTCAGGGTAAACCCTGGGAATACATTTTCTATGTCGATTTCGCCGGACATGCTGCCGCTCGCAACTGCGGGCGCGCCCTGGATCACTTGAGCGAACTGGCTGCCTGGCTGCGCATTCTGGGTTCATACCCCCGGCACCGCCGGCAGTGAGCGCCTTCGTGTGGTGAGTGCTCCCCCCGCTTTATTGCGTGTCTTTGAGCGTGCTGGAGAAGTGGATCAGTGCCAGCAGGTAGGAACGCCACCCAAAGCCTACAATTTTTCCTGCGCATACCGGCGAGATGAGAGAATGATGGCGGAATTCCTCGCGTGCGTATACGTTCGAGAGGTGAACTTCGATCACCGGGACGGTGATGCCAGCAACCGCGTCCCTCAAGGCGACCGAGGTATGAGTGTATCCACCCGGGTTGAAGATCACGCCAGACGCCCAGCTGCGCGCTTCCTGGAGCGCGTCGATTAAGCTGCCCTCGCTGTTGGACTGCATACACCGCACCTGTACGCCTAATTCCTCGCCAGCCGCCTCCAGCCGGCGATCGATATCCTCGAGGGTCAGTGAGCCGTATACTTCAGGTTCGCGCTCGCCGAGTAAATTTAGATTTGGCCCATGCAGCACCAGGACTGCCTTCAGTTTGCTCACAGCGCCTCCCACATCGGTTCCAGATCATCGACTTCAATACCGTATTTTACCCTCCCCAGGCTAACCGGCAAGACGAAGCGCAGCCGCCCAGCTTTGCGTTTTTTATCCACGTGCATCAATCTTTCAATTTCCTGGCGGCTGATCTCCGGCGGGGCGTGCGTGGGCAGTCCCAATTCTTCGAGCGTTTCACAAACTCGCTGAGCAGTCTTCCCATCCAGATATCCGAGCCTGGCGGCAAACCTGGCAGCCGCTGCCATTCCCACTGCAACCGCTTCACCATGCCGCAAGCTGTACCCGCTGGCCTTTTCCAAAGCGTGCCCCAGTGTGTGACCCAGGTTTAGCGCCTCGCGCTCCCCACTCTCGTAGGGATCCTCGATTACCACCCGCACTTTGACCGCCATCGCCCGGCAAACGATCTCATGGATGCGCTGCTGCACGGCATCCTGTCCTTGCGAGCAGATAGCAAACAATTCCGGATCTGCAATCACCCCATGCTTGACCACTTCAGCCATACCGCTGCGGAATTCTTCCTGCGGTAAAGTGCCCAGCACTTCGGGATCGGATAATACCAGGGCGGGTGGATAAAAAGATCCCACCAGGTTTTTACCATGCGCCAGATTCACCCCCGTCTTTCCACCCAACGACGCATCCACCATCCCCAGCAGCGAGGTCGGTACTGCCACCCAGCGAATGCCGCGCAGGTACAGCGAAGCAGCGAACCCCGCCAGATCGGTGATCATACCGCCTCCCAGGGCGATAATCAATCCCGAACGATCCAACCCGATCTCCGCCAGCTGCTCCCACAGATCATTGGCTGTTTCCAAAGATTTGGTGCCTTCTCCCGCTGCTACGATGAAGATGCGCGTACGCCTGCCGGATTGATCGAGATGGTGTTTCAGCCGGCCCGCATATAGTGACCCAACGCTGTTGTCGGTAACAATCACCGCCTCCCCGTGCAACCCCAATTCATCCAGCAGCCTGCCGGTGTCATCTAATCCACCCGGGATGACTCTAACCGGGTAACCCTGGCTGCGCGCGCCGCTCTGCATGCCCCCGATATGGAAGCAGCCCAGCTGCACCTGAATCTGCCAGCCGGCTTGCTCTACACTTAAGCCGCTGACATCCAGTTGATGAGAAAATGAGTGGTAGTGCGCCTGGCGTTTTTTGAGCAGTTCCGGAAGCTGAGCGGCTTTGTCACTGCCCAATAGCGGTCGTTCTACAGCCGATTGGCTGAGGTGATCTTGCAAGACTTCCAGTGCTGCGGTGAGCAGTACCACCTGTCCGTTGGCCTCTGCAAGCCGTCGATTGAAATCGCTGATCAAGGTTCCACCCCCCAGAGCGATCACGCGCGCGCGGCCATCGACCAAACCCTCCAGGGCGCGGCTCTCCCGCTGGCGAAACCCGGCTTCACCTTCTTGTGCGAAGATGTGCGGGATCGCAGCCCCCGCATCTTGTTCGATCTTCTCGTCCAGATCATCGAAAGGCATTGCTAGAGCCTGCGCCAGGAACTGCCCAATGCGGCTCTTACCGACCCCCGGTGGCCCATACAGAAAGATGACCGGCTTCCAACCGGAATGCTCGGCGTTCATTCCTCGTCTCCTTCAGCGGCATCCTCGGGCCAAAAAATATGCGTGGCGGCATCCATGTGAAGATCGTCCAGGCGCGCCTGGCGGAGCATCGCAAATCTCACCAGCATTTCCTTCAAGGTATCGCCTCCCAGTTTCTCGAGCAGTGCATCTGCTAATACCAACGCAATCATCGCTTCCAATATTGGCACGGCCCGCGGCACCGGGCAGAAATCAGAACGCTCGTACTGCGTATCCGTTTCCTTACCGCTCGCCAGATCGACGCTGCTCTGGGGTGTGAGCGTGGTGGCGATGGGCTTCATGGCAGCGCGCAGCAGCAGCGGTTGACCTGTGGAAATGCCACCCTCAGTGCCTCCAGAACGGTAGGTTGGCCTGGCGATATTCTGACCTTCCAGCCGGATGGCGTCGTGAGCTTGCGTACCAGGCAAACGAGCAATCTCAAATGCCGCACCGATTTCCACCCCTTTGATCGCCGGTACGCTCAGGGCAGCCGCCCCCAAACGGGCTTCCAACCGGCGATCCCACTGCACGTGGGATCCCAGCCCAGGTGGTAAACCCAGCGCGAATACCTCGATAACGCCACCCAGGGTATCCCGTTCTTGCATTGCCTGGCGGATGCGCTGGCGCATGCGCTCGGCGCCGGCTTCATCCGGGCAGCGCACATCGCTGCGCTCTGCAAGCACAGCTCGCTCGGAAAGCGGGATCGCCTCGATATCCGCCTCCACCTCGCCAATCTGGCATACGTAGCCGCCTAAATGAATGCCGAACTGGCCTAGCAGATGCTTGCACACCGCACCAACTGCTACCCGCGCGGCGGTCTCCCGCGCTGAAGCGCGTTCTAATGCGGGGCGTAAATCGTTATACCCATACTTGATCGTCCCTGCAAGGTCCACGTGCCCTGGTCGCGGAATGGTAAAGGGATCTACCGCCCGTCCTCGCCACTTCTGATGATCAAGATTGGAAATTAAGACTGCCAGCGGCGCCCCGGTGGTCACCCCTTCCATCACACCACCCAGGATTTCTACCCTGTCTTGCTCGATCTTCATCCGCGGCCCGGCTCCATATCCTTGCTGCCGGCGAGCCAGCTCGCGGTTGATGATCCCGATATCTATTTCCAAACCCGCCGGTAAGCCATCCAGGATGGCGGTTAGCGCCGGACCGTGCGATTCTCCGGCAGTTAAATAACGCAGACCCATGCTGCTCTATCCCTTCTCGCTGACAAATTGAGTGATTCGCCGCATGGCTTCATCCAGCTTTTCCTCACTGGCAGTGATCGCAATGCGCAGAAAACCCTTGCCATGAATTCCGAACACCTCACCGGGCGTTAGAGCGACCTGCGCACTTTCCAGCAGCGACTGAACGAATGCGGGTGCTTCCCACCCGGCAGGAGCAGGCAGCCACACAAACAGCCCGGCTTTAGGGGAATCCACCTGCCAGCCTAAATCTTGCAAAGCCTTCACCACCCGATCCCGGCGCTGTTGGTAAACCAGGTTGCGGGCCTGGATCCAGGATTGGTCTCCACACAACGCGGCCTCAGCCGCTTCGAGTACCGGCAAGAAGTGACCGCTGTCGGCATGGCTTTTCACGATGAACAGGCTGCGCAATGCTTCGGCGTTGCCTAAGGCTGCTCCGGCTCGCCAGCCTGCCATATTGTGTGACTTGGAAAGTGTATTGAACTCGATCGCCACCCGCTCTGCCCCGGGGATCTGGAGAATGCTGGGGCATTGGTAGCCGTCATATGTCACCTGAGCATAAGCCGCATCGTGGCAGACAAGCAGGTTATGACGCAGGGCAAAATCCACCACCTGTCCGAAAAATTCTTCTCCGGCAACCGCGCCAGTGGGGTTATTGGGATAGTTCAACCAGAGAATGCGGGATCTGCTGAGCACATCTGCTGGGATGGACTCAAGATCAGGCAAATAGCCGTTCTCCCTTAGCAGCGGAAGGTTGTATACCTCGCCTCCACTGAGGCGGGCTCCTTGTGCATAGGTCATGTAGCCTGGGTCAGGCGTGATCACGCTATCCCCCGGATTCACTATGCCGAGTGCCAGGTGAAATATCCCTTCTTTAGAACCCATCAAAGGCAGCACCTGCCGGTCTGGATCCAACTGTACACCGTACAGGCGTGCATAGGTAGCTGCCCAGGCGGCTCGCAGCCTCGGGGTAGCATTATGCGCCTGGTAGCCATGCCGGTCAGGGCGCGCCGCTGAGGCTGCCAGTGCGTCGATCACATGTGCAGGCGGAGGCAAATCCGGCGATCCGGCATCTAAACGGATCACTTCTTTTCCGGCTGCATTTAATTCCGAGATTCGCCGGTTGAGCGCGGCAAAGAACTGCGGTGAAAGGGACTGCAAACGATCGGCAGAGGAGATCATGGATGTCTATCCTGCACAGGTGTAGGCAGCAGTGATTGCACAGCTTTCCACATCGCTTCACGCGGAACAGGGCTGCCGGTCCATCGCTCGAGGGAAAGTGCGGCCTGCTCCACCAGCATACCTAATCCAGTATGAGCACGCAAACCAGCGTTCAGCGCCTTCCGTACCAAGACAGTCATCGCAGGATTGTACACCAGATCATAGACGAAGGCGTTATTTGGCAGGCGCAGTCCCTCCGGCCAGGGGCAGCTCTCCACCTGGGGATGCATGCCCAGCGGGGTGGTATTGACCAGCAAGCTGGGCATGGCTTCTAAACTGCTGAGCGTATCTCTCGAGAGCAGCTGCACGCTGAGGCAGTTGGGATCCACAAATAGCGCCAGAGCCTCCACCAATTCCCGAGCTTGCGCCAGGCGCCGCGCCATCACCACCACGCGCCAACCAGCCTGGACAAGACTGTAAGTCACCGCCCGCGCCGAGCCTCCCGCCCCAAGCACCCACGCACTGGGCTGCATCACTTCCGGAGGAATCCCACCGATCCAGCCTGCCTGGTGCGCCAGATCCATCAAAAAGCCAGGGGCATCGGTGTTATCCCCGCACAGCCTTTGACCATCCAGGAACAATGTGTTCACCGCACCAACCGCCTGAGCGGTGGGCGTCAGGGCATCGATATACGGAAGCAGTGCACGTTTGTGCGGTATGGTAACGTTCAATCCGTGAATGTCACCACGGCGCAGCGCCATGCACAATCCAGACAGGCTCTGGCTGCCGGTTTCATCGGGGGGCACCGGGTACAGCCTGTAGCTGCCCTCCAGCCCCATTGCATCCAGGGCAGCCTCGTGAAGCTGAGGTGACAGGGAGTGTCCCAAAGGATAACCGGTCAATCCCAGGCGCAGCATACCGCTCATCCCTCAGCCTGGATATCCGCGCCCAGCGAGGTGAGCGCGGTCACAAAACCAGGGAACGACTCGCGATATACTTCTGCCCCCTGGACGGTCACCATTCCACAAGATGCCAGTCCGGCAGCTGCCAGGCTCATCGCCAGGCGGTGGTCGCCCTCGGCGCATACCAGTCCGCCGTCCAACTCTCCCCCCTGCATCACAAAGCCATCCTCAGTTTCGTGCACGTGAACTCCGAGCAGGCGAAGCTGCCTGCAAATCACCTGAAGGCGGTCTGATTCTTTGTAGCGCAGCTCTTGCGCATCCCGAACAACGGTAGTCCCGTTGGCGTATGCAGCCGCGACCGCGAATGCCGGAAATTCATCGATCATGCGCACCACCGTTGGTCCAGAGACTTCGATGCCCTTGAGACTCGAAGCACGCACGACCAGGTCTCCAACCGGTTCACCCCCCTGCTGGGGCTTTTCCTGCACCTGCAGGTCAGCGCCCATACCCAACAGCACGTCGATCAAACCCGTACGCGTGGGATTCAGGCCCACATTTCGCAGCACTAGCTCGGATCCTGGGGTAACCAGAGCGGCGACAATCAGAAACGCCGCCGTCGAGATATCAGCAGGAAGAGATACCACCAACGGCGGTATTTGTAAAATCGAGGGCGGCTGCATATGGGTGATATATTCCTGATTCCCCTGCCCGTTATCGCGCACCTCACTGTGCACCTGGATGCCAGACCGGCGCAGCAGCCGTTCCGTATGGTCGCGAGAAAGCGCCGGCTCACGCAGGGTAATTGGGCTGCCGGCGCGCAGCCCTGCCAGCAGCAAGCAAGACTTGACCTGTGCGCTGGCAACGGGCAGCCGGTAATCGATGCCATGCAGTTCTTCATGATTGCGGCCAAATTCCAGCGGCGCGCAGCCATCCTGCGAACTGACCAGCGTTCCCATCTGCTGCAGAGGCTTGACGATGCGGTTCATCGGGCGAGCACGCAAACCAGCGCTGCCATCCAACACTGCTGGAATCCCGGCGGCAGCCAACACGCCCGCCAGCAAGCGCAGGGTGGTAGCCGAATTACCGCAATACAAGGGGGTATCCGGAGGTTGAAGACCGCCCAGCCCTTTTCCTGAGACAGACAACCTCCCACCATCCAGCCCCCAGCCAACACCCAGCCGGGTCAGGCAGTCCAGCATCACGCCGGTAACGCCTGCTGCCAGGAAATTGTCGATCACACTCTCGCCATCTGCAATCGCGGCGAACAAAGCCGCCCGGTGAGAGAGCGATTTATCGCCGGGCAGATTTACAACCCCGCGCAGTGGATGGCCTGGACGGATGTGGAGATTCACTCGCCCCCTCCTACGACCTGCAGCAAGCGCTGGTGCCTTTCCTTACCAAGCGCCAACAAGCCTGCCAGCTTCTCTTCGTTGCCCGCTGCGAGCACATCCTCGACTGCCTGTAGGCTGTTTCGCACCCGTGCGACTGCTTCCAGTATGGGGTCCTGGTTGGTCATCAAGATATCTTGCATCATGATCACCGAGCTGGCAGCCACCCGGGCAGAGCTGCGATAACCCGGGCCAACCAACGGAGCCGCATCCGGAGGTGTAGCCAGCGCCAGAGCGATGGCGATTAAATAGGGAATGTGACTGGTGGATGCCACCCAGCGATCATGCAGGTGCGCATCCAGCCACAATGCCTTTGCACCCACAGCCTGCACAAGCTCTTCTCCCAGGCGGCGAGCGCGTTCGCTGGTGCGAGGCAGGGGTGTCAGGGCAAATGGAGCCCCCTGAAAAATAGTCGCATCAGCATAAGCCATGCCGCTGTCCGTCTTGCCGCACATCGGATGCCCCCCCAGGGGATCGAAGCGCTCCGGCAGGTGCTGGAATGCCTGGCAAATCTCCAGTTTTGTTGAACCTAAATCCAGGATCACAGCCTGACCGGGATGCAGCCCAGGTATCAATTCTATGATTTCGATAATCTTGCGCACCGGCGCGGCCAACACAATCAGATCCGCCTGCGGAAGAATCTCCTCAAGCTGTGTCGAGAAGCCTGTAATAAACCCTTGCTGCACTGCCAGTTCTCCGGCGCCGGCGTCCGTGTCGACGCCTGAGATGCGCCGGCATTTACCTGCTAAAGCCTTTGCCAGAGAGCCCCCCATCAATCCCAAACCTACGATCGCCACGCTGCACTGGCTGAGAAACTCAGGCTCGCTCATGCCGGGTGGTGGGGTTGGGGGATTGGCGCTACCGAGCGTCCCACCGCCAGGGCGATTGCCTTCACCTGCGCAACCAGCTCGGCGAATCGTTCGGGTTTGAGCGATTGGCCGCCATCACTCAACGCGGTCGCAGGGTCTGGGTGCACTTCGATGATCAACCCGTCCGCTCCTGCTGCCACTGCTGCACGTGCGATCGAGGTGACATACTCCCAATGGCCCGTGCTGTGACTGGGGTCCAGCACGACAGGCAAATGAGTCAGGGATTTCAAAACCGGGATAGCATTGATATCTGTTGTGTTGCGGGTGGAGGTTTCGAAGGTGCGGATGCCGCGCTCGCATAAGATCACCCGCCGGTTGCCGTGCGAGAGTATGTACTCGGCAGACATCAGCAGTTCTTCAACGGTTGCAGACATGCCGCGTTTGAGCAGTACCGTGTGCTGGCTGGCGCCAGCCGCGTGCAGCAGGGAGTAATTTTGCATATTGCGTGCCCCGATCTGCAGCACATCTGCGTAGCGCGTTACCAGAGGCACCAATTCCGGGGACATTACTTCGGTAACGATCGGCATTCCCGTCAGCTCGCGCGCCTCTACCAGCAGTTCCAGCCCTTGCTCGCCCAGACCTTGAAACGCATACGGCGAGGTGCGGGGCTTGAAGGCGCCGCCGCGTAAGGCGTGCGCACCTGCCTCGCGCACCGCCAGGGCGGTTTCCATCAACTGGCTGCGGCTCTCCACAGAACAAGGACCGGCGATGATGACAATCTCATCTCCCCCGATGCGCACACCATCCAATGGGAAGGAGGAGTTATCCGGGCTGAATTCTCGCGATGCCAGCTTGTACGGTCTGGAAATCGGCACTACCCGATCTACGCCGGGCAGCACGATAAATTGTCCCCTGTCGATTGGACGTCCGTCCCCAATCGCACCGATCACAGTTCTCTCGGTACCGCGGGAGAGGTGGGCGCGCAGGCCGTTCATTTGAACGGCATCTACGACGTGCGCAATCTGATCCTGGGTTGCGGTGGTACGCATAATGATCATCATCTCGCTTGCTCCTGTTTGTTGGACGGCAGGGTGAATGATTGCTGCCACGGCTGCGGCGACGAGAGAATTGCTTCTCCGATGTCGGGCCTCAGCACTACAGCATCGCCGATATAGACATGCTGGATTTTCTGCTGGGGAATGCTCGTGTTCCAATGAACCAAAACCCGGATGCAGCGGGGCAGCGAATCGGGGACGTCGATTTCCTGGGCGCACAGCAAGGGGACATTGTTCCAACCCAGCTGCCGTGCGGCCTTGGCAGGATGTACGGAGCACAAGTCTGGGGTGGCTGTGAAAAATATGCTGGCGAAATCCTGTGAATCCATCTCGGGATTGGCAGCCAAAATTGCGAGCAGCAGCTCTCGCGTTGCCTGCAAGACTGCTTCAGGCAGGTCTTCTGCACAGGTGATTGCTCCACGTACGCCGCGCACGGTCATTGCTCGTCTCCAATGCAAATAAAACAAAAACGCGAGGCCGTTAGCCTCGCGTTGTGGGTTCTGAGATATGCTCTTCGCCCGCTTATGCGCGCCCAACGGCCGCCGTAATCCGGTGGCCAAAGTAATAATACGCAAAAAAGCGGAACGATGCAGTCTTGTTCATGATTTAATTACCGATTTGGTGCATTCTACTTGCACCAATTCAATCTGTCAAGTAGCAATATTGACAGTGTCAATGCAAAATAGAAATGTCCCCTGTTCTGCAAAGTGTTATTGTACCCTTTGCCAGCCTAATCGTCGGTCAAAGAGTACAATAACACTGGAATTCTATAATGAAAGCTGGAGGTCGAGCGAAGCAGAATGACACTTTTAATGATTGACGGTGAACGGCTGACCATCGAACAAACGATTAACGTCGCCAAAAATCCGGCGTTACAGGTGCAGCTCGACCCCGGCGCGCGCCAGCGCGTCATCCGGGCACAGCTTGCCGTGCAAGAATTCATCCGCGGTAATCAGGTCGTATACGGCGTCACTACTGGCTTCGGCGCCTTCAAAGACCGCATCATACCCCCACAAGATGTACCCCAGCTTCAAAGGAATATCTTGATGAGCCATGCGACGGGTGTTGGGCCGCTTTTGGATACCCCTGCCGTCCGTGCGATCATGCTGATCCGCGCAAACACCCTGGCTAAAGGCTACTCTGGCATCCGGGAGCAGACCCTGGATTTACTCTTAGCCATGCTCAACCACGGCGTGCACCCGCTGATCCCCAGCCAGGGCTCTTTGGGCGCCAGCGGCGATCTGGCTCCCCTGGCACATATGGCGCTGCCGCTGATTGGCCTGGGAGAGGCGGAATACAAGGGGGAACACATGAGCGGCAGCCACGCACTGCAAGCGGCGGGACTCCAGCCCGTTGAGCTGGCTGCCAAGGAAGGCCTGGCGCTCACCAACGGAACTGCCATGATGGCAGCGCTGGGAGTGTTGGCCGTTCAGCACGCCGAACGCCTGGCATTCACTGCCGATATCGCTGGGTGCCTCAGCCTGGAAGCCCTGCATGGAACCCTACGTGCGTTTGACGCCCGCATCCACGCCGTACGACCCCATCCACGCCAGATTGAGTGCGCAGCCCTGCTGCGGGAGCTGCTCTCTGGAAGTACATTTACGCGCCCGGATGATCCCTTGAATGTGCAGGATGCCTATACGCTGCGCTGTATCCCCCAGGTTCACGGCGCCATTCGTGATGCCATTGAGTATTCCCGTTGGGTGTTGGAAATCGAGCTAAATGCAGCCACAGACAATCCGCTGATTTTCTTCGACGAGCAAAGCGGGGCAGCTGAAGTGATTTCCGGCGGCAACTTTCATGGTGAACCGATCGCCATCGCCATGGACTATCTGGCTATTGCGCTGGCAGAATTGGGCAACATCTCTGAGCGGAGGCTAACCCGGCTAACCGACGAATCCAGCAATCAGGAAACCCTGCCCGCATTCCTGATCCAGCATGGCGGTTTGAACTCGGGCTTCATGCTCCTGCAGTACACTGCTGCGGCGTTGGCATCAGAAAACAAAGTCCTTGCCCATCCCGCCAGCGCAGACACAATCCCTTCTTCAGCCAACATCGAGGACCACGTTTCGATGGGTCCGATCGCAGCGCGCAAAGCGCGCGAGATTGCCAGAAACGTAGAGCGAATCCTCGCCTTAGAGCTGCTGTCTGCCGCCCAGGGCATCGATTTCCGCAGGCAGGTTTTAGGTGCACAAGCCAGGCTAGGCAAAGGTACAGCGCCGGTGTACGAGCTGATCCGCCAGCAAATCCCATTCCTGGAACAGGATGCTGTCCTTTACCCGTACATCGAAACCGTGCGAGAAATGATAGAAACCGGCGCAGTCCAGGCTGCAGCCCTCTCGGCTATCGAAGCCGATACACTAAAACAAGATTGACTAGGCGCCCAGCTTTTCGCGTGCGCCTCTTTCCAGGTAGTCGAAGCCTATCTCCAGAAGCGAGAGCAACTGCTCCCGCCGCGTTTTGCTTAACTCAGAATTTCCCGCCGCCCTGGCAAATTCCAGCTCACGCAGTAGATTGCCGCGCACACCGCTGCTGCGGCGCGCCCAGATAGAATCGGCTGACAGCTTCTCCAGGCGGCTGGCAAGCAGCCAGGCCTGATTCAACAGCCAGGTATCTTCATCGCTCACAATCGCTCGTTAATCGCCATCATACAAGCGAACGTTGTCCAGGTAGGTAAACGTATTAAACCAGCCATCGGCGCGATTCCAGTTTTGGAACGATATCGTGATCGACTTTCCACGAAAATCGATTGGGGAAATTAAATCAATTGCCCCGGTTTTCCAACCACTGGCAGGGATGCGATACCAGAAGTCGCAGCTCACCGAAGAATCTGAGCGCCCATCAAAATATGCCAGGTTGGTATTGCCAGCTTCAGTAATGTACACTTCGAAGCGATCGTATACCGCGCTGGTCGAGCCATCCTGGGTATAAATGACGTAATCGAAGCGCAGCTCTTGCGTTGCCCCATCTGCAACATAGGGCACATTGAACGTTTGCTCCACAGAGGCGTAGCCAATTGGCACACCGGTGAGAGAGCAGGGATACGCGCTCGATCCCAGCAAAGTTGAATAGGTTCCTGCCGGTATGGTCGCATCCAGATAGGGTACCGTGGGGTGAGCAGACTGCAGACTGGCAGGCAGCCCCACCGCGCCTCCACTGACAAAATTCCAGCTGTAGGGCTCATTAGTGGAATCTAAACCAGCCTCGAAGTCGCCGTTCAACAGATGAGTCATCTGCATCAACAAATCCGGCAGCAGCAGGCGAAATGCCGAGGATAATTCGATGTAATATGGCTCTTTGCCAATCGTCATCGTACGATTAGCTGTAATAGGATCACCATCTACATCGTAGACCGCAGTTGGCACCTCAGTCAGGCTGAGGATGTGGTCTGCACCATCCAGAGACCACACCAGCCAGATGCGCCGGTCGGGCAGGCTAAATTCGAATCCGGTTACTCCGGGAGTGGGTGTTAGATTCCTCCAGAATTTAACGCCATCAAGCTTTGCGGACCCAAACTGGAAGGCATAATATCCAGGGCGCGGAGTTAAGTTTGCAAACAAGATATCGGAAGACTTCCAAGATGCCAGAGTGGCATACCACATCGCCGCCCGGACCCCACGGGAGTAAGCTGAGCCATACACTTGTGCAATATAATAAGCTTTCGTGTTTTCAAAATCGGTGGTGCAGTCGCTGCTGCACACCAGAGCCACTTCAGTCGCCAGCAGATATTTGTTTCCCGCTCCATAGGCGCCCAGAACATTTTTTATAAAATCGGCTTTCGCCGCCAGCACCGGGCCAGTCGTGGTTGAGGAACTTGCCCAATTGGCATTCTCATAGCCGCCCAACACACCGGTGTAGTAATCATAAGCGTGGAACGCAACACCATCAAATGATGAGCCTGCACCGCTTACCAGAATTCCTTCCAGGAAACGCGGGGCCGGGCTTACAGGACAAACTCTACCTGGGTCGCAGTCTAACAACAAACCACCTACCAGCACCTGGGCTTGTGGGTCCGCCTGTTTGATGCGCGGGTAAATTGCCTGCAGCATGGCCCCATACTCACCTCCGCCGTAATAAGTGTCGGCGCTATCTCCCCAACAGCCAAAGCCGCTGTCCGGCGATACCAGTGTGTGATCAATGTCCGGCTCATTATAGATTTCCCAATATTTGACGCGATCTTTATACCGGTCTACCAGGTCGAACATGAAATTGCCAAATGCAGTTAGCTTGGCTGCCTGGATAGGCCCACACGAGTACCCAGTGATCGCTTGCGCCCAGGTTGGCGTGCTGTAAACCATGACGATTGGCTCGAGCCCATTTGCCAGTGCATTCGCCAGCTCGGCGTCCAGATCAGCCAACGCCGCCCACTCGCGCGCCCCTTCGGTTGGCTCGACCACCGACCAGGTAACATTGCTGCCGCTGCCCCAGCGAACATCTGTCTGCGCCATGATATCCAGACCGAAAGCAGGCAGCATCTTAACATAATCCATACCAAACGGAGTGCTCCCAGGAGCGGTCTGCGCCAGCGAGGATCCACCAAGCATGCTTAGCGGCAGGATGAGCATGAACAGCACCACAGCTATACGCAAGAGCAGGCTAAACTTGAGGTGCATGGATGGAAATAACCTTGGATTCATATGGACACCTGTTCCTTAATCATACTCAACGCGGTTTGCTCGCGACTGATCTCACCCTAAAACTGAAGTGTTAGAATTGCCAAAACTCAGGGCCGGACGGACGGCTGCGTTGGGGTTGGACGGTCAGAGGGCGGTGTAACCCCAGGCGGCTGCGTTGGAGAGGTGCCCGGGCGCGAAGTCGGCCTGGTAGTTGCCGTTGACTGAATGCGGATGATCCAGTTCACCACATCTAATATCAGGTGGGGCTCTTCTTCGAGAGTGAAATCATCCACCACAACCACCCATTCAGCCTCGATGCTGCTGGCAATATCAGGCGAAAAACTTAATGTGACCTGGACACGTTCACCTGGACCGGCTATCACAGATCCGCTGTCCGCGTCCGGGATAAACAACTCTTCATCCACATACAAGATTGGCACAAGCAGTCGCCCGCTGGTGGCGGACAATAACAGGATCGAGGTCCACTGGCATGAACCAGTGTTCTCCAGGATCCAGGATGCGGTAACCACCGGGGGAGCCTCTCCCGAATTATAGATATATCCGGGCTCAGGGGATAAGATCGGGCCTTCCACTAAGTCATAGGTGTAGGCCCGGCTGTCATCGCAACCAAACAGCGGCTGGGTTGGAGATGCGGTCGGGGGAGGTGTGAGCGCCAATACGGTTTGGGTGGCAGCGAAATCGCTTGTCCCAGTGGGTGTGCTAGATGGCGGCAGTGTAGCAGTACTGCTCGGTGCGGGTGTAATGGATGCAGCGGGCAGCGATGGTGTCAGGGTATCTGCGATAACCGCCGCTGCCGGAATCGTTTCTGCAGGTGGGTTTCCGCCTGATGCCGAAGCCTGGTTGTCTCCCCCACCGGAGGAATTGATGGCAATCGCCCAAATCAGGATGATGACGAGCGGAACTAATAATCCAGCCAGCACGATCGGCCATACGCGCCGTGGTTGTTCTTGAGCAGCTTCGCCATGCTGCTTCGAGGAACCCAGGGCGAATCCGGGCAAGGAGAAACGAGGCAGTCGCAAACGGAAGGGTGAGGCACCACCCTCAAAAACTGCGCGGTATTTTGAAGGGCTGGGTGAAGGATTCAGATCGTTGCGGACGGCACAGGTTTCAAATCTCCCACTCAGACAGTATCCCTGCTGGTGGTTGATGCGTATGGCTTGAGGTGGGTCGACGCGATGGCAGTGATGTTCCGGATT
Organism: Anaerolineales bacterium; assembly: GCA_041736465.1. GTDB lineage: Bacteria > Chloroflexota > Anaerolineae > Anaerolineales > UBA4823 > JAJUJL01. The sequence goes on along the minus strand of JBGSTO010000709.1, from coordinate 13,193 downwards.
ATCCCAGGCGAAGTGAGTCACCGGATCATCGCGCAAGCCAAGATAAGGGCAGGGCATTGCCGCGCCGTAGTCGGGTTCGATGGATGAAGTAGGGAACGCTGCCATATATCTACCTACCTCAATTATATAACGATTTATTAATGATGCGGTTACGCTTTTAAGATCTCCCGCGAACGGGTTTCTGCGTGGTAGTCGTGGGACTGCCCGCCATAACCACCACGCAGACACTGTTTATTTTTCGCGCACTTCTGCCGCTTGTAAAATGTGTTCGATTTGCTTCCAGGCTCCGGCATCCAGCGAAGCGGGTTGATGGGTTTGCAGGATGCGCTGCAGCTTCTCCTGGATACGCTGCTCCATAGTCTTGCTGCCTTTGCTCTCCCAGCTCAAATATGGAGATCGATCCATCAGGTTAGGCAGCCAGGTTTCTTGTCGGCAGAGGGAAGCCGAACGCGGCTCGGTGAGGTAAGTGCCGCCAGGTCCAACCTGCTCGATTAAATCCAGCATGATGCTTTCCCGGTCGACTATCAACCCACGCAGGATGCGGCGTGACATTCCAATGACTTCATCGATAAGTACCAACAGCTGCAAAGACCCAATATCGGCGCAATCGAGGAATCCAGAGTCGTGAACCAGCGAGGCGCCGCTTAATGCAGACATCAACACCTGGATGCTGATTTCCGCCGCCGCCTGTGCATCGACCAGTTTACTCTCACTGGCTCCCGCCGTTCCCATAAATGGCAGTCCCAGGTATCGAGCCACATCAACCGCCGCTGCAGTGTACAGGCTCATCTCTGGAGAACCATAGCCAGGTCGCGCCGTGCGGAGATCCATCGCCGCCGGCACACTGCCGATGACTGTTGGCGTACCGCGCCGCTTGAGCTGCACCATTGCCAGCCCACTCAAGGCAGTCGCAAGATGGATGACTAAAGCGCTGGCTCCGCTGAACGGCGATTCCAAACCAACCGTCGGCCCACCCAGGTATACAACCGGCAGACCACGCCCCGCCGCCCACAGCATATTTCCCAGCCCGGCATGCGGGTGGCGCAGCGGCGCCTCATAGGTGCCGAAGAAGCCAAAGATTGGTCGCTTAGCCAGATTCGCAGTGCTGCCCACGACCGCCACTGCCATGCGGTAGATATCCTCGACGGTTTCAGGTGTGTTTGCCCAGGCGATGATCGGTTTGGTAGTGTTTGCCAGCGATTCTGCGAACTCATACACCGGGGACAGCACCGGAGTGACATCATCGAACAGGCTAAGCCCCATGATGTAATCCATGTTGGGAAGCGCATCGCACACCCTGGCAGTCAATCCTGCATCGCCTTTGTGCGCTTTTCGGCGCTCGCCCGTCTCCGGATCCATGAAATACGTGCAGGTTGGCCCTGGTCCAAAATGCACCCTGTCGGGAGTAACCTGCATCTCGTGCTTGCCATCGCGCCCCCAAATGGTGAAAGACCGTGGTGTACACGCCAGTGCATCCTGGATGATATGGGCCGGAATCCGAGCGATATCGCCATCGATTGCGGCGCCCGCGGATTCCAACAGGGCGAGTCCTTCTGCATGGTGAACCTGCACGCCCACCCGCTGCAAGCATTCGATTGCAGCCAGGAATATCTCTTTACATTGGGCATCCGACAAAACACGAAACTGAGGTGTTTGCCGGCTAGCAAAATTTGTTTGGATCATTATTGGACTCCTGCTTGTACTTATAGTCGGGCAAGTGCCCTATCGAGATCTGCCACCAGATCGTTGGGATCCTCCAGCCCTACCGACATGCGAATCAGGCCATCATCAATGCCGGCTTCATCGCGCTCCTGCTGGGTCATATGCTCGTGCGTTATCGTGCGCGGATGCATGACAATGCTGCGGCTGGTGCCGAAGGTCACGGCATGCACAATAAGCTGGAGGCTGTTCATAACGGTCGCCGCGCCCTGCATACCACCCGGAACGACAAATGAGAGCAGCCCGCCGCCAGATTTCATCTGCTTTTGAGAGAGTTCTCGCTGAGGGTGGCTGTTTAATCCCGGGTAATTGACCAGCCTTACCCTGGGATGCGCTTCAAGGAATTCGGCTACCTTCTGCGCATTTGTGCTGTGCCGCTCCATACGCAACGATAGAGTCTCGAGATAGTGCAGCATCAGCCAGGCTTCGAATGGCTGCAGAATTGCACCGACAAATTCGGTGGTATTCCAGCGAATATCTTCCACCAAAGCCTCGGGGCCAACAACTGCGCCGCCGAGCACGGTGGCGTTCCCTGACAAAAACTTGGTCAACGACAGCAAGATGATATCCGCGCCAAGCTCCACCGGCTGCTGCAGCGCCGCAGTGGCGGTCGTATTATCCACCATCAAGGGAACTCCGCGGGAATGGGCAACCTCGGCGATGGCAGCAATATCGGTCACCAGCAGCACCGGGTTGCTCGGCGTCTCCACCCATACCAGCCGGGTGCGTTTGTCGATCAGTCGATCCCACTCCTGTGGGTCGGTGAAGTTCTTGACAAAGCGGAACTCGACGTGGCAGCGTTCTGGAAAAATGCTGGCAGCCTGTTTATACCCCTCACCAAATGTATTCAACGTGGTGACCACGTTGTCGCCCGGGCGGGCAATGGTGAAAACCAGGTTGAACAATGCCTGCGAGCCTGATCCAGCCGTCACGCACCCTTGTCCACCTTCCAGAGCCGCCAGACGCTCTTCTAACACACTCACCGTGGGCGTCTTGCTTCGTCCATAGATATAGTCAGGGAAGCGATCGAAACTCTCGTATGGATAAGTCATCGACTGGATCATCGGCGGTGCAAAAGAACGGAATTGTTCTCCACCGCGCAGCGGGTGATAACCAGCGTGCAGCGCCCGCGTATCGAAACCCAGACCGGCATCCGACCGAGGGATCGGTGGGGCTTTTGGATCATAGACCCAGGGTTCGCGTAAGAAAAAAGGCTGCTCGTGACTCATTTTATTTTGTCCTCACATGTTTCACGAATGTGACCGGCTACTGCTGTTTTGTATTGCTCCAGGCTTGTTCACGCTCAACGACCTTGTGAATGCCCTGCAGGACCGCGTCTGGCAGCGGCTCAACCTGGTGGTTTGCCAGGATGTGGTCCACCTGGCGCGCCGCCCTGGCTTCCATTGTGCTACCGCCCCTATCCATCCAGCCTGAGTAAGGGCCTTTATCGGCAAGCTTCGAGTAATACGGCTCCTTGTAGTGCCGCAGCGTATGCTCGTGGCTCAAGAAGCTGCCCGTTGGTCCCAGGTCATCGATCACGTCCAATGCCAGGGTTTCATCGTCCACAGGCACCCCGCGGGTCATCGCCCGAATAAAACCCAGGTAATCGCTGCACAAAGCAATCAGCTGGAGTGATCCTTGCAGACCGCTGTCCATGAACCCAACATCATGTACGATATTGGCGCCGTGCATCAAGGCAGTCATCAGGCTGATGGTGGCCTCGAAACCACTCTGCTGGTCCAGAACTTTCGAATCCGTACAGCCTCCCAGCCCAAATACAGGTAAATCATAGTAGCGTCCCATTGAGGTAGGCACACCCTGCTCATCTGCCAGAACATAGTTACCCACCATTGTCTTCAAGTTGTACGGGCCGCCGTTCCACCCCGGCACACCCACCGGAACGCCCTCATTCACTAACTGCGCCAGGGTAATCCCCAATAGCGTACCGGCATTCATGGAAGCCATGCACCCGGCAGTTGTGACCGGTGAATTCACACCACCGGCATTGAGAGGAATATACAGGAGCGGCAAGCCTTTTTCAGCCAGGTAGATGCATTTTTGTAGTGCTTCGGCATTGGCGATCATCCCGGAGGTGATATTGATATAACAGGTGGCGAAGGGGCGCTGGCGGAAAGCAGCCTCACCGCCCGCAACCAGCTCACACATCTCAACCGCGGCCACGCAGCCCTCAAAATCGGGCGTCACGAACACGACCGGCTTGGTGGTGTTTGCCAGCATGACTTCCATCTGGTACCGGTCATAAATGTTCTGGTCGACATCGGAAGGCAGCAGCGCCGACATCACAAAGTCGATCTCAGGCAGTGCATCCATCAGCCTGGTGGCATTGATTACATCTTGCAGCACTGGTTTGCGCCGCTCACCCGTGTGGTGGTCGAGGATGTTCAAGCAATCCGAACCACCGCCAAAGTAAGTGTTATAACCGCCCGCGCGTAGAGCCATTTTCCCCTGGCGGTTATACAATAGCATCTGCTTGGGAGCGGTAGACAATGCCCATCTCACCCGGTATTCAGGGATGCGCACTCTGACACCATCCACATGCGCCCCACCTTTTGCCAGTATCTGCCGCGCGCGCTCATCATGAACGTCGATGCCAGTTCGCTGCAGGATCTCCAGGCTGGCCTCATGAATCGCTTCACATTCATGCTCTCCCATGCGGGCATAGTGGGCGCTCTGGGTCTGAACTCCGTGTGTCGTGATCATATTGCTTCCTTTTCCTATCACTGGAAATTGTGGCTGTGCCTGCAAATATCCTATCATCTAATATATTAGTTGTCAATCTAAAGATATCAATAACCCATTATTCTTGAATTTTGATATATCATGTGATAAGATAGTACTTGAAACGATTGGAGAAAATGTCAAAAACGAGCTTGACGATACGTAATACGATATACCGGGACTTGCGACGGTCGATCCTGATGGGGCGGCACAGACCCGGGGAGCGATTTAACGTCCCCCAAATTGCAGCGGAGTATAATACCAGTATTACGCCGGTTCGCGATGCGCTCCAGATGCTCAGCCAGGAAGGACTGGTAAATATCAAACCGCGTTCTGGTTACTTTGTCGCCAGCCTGACCATGAAAGAGCTTAGAGACATGCTGGAATTACGCCGCATCCTCGAAGAATCCGCAATCGAACGGGCTGCACTGCGGATCACCCCAGAGCAGATCCAGCAGCTTAAATCTGTGCACGCAGGCTATTCTGGAGACGATGACGCATCTTATGATCGCTATACGGAGGAAAACCGCCGCTTTCACACACTGCTGGCTCAGGTTTCTGGCAACCAGGAATTATCTGAAACCCTTGGGCGGCTGTTAGACCGGTTGGCGCGTTTCATGGTGATTCGTCATGCAGGCGCCTGGCAGGAACGCAGCCACGCGAACATCATCGAAGCTCTGGAAGCGCGCAACCTGTCTGCAGCCAGGCAGGCTTTGATCGAGGAGATCGACGCCACCCGAGAGGCAATTCTGGATTATGTAATGGAGGCATCAGGCGGAGACTGGAGCGTATTGGAAGCGCTCTCCCCTGAGGCCTGAGAACTAATCACATCCCACCCCAAACCAACACTATCGAGAGGATACACCATGGACCTGAAAGAAATCTACGAAAATGTCATCAATGGACAGGCACCTGCCGTCGAAGCCGGCGTGAAAGCCGCCCTGGCAGCCGGTGTGGCTGCTGACGTCATCCTGAATCAGGCTCTGATCGCCGCTATGGATGAGGTTGGTCGCCGGTTTGAAGAAGGTGATTTCTTCGTCCCGGAGATGCTCATCGCCGCCCGTGCAATGCAGGCTGGTCTGAATTACCTGAAACCATTCCTGGCTGATACCGACGTCCGATCTGCGGGTAAGGTTGCCATCGGAACCGTCAAAGGCGATTTGCATGATATCGGCAAAAACCTGGTGGCGATGATGCTCGAAGGCGCGGGCTTTGAGGTAAACGATCTGGGCGTTGATGTCTCTCCGGAAGCATTCGTTAAAGCTGCCCGTGAAGGCGCACAGGTGGTGGGTATGTCTGCCCTGCTGACCACTACGATGAGCAATATGGAGAAAACCATTCAGGCGCTCAAAGATGCCGGGCTGCGCCAGGACGTAAAGGTAATAATCGGCGGCGCGCCAGTGACCCAGGATTATGCCAGCCGCATCGGCGCAGACGGATTCGCACCGGATGCATCCAGCGCCACACGTGCGATTCGCCAACTGCTTGGTCATTAGAACTTTATGCAAACGATACTGACCAACAAAGATAAACAGATCATCATCAGCCCTGAGCATCCGTTTGTCATCATCGGAGAGCGCATCAACCCTACACGGCGGAAAAAGCTCGCCGAGAGCATGGCTCAGGGACAATTTCACCTCGTCCAGGAGGATGCTCTCAACCAAGTGAATGCGGGCGCCCAGGTGCTGGATGTAAATGCCGGAATTCCTGGCGCGGACGAACCTGCTTTGCTGCGCGGCGCAGTCGAGTCGGTGCTGGCAGTAACGGATGCACCCCTGTGCTTTGACTCCGCCGATCCAGATGCCCTTGAGGCTGCCCTGTCGATTTACCCGGGTAAGGCGCTGATCAACTCCACTACCGCAGAAGAAAGCATGATGGGGCGTGTGCTTCCCCTGGCAAAGAAATATGATGCCGCGGTAATTGGCGTCATCACCGACGAATCCGGCATTCCAGCCTCCCCCGCTGACCGCCTGGCAGTAGCGCGAAAACTGGTACAGCGCGCCGCAGACTTCGGCATTCCGGCTGAAGACATCATCGTAGACTGCCTGGCGCTAACCGTTGGGGCGGATTCAAAAGCCGGTCTGGTGACCCTTGATTCGATGCGCCTGATCCAAAGCGAGCTGGGAGTCAATCTTAGCCTGGGCGCAAGCAACGTCTCTTTTGGGCTGCCCGATCGCAAAATCATCAATGTAGCGTACCTGGCGCTTGCCATCGCCCGCGGTCTGACCGCCGCGATCACCGATCCAACCGTGCCTGAAATCCAGACCACGCTCATGGCCTGTGATCTTTTGATGGGACGGGATGAATACGCGATGCACTGGATCCAGGCTTTTCGACGCCGCGAGAAAGCCAAGGCCGCTGCTCAGTCTTGATGCAGCCTTTTTGAAACCCACTCTTATGCAAGCCGCCTGCTCAGGCGGCTTGCATCTTCATCATAATGCTGCACGCTCTTTCCCATCCACTACCTGGTGAATGCAGTTATGCCTGAAAGATTGCCCTCCCCACTGACCACCCGCCGCAAGCTGATTTTCAGCACCGGCGATCTGAGCACCAGCATCCCCCTGGCGATATTAATGTTCTACCAGCTTTACTTCCTGACCGATGTAGCTGGTTTGCGACCCGATTATGCCGCCTGGGCTGTAGGTCTCAGCCGCATTTGGGATGCGATCAACGATCCGCTTTTCGGCATCTTTTCCGATCACCTGCGCACTCGCTGGGGGCGCCGCCGGGTTCTGCTGCTGTTCGGGGCGCTGCCTCTCGGGCTGAGCTTCATGCTGATGTGGATCGTGCCGCCCTTCGCTCCCCTGGGATTAACTGTCTATTACACGCTGGTATTCATTCTATTTGATACAGCCTTTACTGCCGTGCACCTGGGTTACAACGCCCTGACACCCGAGCTGACCCAAGATTACGATGAGCGCAGCTCGCTGAACGGCTACCGCATGGTTTTCTCAATTTCAGGCACATTGGGCGCAATCATCCTGGCAACCGTATTGAGCTGGTATGTCACCAACCCCCGGGTGCTGTACATGCTGGTCGGAGTTAGTTTGGGTCTGGTTTCGATCCTCCCCCCGCTGGTGGTTTTTTCTATCACCAATGAAAAACCTGCCGGAGAGCTGCCTGCTGCGCTGCCGGCGGGCGAGTCTCTGCGCGCCACTTTATCCAATTCACCGTTTCGGATGGTCATGGGCCTGTACCTGCTGAGCTGGACAACCGCCAGCATCCTGGCAGCCGTGCTGATATATTTTGCCAGCTACCATCTGCGCGTTCCCGATCAGGCCAATTATTTCGTGCTGGCTGCCCAGGGCTCTGCCATACTTTTCATCCCGCTCGTCGTCTGGCTGGCAAAGAAATGGGATAAGCGGCGTGCATTTGTGACCGGTACGCTGGCCTGGATCATCGTGCTGCTTGGCATATCGGCTTTGCGCTCTGACCAGGTGCTGGTGGCATACGTGCTGGCGGCCCTGGCAGGGTTTGGGATTGCCACGGCTTACGTCATACCGTGGGCGATGGTACCAGATGTGGTGGAGTATGATCAGCAGATCACAGGTCAACGCCGCGAAGGCTCGTACTACGCATTTGCATCCTTTTTCCAGAAATTAGCCACCGGCGCTGCCATCTGGGGTATGGGACTGGCCCTGGCATATACGGGCTACATTACACCGACATCGGAAATCCCCCTGCCCGTGCAGCCGGCTGAGGCCATAACGGCAATCCGCATATTTGCCGGGCCGGTTCCGGCTGTGCTGCTGATTCTGGCGATTGCCTTTGCCTGGCGCTATCCCATCAGCCGGGCCAGCCACCAGAAACGCCTGGAAGAGCTTGCCTTGCACCCCGATTAACCTTTAAACCGCCAGGCTGATCAGCGCACGCAGCGGAAACCGGTGGCAGTGTCCAGATCGTACGGCAAGCCGTTTTGGCGCCGAGAATTGCGCGCCCCATCTGCACCCATATCCCACGCGCCCCCGCGGATCACCTTGGTCAGACCGCTCGAAGGTCCGGTTGGATTCGACGGCCAGGAATTAACCGGGTAGCGGTTGTAATAATCCACAGCATACCAATCTGCGGTCCATTCCCAAACATTGCCCGCCATATCGCTCAAGCCGTACGGGCTGGCGCCGTCCGGGTAAGCTCCTGCCGGTATCGTATCGCCGGTACAAAAAACTCCAGCGCTCTTCATATAATTCATAAACGAGCAGGTCGCGGCAGCATTCCCCCACGGGAAGATCGGCGTACCAGATGGACCCCGCGCCGCCTTCTCCCACTCCGCTTCGGTTGGCAGGCGCTTCTCCCGCCAGGAGCAGTACGTATTCGTCTGGTACCAGGTCACCGCAATCACGGGATAGTTGGCAAACTCAGCATCATAGAAGTAGGATGTGCGCCTGACAGATCCGGATGCTGCCGGCGGGGTACAAACACCTATCCCCACACACTCGGCATAATGTTGGTTGGTGACTTCATAACGATCTATCTCATATCTTGACAGGAATACCTCGTGCAGCGGGTATTCATTGCTGTGACAGGTCGGGTCCACCGGGCTGCACCCCATGAGAAAGTACCCCTCCGGGATGGCGATCATCTCTACCGGAGGCAGCCAGCGGCTTACCATTGGCAGGTACACTTTAGCAGGTATGTACGACACCGGCCGGGCAGCAGATACCTCGCTCACTACAATTCCGGCCAGCCCCAATAAAACTAATATGAGCAGGAGGGTGATCAATCGCTGCATTGTAGAACCCTCACTTCGACCGCGCACACCGGAATCCCAACCCAAAGCTGCCGATGCGTCCCGGCTCGAATGGAAAACGGAAAGATACCCTGGCATAAGACATATCATGAAAAAATGAACCGCCGCGGATTACCTTGTGCGTGCCGGCATTTGGGCCGGCAGGATTATTAGTCGGTGAAACAGAATAATAATCCTGCGCATACCAATCGGAAACCCATTCCCACACATTTCCGGAACCATCCATCAAGGCGTAAGGACTCGCCCCAGACTCATAGCTCCCGGCGCGAGTGGTATCTTCCTGACAAAAGGCCGCACTTAACAGCCCACATTCTGGCGGCTCAAAACCCCACGGGTACGGCGGTGCGCCGCTGTTGCCTCGCGCCGCCTTCTCCCATTCGGCCTCGCTGGGCAGCCTCATGCCTGCCCAATGACAGTAATCTCTTGCCTGATAATAAGTCACATATTGCACCGGGTAGCTGGCATAGTCAGGTGCCCCATAATAATTTGGGCGAGTACGGGAGTATCTCTGGAATGGAAGCGTACAGCTGCCACTTGCCACGCAGGCAGCATACTCCCCATTGGTGACTTCGTACTTTTGGATCTGATAGGCATCCAGATAAACGGCATGCAGCGGCAGCTCGTTAGAAAAACAAGACTGCGGCGCACCGAGATAGCAGCCCATCATAAATTTTCCTGCTGGAATGTTGATCAACTCGTTCGTGAATACTTTTCCGTTCGAGATCATCGGCATATAGACTGTGCTTTTGGGCTGCTGGCTGGCGGCGCTGCTGGTCATCCAGGCAGCCCAAAAGGCTGAAAGCAGCAGGGTCAGAATGAGCTTCATGAACGCGATCTGCCCAAAAATATGCGCACTGCCAGCCACGCCAGGGTCATCGTGGGCAGAAACTGTGTGCCTGGGACTAACCCCTCGATCAGGGCAACATTCCGCAGCGGCGCCAATCCCAGACGCCCTAAAATCACCCAGGAGAGCGGCGCCGAGAAGAAATCCAGTGAAAAATCCAACACATCCAATAACAGCACCACTGCCAGAGGGGTAACCTTCAACGTGTCAACAAAAGACGCTCCTGCCGGCAGGTACACTCGCTTAACACGCCAGGCTACCCAACCAAGTAAAAGCAGTGCCAGGAACAGTCCAATGATGATCAGGAGCAGCACAAACCAAAAGATATTTTCCAGTTGAGGCGACCATTCTACCGGAGGCATTTGATTATATTCCCTCCCCTAAAAAGGCTAACCGCTTGCGTGCCAACCAGGGCACCCCGGCAGTGCATAGCAGGCTGAAGCTTCCTCCAAGGATGAATCCAACGATCTGACCGGCAATCTCCGGGGCGTGCAGCGTGACAGCCACAACCGGAGGAATAAAGAATAGGCCCAGAGCGACGCCGGCATATACCATACTGACCAGTGGGGCGAGGCATCCCGTTGAGCTGCGCAGCATGCGGCGAGGATCATCCCAATCCATCACCGCCCCGGCGATACCAAATCCCAGGTTCATGCCCGTCATACCGGCATTGCACAGCAGCACAACCAGGGTGCCATATACGATCACCTGCAGGCTGCCGCCTTTCAGCAGTGCAGTAACCAGCAGGAAAAGCAATCCCAGCAGCGAGGATGGCAGATACGCTACCAGGAATTTCGACAGCACCAGGCGCCTGGCGCTCAGTGGTGCGGCTTTGATCACCCAGTAGCTCCTGCCTTCCTGGGCAAAAGCCATCATTCCAAGTCGTGTGAGCAGCATCCAACCCACAAACAAGGAAATTCCCACATTACCATATACCGTCAGATGCCGCGCCGAAGCCAGGAACCACTCCGGCGCCTCCCCGCGACCATCGAAGGCATTCTCGCCGCTGCGCAGAAACCAGAAAGAATACAGTAAACCCAGGATCAGAGGAGTAATCAACTGCGACAGGTTGCGTAAATCCCGCCGCAGCACCAGGTAATCTTTCACCACCAGGGCTCGCACCGGTCCCGGCAGCCAGTTCTCCACCTGTGAGATCCAGCGGATGGTATGCCCAGTGCGGGCGGATTTCGTTTTTTTACGGCGAGCCTGGACTTGCAAGCTGGCCCATCCACTATAGTACAGCTTCTCGGAAGTTGCCAATGAGACAAGGAATATTCCAACACTTAATCCCAGCGCCAGTACCAGATAGAAGCCGCCCGCAGCCCAGCGCTGCGCGCCGATATCGACCAGACCTCTCCCGGCCCAGGCTAATGGCGACCAGGGCGTATTGAAGCGGTTCACCACCTGCACTGCACTGGCTACCTGCTCGGTTTCGATCTCCACCCAATTGAATATCTGCCCGGATTGTGAACAGATAAAAGAGGATACGCCTACCACCAGTCCCAGCACTTCCGCCACCCTGCGGGCAGGAAAAACGCGCACCACCAGCATCACCAGCAGGCTGGATACTCCGGCTGCAGCCAGCGCCATCGCAACCATCATCACAATCAGCAGCGGGTAGAACAGCCAATGATAATCCAAAGCAGCTGCCAGACCGTACAATACCGGCAGAGAGAACAGCAGGATCAGACTGAAATTTGGCAGCACCGCCTGCAGCATCTTGGAGATGAACACCGCTCGGATCTGCACCGGAGCGCTGAGCAGAAAATCCATATCTCCCGCCAGGTACAGAGCCTGGAGGAGCAAGCCGAAGCTGGTCAGCAGCACGCCAATAAAACAGGCCGACACCACGGAAACCGGCATACTCGCCAGCAGCGGCTGGATATCACCGGTAAACTGCACCAGGTCGGGAGAGAGCAAAAATTTGAGCAGCACAGAGCTCATGAAGGCTATGAATACGAAGAAACCCAGTAAGGCAACCAGAACAAAGATGAGGACCAACTTGCGGCTGAGTTTAGCCCGTTTGAAGCCTCCCACGGTGATCTGTATGCGCAGGCGTAGCAGCTTCCACACGCTGGGCCACAGCTTTTCTCCCGCTGCGGCTTGGTGGGTGGCGGCATTCATTTCAGCACCTCGGAAATCTCAGCGTATTCTGTCCCGCCCGTCAGCTCCAGGAAAATATCCTCCAGGCTGGCGCCATCCTGGCGCTTATTAAGCAGTCTCAGCTCATCCATTGTGCCCACCGCAATCAGCTCACCCTTATTGATGATGCCGATGCGATCGCACATGCGCTCGGCAATCTCCAGGATGTGGGTAGAAAGAAAAATCGCCGAGCCGCGCTCTGCCAGCTGGCGCAAGATATCCTTGATCAGGCGGGCTGATTTTGGGTCGAGCCCCACAGTAGGCTCATCCAATACCAGCACCTGCGGGTCATGCATCAATGCCGCTGCCAGGGCGGTCTTTTGCTGCATCCCGTGGCTGTACGAGTCGATCGTATCATCCCCAGCCTGTACCAGATCGAACAGGCGCAGCAGCTCTTCGATGCGCCGCTGCACCTGGGTGCGCTCAACTTCATACAGGTCTCCCACAAAAGTCAGGAATTCCCTTCCGGAAAGCTTTGCATACAGGTTAGGTGTGTCCGGCACGTAGCCGGTGGCGGCTTTGGATCGCAGCGGCTCCTGGTGGATGTCATACCCGGCGACTTGCACCGCGCCTGAGGTGGGCTGCAGCAGCCCAACGATCATCTTAATCGTGGTGGTTTTTCCCGCCCCGTTCGGCCCAAGAAATCCAAATACCTCGCCGGATTGCACCTTGAAGCTGACATCGTTCACTGCAGCCTTTTCGCCGAATTTTTTGGTCAGGTTTTGCACATCAATCAGAGTGTGGTTTGCCATGTAACTATTTCCTTGTCTGCTCGGGCGCTGCTTGAGCGTATCGGCCCAGCCAGGTATTTTCTTGTATTGTATACCCTTCTTGCCCGGACAGGCAACCGAACAAGGCAGCCGGGATTTCGTAGCAGTAGAAAAGATTAAAATCAACCCACCCAAGAAGCCGAAGATCTGATTCAATGAAGGGCATCTCACAATAGGAGGTGCCCTGATGATTTTTGAACAAGAAAGTGGCTTCGGTGAGCAGACCGAAGCC
>JBGSTO010000700.1:0-1601 GCA_041736465.1 Anaerolineales bacterium | reverse complement strand
CGAAATCGTATTCCTGGGAACATCGGCTTCGGCGCCCTCCGTCCACCGCGGCCTGTCGGCGCAGGTGATCATCCACGACGAGTACCGCTTCCTGGTGGACTGCGGCGAAGGCACGCAGCGCCAGATCTTGAAAGCGGGCATCGGCTTCAAGCGCCTGAACCGCATCCTGATCACCCACGGTCACCTGGATCACATCCTGGGGCTGGCGGGGCTGCTGTCTACTTTCTCGCGCTGGGAGGCGATCGATTCGCTGGAAGTGTACGCCGGGGGCTGGGCGCTCAATCGCATTCAAGACCTGCTGTACGGGGTGGTGCTGCGTGGGGCAAAGCCGCCCATGCACATCGAGCTGGTCGAGATCAAGTCGGGAACGATCTTCGAGCAGGGCGATTTCCGCGTGTCGGCTTTTCCGGTGTACCACCGCGGGCCGGACTGCTATGGATTCCTGTTCGAGGAGAAATCCCGCCGCCCTTTCCTGGCGGAGCAGGCGGATGCTCTGCAGATTCCGCCTGGCCCCTGGCGGCGCGACCTGGTGGCGGGCAAGACCGTCACCCTGGCGGATGGGCGGCAGATCCACCCCGACCAGGTATTGGGCGAGGAACGTCCCGGGACGCGGCTGGTGCACGTCGGCGACGTCGGGCGCACCGATGATCTGGTCGAAGTGTGCCGGGATGCCGACACCCTGGTGATCGAGTCAACCTACCTGGAGGAAGAGGCCGCTATGGCGCGCGATTTTGCCCACCTGACCGCCCGCCAGGCGGCGGAGCTGGCAAAGCGCGCCGGGGTGAAGCATTTGATCCTGACGCACATCTCGCGCCGCTACCGCGAGCGTGATGTGCTGGCGGAGGCCAGCGCAGTCTTCCCGGATACGCGCGTGGCGCGCGATTTCGATGTCTACCAGGTGCGGCGCGGTGAATTCCAGAAGCTGGATCCGCGTCAGGGGTCGCGCGAGCAGGCAGAGTGAATTAAAAACAGACCCGAAAGGTTTCCAGATACCTTTCGGGTCTGTGCTGTCAATCTTTTGAGGGCTCAAGTCCGCTCACTGCGCAGCGCCGCGACGGTTTGCAGCAGGAACATTCCTGCCAGGACGAACCACAGCGCTTTCAGCCACCCGCCCTGCACCGCGCCGCCGGCGCCCAGCCCCACCAGGAAGCCACTCACGTTCAGCGCTTTGGCGTAAGAAGCCTGCTGCAGGCGGGAGCGCAGGCTCACTCCCAGCAGGGTCGCCTCCCAACTGGCATAGCTCAGCGCTGCCAGGGCGACCGCACAGCCCAGGATCCACAGGGCGTTGAAAGCCAGGTTAATCCAATCGATCATGCTGCTCGAACCCTACCCGTGCTGCGGAACACGCCTCTAACCGAAGCGCTGCTCTTTCCACACGTCTGCTTCATTGTGATAGCCGGCTTGCTCCCAAAAGCCCAGCCGGTCTTTGGATAAGAATTCCAGGCCGCGCAGCCACTTGGCGCCCTTCCAGAAATAGGGTGTCGCCAGGTCATCGCGCTCGGGGATATTGCCGATCACGCCGCGCAGCGGGTAGCCGTGATCGGGAGAGATCGGCTCGCCGTTGAAGTGCGTCGCCAGCAAGAAGTTGTCCGCCAGCATGA
>JBGSTO010000682.1:0-1834 GCA_041736465.1 Anaerolineales bacterium | reverse complement strand
CTCCACTTTTTTCACCTGTCATGCACATACTTCCTTGAAAATAACGCCAGGGTCAATACGCTTGCCTTGGGCTGCTTCCCGCCGATCCGAGACCGGCCGGAAGCTCGAAGTGCGCTACTGACCGGGCTCAACGCCGGCGTTTGCGGCGCTTGATCGCTTTGGCGGGCGCCGAAGGCTCGTCGGGCGCAGATGTCGGGATCGGCCCGGTGGTCACGATGGGCGCGTACCCTGACGTCTGCTGCGGTGTCAGGAATTTAAGCCAGTCGGCCAGACCGCCCCAACCGGTGATGAAATACTGCTGAATGATGCTCAGCACGTTGGAAACCGACCAATACAGGGTCAAGCCCGAAGGCAGCCCCAGGGTGATCCAGGCGAACATGACGGGCATGAACAGCATCATCTGCGTCATCATGCGCGTCTGTGCGTCTTGCGGGCCCTTGGAGCTCGAGGCTGACGGCTGGGCCATTTTCTGCAGCAGCAGTTGCGAGACCAACATGAAGATAGGCAGGCTGAAATAGGCTGCCAGCTTGCCCCAATCTCCTGCCTCAAAGCTGGCGCCGATCCAGCTTGTGCCGACCGTGAGGCTGGGAAAAGAAAGGTCGGGCACCCAGAAAAAGCGCGCGCCGACCAGCTCGTTCACGCTGGGGTTGGCAAGAACATAGAGCGCCTGGTAAAGCCCAAACAGCACCGGCATCTGCACCAGCAGCGGCAGACAGCCGCCCATGGGATTCACGCCGGACTCCTTGTAGAGCTTCATCTGCTCTTCGGCCAGCTTCTGGCGGTCTTTGCTGTACTTCTCCTGCAGCTCCCGCAGCTTTGGTTGAAGCTCCTGCTGCGCCTTGGTGGAGCGAAGTTGTTTCAGCGTCAGCGGCAGGGTGACGACCTTGATGGCGAGGGTGAATACGATGATCGCCCAGCCATAGCTGTAGGGAATGCCGAGGCCGGCGATAGCCTTGTTCAGGGCGATGAGCAGCTTGGCGAGGGGATAGACAACGAAGCTCTCCCACAAGCCCGGCGGATTCTCAAAATCAACTTTTTGGTTAAAGTCGATACATCCTGTAAGCGTCAGAAGCGCCACCACCAGGACCGCGATCAATAGTAAGTTACGACGTTTCCTATTCACTCTGGTTCTAACTCCTTCGACCCGCGCCAGGATTCATGGAACTGGATCGTAGCCACCCGGGTGCCACGGATGACAGCGGCTTAAGCGCCGCAAGCCCATCCAGCCGCCCCGCCGTGCGCCATACTTGTCAATGGCCTGATACATGTACTCGGAGCAGGATGGGTAGAAGCGACATGTGGGCGGCAGCGCAGGCGAAATCCAACGCCTGTAAAATCGAATCAGCGCCAAGAACACACGTTTCACGGTGACTCGGCCCCTGTTAGTAAGTGTGCCCGCCGGAGCAGGCGGGCACAGGCGCTTTGCAACTCCGAAAAATCGGCCTCGTTGATGCCTGGTCGTGCGATCCACACCATGTCCCAGCCGGGCGCTATCACATACCACAACAGATAGACCGCTTCGCTCATCCGGCGCCGGGCCCGATTCCGCACCACTGCCTTACCGATACGCTTACTGACTGTGAAGCCGCACCTGCTGGCCGGTTCCTGGTTGGGCAAGTAAGAAAGCACCATCAAGGGATGGGCGCAACTGGCGCCTTGTTGTCGCACCTGCCGGAAGCGTCCCTTGTCGCTCAAGCGAAGCCGGCGCGGCAGCACCATAGTGCGACAAGAAATCCGTTATACCGTCAGCCGCTTGCGGCCGCGGAGGCGCCGGGCTTGGATCACGCGACGGCCGCCCTTGGTGCTCATCCGGCTGAGAAACCCGTGGACGCGC
>JBGSTO010000666.1:0-2989 GCA_041736465.1 Anaerolineales bacterium | reverse complement strand
GTCTGCAGGCGCTCGATCTGGGCGGCGGTGTCTGCCAGGTCTTTCTCCAACCGGGCGCGCTCTTCAGAGAGATCGACCAGCCCCGCCAGCGGCAGGTACACTTCCACCGGCCCAACCACCAGGGCGATGTGACCTTCCGGCTTGCCGTCCAGGTGCTCCTGGATCTGCAGCCTGGAGGCGTCGAGCTGCGCCAGCGAAGCTATGGCGGCGGACTGCTGCTGCAGCGCTCCACTCTGGCTGGCGGAAACCAGTACTGCCGGGATGCGCCGCCCGGCCTGCACGCCCTTCTCGGCGCGCAGGTTGCGGATCGTGCGCACCACCTCCTGCGCCAGGCTGAAAGAGGCAGTGCGCTCAGCCTCCCAGCCCTCTTCTGGGCGCGGCTCGGGCCAGGGGGCGATGATCAGCGCCTCAGGCCAACCACCGGCAGGCGCCAGATGGGGCGAGTGCTGCAGGCTGGCGCGCTTCAGGTGTCCCCACAGCTCCTCGGTAATGAATGGCGTGAAGGGGTGCAGCAGGCGCAGGCTCAGGTCGAGCACCTGCACCAGGGTGGAGGCAGTGTAGTAAGCGCGATCTCCGCCCGCGGCGAGCTGCAGCTTGGCAATCTCGATGTACCAGTCGGCAAAATCGTTCCAGAAGAACTCGTAAATTTGCCGCCCGGTCTCGCCGTACTGGTAGTTCTGGAACAGGCGCTCGACGTCGCGCACCAGGGATTGAAGGCGCGCCCAGATCCACGAGTCAGCCAGTGTCCAGTCCGGCTCGCCGGTGGGGGCAGACGGCGCCTGCGCCAGGCTGGAGATGACGAAGCGCCCGGCGTTCCACATCTTGTTGGCGAAGTTGCGGTTGGCTTCCACCTTCTTCACCGAAAGGTTCATATCGTTGCCCGGCGTCGAGCCCACCAGCAGGGTGAAGCGCAGGGCATCGGTGCCCAGCTCGTCCATCACCGTAAGCGGGTCGATCACGTTGCCGTAGGTCTTGCTCATCTTGCGCCCGTGCTCGTCGCGGATCAGACCGTGCAGGTAGACCGTCTCGAAGGGCGCCTGCCCGGTAAATTCCAGCCCGGACATGATCATGCGCGCCACCCAGAAGAACAGGATGTCGTAGCCGGTTTCCATCATCGTGGTGGGGTAGAAGTACTTGAAATCGGGAGTCTCTTCAGGCCAGCCCAGGGTGGAGAAGGGCCACAGCCCGGAGGAGAACCAGGTATCCAGCACGTCGGGATCCTGCTCGATGGCGGCGCTGCCGCACTGCTGGCAGGTGTGTGGATCCTGGCGGGAGGCGAACATCGCCCCGCACGCCTGGCAGTACCACACCGGGATGCGGTGTCCCCACCACAGCTGGCGGCTGATGCACCAGTCCTCGATATTTTCCAGCCAGTTGTAATACACCTTGGTGAAGCGTTCCGGCACGATGCGGATGCGCCCATCGCGCACCGCTTCCAGGGCGGCTTCCGCCAGCGGCTGGATGCGCACGAACCACTGGGTGGAGATCATCGGCTCGACGATCTCGCCGCCGCGCTGCGAGCGCGGCACGTTCAAGAGATAGGGCTCCTCTTTGATCACCAGCCCGGCGGAGCGCATGTCTTCCCACAGGCGCTGGCGCGCTTCGAAGCGGTCCAGCCCCTGGTAAGGTCCGCCGTGGGCGTTGACCCGCGCGGCTTCATCCAGCACCGAGAGCACCGGCAGCCCGTGGCGCTCGCCGATGGCGTAGTCGTTGGGATCGTGACCGGGCGTGATCTTGAGCGCCCCGCCGCCGAACTCGCGGTCTACGTAGGCGTCGGCGATGACCGGGATGCGCCTGCCGAGCACCGGTACCAGCACCTGCTTGCCGACGAATTTCTGGTAGCGCGGGTCTTCGGGGTGCACGGCCACGGCGGTATCGCCCAGGATGGTCTCCGGGCGGGTGGTGGCGACCGGCAGGTACTCGCCGCTGCCATCCGCCAGCACATATTTGAAGTAATACAGCGTGCCCTGCTCCTGGACGTACTCCACCTCCAGGTCGGAGACGGCGGTCTTCAAGCCGGGTGACCAGTTGATCAGGCGCGGGCCGCGGTAGATCAGCCCCTTTTCGTACAGGCGCACGAAGGCCTCGCGCACCGCTTTGGAAAGGCCGTCATCCAGCGTGAAGCGCTCGCGATCCCAGTCACAGGAGGCGCCCAAGCGGCGGATCTGGCGGGTGATGATACCGCCGTATTTTTCCTTCCAGGCCCAGGTGCGCTTGAGAAATTCCTCGCGGCCGATGGTTTCGCGCGAAGTGCCCTCGCGTGCCAGCATTTTCTCCACCTGGAGCTGGGTGGCGATGCCGGCGTGGTCAGCCCCCGGCACCCACAGCGTAGGCACGCCCTTCATACGCTGGTAGCGGATCATCAGGTCTTCCATCGAGACGAACATGGCGTGCCCCAGGTGCAGCTCGCCGGTCACGTTGGGCGGCGGGATGGAGATGACGTATGGCTTTTTGGAGGGGTCGTGACCCGGCTGGTCCGGGTCGTTGCTGGGCTTGAAATAGCCGCTATCCACCCACCACTGGTAGATGCGCTGCTCGGTGGCCTTGAAATCGTACGTTTTGGGCAGGCTGTATTCTGGCATAAGTGTGCTCCGTTATAAAAGATTAAAACACAAAGTTCTCAAAGATTGAACACCAAGGGCACGAAGGCTTTGATGATAAAAAACTTTGTGTACTTTGCGTCTCCTTCGTGAACTTTGTGTTGATCTTTTTTCTTTAGACTTAGATCGTTAAAGTCCCTACCAGCACGCCCACCGCGCTGCCGCCGACGCGCACTGCCTGGATGTCGTTGGGCGGGCCAATCACTTCGGCGCTGCCAGAGCCTGGGCGCTGCATCCAGTGTCCCTGCTCGGCGGTGAACGTGGGTTCGCCGATCAACCCGTAGCGCCACAGATAGGCTGCCATGCCGCCGGTGGCGGAGCCGGTGAACGGGTCTTCGGGGGTGTCTGGCGGCACGCCGAAGTGGCGGGCGAAGGTCTGCCCGGCGGGG
>JBGSTO010000623.1:0-2087 GCA_041736465.1 Anaerolineales bacterium | reverse complement strand
GCGTCCTGCGGGCTGCGGTAGTTGGGCATCCAGCCATCGCCCAGCCTGGCTGCGCGGCGCAGCACCGCCTCGGCGTGCCCGCCGAACCACAGCGGGATGGGCTGCTGCAGCGGCATGGGATTCAAGCCGGCGTCGGAAATGGTATGCCAGCGTCCGGTAAACTGCACCAGCGGCTCGCTCCACAGCCGGTGCAGCACCTCGACCTGCTCCTCGATGCGCCGCCCGCGGTTGTGGAAGTTTTCGTTCAGGGCTTCATATTCAACCGCATTCCAGCCCAGGCCGATCCCCAGGCGCAGCCGCCCGCCGCTGAGCACGTCCAGGCTGGCAGCCTGCTTGGCAACCAGCGCGGTCTGGCGCTGCGGCAAGATGATGATACCGCTGGTGAACTCGATGCGGCTGGTGATGGCAGCCATGTAGCTGAACAGCACGA
This sequence comes from Anaerolineales bacterium, assembly GCA_041736465.1. Lineage (GTDB taxonomy): Bacteria > Chloroflexota > Anaerolineae > Anaerolineales > UBA4823 > JAJUJL01. Next base: position 1,657 of record JBGSTO010000623.1, on the reverse strand, counting down.
AAGGCTCGTGGAAGGGGGTCTGGTGGGTGTAAGGCCCGCTCCAGCCGCCGGGGCGCTCAGGATTGGCGCCCAGCACGTGGTCGTACGCCAGGATATGGCTGTAACCCAGGCCTTCGACGGTCTGCGCATAGTCGCGGATTGCAGCCGGGTCATTGCCGTATTCGGTTTGCGGGAAGACGACGCCAATTCGCATAGGTTTCTCCTTCCTTCCTGGACTACAGAGACTCCAGAAATTCCCGGAACAGAGCATTGAATCTCTCGGGCTGCTCCAGGTTGGTCAGGTGCCCGGTCTCTGGCAGCACCTCCAGACGCGCTCTGGGGATCAGGTGCTGCATGACCTGCGCCTCCGCTGGCGGGATGATCTGGTCCTCTGCGCCATGGATGATCAGCGCCGGGCAGCTCACCTGCGGCAGCAAAGATGTGGAGTCCGGGCGGTCGCGCATGCCCAGCAACACGCCCATCGCGCCGGCGGTGGAGCTGGCATTCATGATCTCCAGTATTTCTGCTGCCAGATCCGCTTTGTTCTCCAGGTTAGCGGGCGCCAGCAGCTTGGGCAGCATGGCTTTGGCAATGGGGGCGATGCCTTCAGCTCGCGCCAGGGCGGCGGCCTTTTCTCGCCCGGCTTTGCCTTCAACGCTGTCGGCGCCGGCGCGGGTGGCGGTTAGCACCAGACCGGCAACCCGCGCTGCGTACTTGCGGTAAAAGGCCAGCGCCACGTAGCCGCCCATGGACATTCCGCACACTACCACCGGCTGGTGGATGTTCAGGGCGTTCAGCAGGGCGGCGCAATCGTCCGCCAGCAGCTCCATGTCGAATGGGGTCGGATTATCGAGATCGTATGGCCCGCTCTCGGACTCTCCGTAGCCGCGCAGGTCGGGTGCGATCACGCGAGCGACCTGCGAGAGGTCTGCGAGCTGCGGCTGCCACATTTTGCGGCTCAGCGGGTAGCCGTGGATGAGCAACACAGGCTGCCCGGCGCCGCGGTCGTCGTAGGAAATTTCAATATCGGATATGCGTGTTTTCATTGTTTTACTCCTTCTACTCATAAGGATGCTACCATAACTTGTTGAGCGCAGCGAAGAATCTCTCGGGTGGGCCGGGAGATCCTTCACTTCGTTCAGGATGACACCCCCGCCTGTCATTCTGAGCGCAGCGAAGAATCTCTTGGGTGGGTCGGAGATCCTTCACTTCGTTCAGGATGACATCCCGCCTGTCATTCTGGGCGCAGCGAAGAATCTCTTGGGTGGGCCGGAGATCCTTCACTTCGTTCAGGATGACACCCCACCTGTCATTCTGAGCGCAGCGAAGAATCTCTTGGGTGGGGCTGGAGATCCTTCACTTCGTTCAGGATGACATCCAGATCGTTCAGGATGACATCCCACAGGGCGACACCTACCTCATTTCCTCGAGCTGTTTGCGCAGCTTTTGGGCGCTGTCTTCGAAAGCTGCCAGGCGGTCGCGTTCCTTCTGCACCACCGCGGCGGGAGCTTTCTGCGCAAACGGGCTGTCGAGCAGAGTCTGCAGGCGCTCGATCTGGGCGGCGGTGTCTGCCAGGTCTTTCTCCAACCGGGCGCGCTCTTCAGAGAGATCGACCAGCCCCGCCAGCGGCAGGTACACTTCCACCGGCCCAACCACCAGGGCGATGTGACCTTCCGGC
>JBGSTO010000613.1:0-2177 GCA_041736465.1 Anaerolineales bacterium | reverse complement strand
GCTGCCCAACCACGCCAGCTTCGTCTTCCATGGGGTGGACGGCAACGCCCTACTGACCATGCTAGACGCCGCCGGGTTCGCCGTTTCTTCCGGCTCAGCCTGCAAGACCGGCAGCCCGGAACCTTCCGACGTGCTGCTGGCGCTGGGGCTGGAACCGGATTGGGCGCTGGGTTCGCTGCGCGTCACCCTTGGCTCCGGCAGCACAGCGGCGCACGTAGACGCCTTTCTCGCCGCGCTGCCGCAGCTCGTGCAGCGGGCGCGCCATCTGGCGGCGAGCTAACCGGAACCACGACCCGCCTGGCATAGTGCTTGCAGGATTCGATCTTATACTATGAGTGCAGAGAAGCGCCAAACGGTGGTCGTCGCCATGAGCGGCGGTGTGGACAGCTCGGTGGCAGCGGCGCTGCTGCTCGAGCAGGGCTACCGCGTGCTGGGCGTGATGCTGCGCTTGTGGAGCGAGCCGGGACGCGAGGACAGCAACCGCTGCTGCACGCCGGATGCCATGGCGCAGGCGCGCCGGGTGGCAGCGAAACTGGGCTTCCCCTTCTACCCGCTGGATGCCCGCCAGGCTTTCAAGAACCAGGTGGTCAGCTATTTCCTGGACGGCTATACCCAGGGCATCACCCCCAACCCCTGCCTGGTGTGCAACCGCCACATCCGCTGGGGCATGCTGCTCAATTATGCCCTCAGCCTGGGCGCCGATTACTTGGCGACCGGGCATTACGCCCGCCTCCGCCGGGATGAAGCCGGAAATGTGCAGCTGCTGCGCGGCCTCGACCAGGCCAAAGACCAGTCCTACGTGCTGCACGTGCTGCAGCAGGAGCAGCTCCAGCGGGCGATGTTCCCTGTCGGCGAATATACCAAGGCGGAAGTACGCCAGCTCGCCCACCGCTTCGACCTGCCGGTGGCGGAGCGACCCGACAGCCAGGACCTGTGCTTCCTGGCGGGCGACGATTACCGCAATTTTATGCTCCGCCAGCAGCCGCAGGTGGTCTCTACCGGCCCGATCCTGAACCGGAAGGGCGAGCAGCTCGGCGAGCACAACGGGCTGGCATTCTACACCCTGGGGCAGCGCAAGGGATTGGGCATCGCCGCCTCCGAGCCGCTGTACGTACTGGAGAAAGATGCCGCCCGCAACGCCCTGATCGTCGGCGTGCAGAGCGAGCTGGGGCGCACAACGCTGCTGACGGGCGAGGTCAACTGGCTGGACGGCAGCCCACCCCGGGCGCCGTTGCACGCCAGCGTGAAAATCCGCTACAAAGCCGCCGATGCACCCGCAGAAATCCAGCCCTTGCCTGGAAATCGGGCAGCAGTGCGATTCCGGCAGCCGCTGCGCGACATCACCCCCGGGCAGGCAGCCGTTTTCTACCAGGACGAGCGCTGCCTGGGCGGCGGGATTATCCATTCATTTAATATCGAGGAGCAGGTATGACCATTCCAGCCTTGCTGATCGGCATGCTGATTGCCACCCTGTACGGCGCCGCCTTCCACCTGTGGCGCGGCGGCGGCTTTGGACGTTTGATCCTGTACATCCTGCTGGGCTGGATCGGCTTTTGGGCCGGTCACCTGATCGGAACCCGCCTGGGTTGGAGCTTTGCCAGTCTTGGCCCGCTGCGCCTGGGCATGGCGACCGTGACCAGTGCCGTGTTCCTGCTGGTCGGGCACTGGCTCAGCCTGGTAGAAGTCAACAAAAAATAAAACGCCGTTCCTACCTCGGTAGAAGCGGCGCTTTGAATATGCGGTTGGGGGGCGTCCGAAATCAGTTGGTGATGATCACGTTGCTGGCTTGAAGTCCTTTCGGGCCTTTCTCGATGCTGAACTCCACTGACTGACCTTCCGTAAGGCTGCGGTAACCCTCGGATTGAATTGCGGAGTAGTGGACGAACACGTCGGGGCCGTCTTCACGGGCGATGAAGCCGTAGCCCTTGCTCGCATTGAACCACTTAACCGTGCCAGTAACACGCTCGCTCATTTTACAAACTCCTCTCCATAGAGAAAAAAATTAGATCGGGGGCCAACGTTGTCCTAACACGGTATTCATACCCGGGACGCCCCGGTATAGAAAACGGCCCGAACGAGCACTTCCGTTCAGACCGGATCTACGTTTACACCAGACAGAACACACGTGCCACCTGCAAGATTAAGTGTACTCCTCTGCTCCGATTTCGTCAAGATGG
>JBGSTO010000588.1:0-2823 GCA_041736465.1 Anaerolineales bacterium | reverse complement strand
TTGTTGGCGCTCGCAGCGCTGGATTTTGGTGGTCCTCTATCCCAGGCTTGGTTGGCCGGTGGAGTAATCAGTCGGATGGTCGATCCTACACTGTTTTACTCCTCCGGCCTTCCTTTGTCCATTGTACTGTAACAGGATTTGCGGCACGGATTTCACGGATGGCGCGTACTTTGGTACCCTCAATACTCTCGATTGTCCCATAAGTGGGTCGGGGTTTCAAAACAGCCATCATAATTTTGCATGATCTCATAGAAGTCCCTGGTATCGAGATCGGTGACTTCCTCCAGCGGACGGAATTCTGGCGCCGCCCAAACAATATTCTCGTGTTCGACTTGCGCCTTCACAAATTCCTCCCTTTCCTCTCGATCAGGGTCCCATAATGTGAGCTGTGGGCCGATCGCCTGTGGACAGATTTGTATCTCTGGGTGCACCGGTGAAGGATTTCCCTCGTACCGAGCCATTATCCCCAGCTTCGAATAAACCACAAGCAATGCATAATATGGCTCACGGGCATCATTGAATGGCCAACCCTGCACCCAGACTTCATCTGGCTCGCCATAATTCGAAAGAAGCTGGTGAAGCTGATAACGAATATCGGTGCCATCTGAAGAAATAAATATATTTTCGATCGCATGACTTGTTGTGGTAAATACGATTGTACCGCCGTAAGGTTGGCCAGGTGTCGCGTAATTCACTTCATTCAGTCCGGGGAAACCGCGCAGCTCCCCAATTGAAATATCCGTGGCAAAGGTTTCAAAGAATGGCTCCATTTCCTCCCAGGTTGTCTTTCCCGGGATGATACCCCACCAGCAAGGGAGTATGCATCCAGCGTTATTCGCCATCAAATCCATAACGAATGCCTCGGCTTCGTCGGGAGATAAGGTCGGCAGCGGCGTCCGAGTAGCGATCGCATCCGGTGTATGCGTCGCCGTTGAGGTGGAAGTATGGGTAGGGTCTGTCTGAACAGCACTCGTCAGGTCGGGCGTGCTTCTAGCCTGAGCTGGTAACATTGCTGGCTGAGTCGATGGTATGGGTGTTTGAGAATGCTTTGGCTGAGGAGACTGTGAAGCAGCGGTGCATCCTCCCGTAATAAATATCAGGGTAAGCCCCAAGATCAGGGTATATAACGTCGATCTCATACTCATCATAGTGCAGCAAGATGCCAGGAGGTAGCCACCGGTTGCAATGCTTCTGACTCTGTCTCCGTGAAATCAGTGATCAAAATCTGTTGTCAGCTCACTCCGCAAACCATTCTCGGGAGGGCTTGCTCTCAACACCTCCTGCGTAGCTTCAGAATAGCACATCTTTGAATGGGAGACAAGTTTTTCACTCTTCATGCAACCTGCGACTGCATTACTCGTATACCTTATCGAGTATAATTCAATTGATATACTCACCCGACCCACACATGAGCAGGAGATTGCGATGAGTGACACACCCGAACAACTTTTCGGACAGGTTAGTTCCGACCAGGATCCCTTCAAGAAAATTTTAGGCAAAATACCCGGTTTCAAGGGCTATATGGAACGGCAGAGCCGTCGCGACGCCGACAAGCTGCTGCGCGAGGCCATTGCCACCCGCTTCGAGCAGCTGTGGGGGCGCGTTTCCGGCTTGCAGCGCGAGTTCATCAGCCAGGGTGAGATTGCCCTGGTGGATGACCTGGAAGCCGCCGCCATTAAAATGCGCACCTTTGCCGACCGGGTACGACGCGCAAAGCGCGGCTACTCCGGTCTGTTCGACGCGGTCAAGATCAACGAGGAAGAGCTGGCAAAGCTGTATGCCTATGACGCCGGACTGCTGGAGATGAGCGACGAGGTCGGACGCGCCATCGACAACCTGGAGGCTTCGCTGGGCACCGACGGGCTGCCGGCAGCCATCCGCCACCTGGTGAAAACCACCCAGGGCTGCATCGAGGCCTTCAATCTGCGAGAAGAAGCTGTTACCGCCGCCCCTCCGAGCCAGGCTGCCGGCTGACAGCCGCTGCGGGGCCGTACAAGTTACCAGATGAGAATGAGGAGTTAATACCATGGCGAGAATTTTTGACGTCGTTGAGTACCCCAATGAGATGCGCGACGAGATCGTGCATCGTTTCCCGGAGAGCGGGCCGGGCAATTTCCGCATTGGTTCGCAGGTCATCGTGCGTGAATCGCAGTCGGCGGTCTTCTTCCGGGACGGCAACGCCCTGGATGTCTTTGGCCCCGGGCGGCACACCATCGTCACCTACAACATCCCGCTGCTGATCGATAAGATCGGGAAGGCGCTGTTCAACGAGCGCACCCCCTTCCCGGCGGAGATCTACTTTGTGGCGATGCGCGAGTTTGCCGACCGCAAGTGGGGCACGCCGCAGCCGATCATCGTGCGCAACCCCAACATGGGTCTGGGCGTGGCGCTGCTGCAGGGCTTCGGCACCTACAGCTTCCAGGTCAGCGATGTGCAGCAGTTCGTCACCCAGATCGTCGGCGCGCAGGGCATTTACCGCACCAGCGACATCGAATCCCGCCTGCGCTCCATGCTGCTTTCCAAGCTGGCAGACCTGCTGGGCGAGACCGCTGCCAAGAACAGCGTGCCCGAGCTGATCGGGCTGACCGAAGAGCTGGGCGCGGGCGTGCGCGCCAAGACCCAGGACGATTTCCTGGCGCTGGGTCTGGTACTGAAGAGCTTCTACATTGAGAATTTGAAGCCGTCCACCAAGTCGGCGGAGGAGCTGCGCGCCATGGGTATGCTGGATATGCAAACCTATACGCAGCTTCAGGCAGCCGACGCGCTGCGTGACGCCGCCCAGAACCCCAGCGGCGGCGCCGGGCTCACCGCCGGCATCGGCGC
>JBGSTO010000543.1:0-6579 GCA_041736465.1 Anaerolineales bacterium | reverse complement strand
GGAGGAGAGAGCAAGGCGCAGGCTGCCGGAGAATCCCGCCGCCCGCCCTCACGAGCGCGCTTCGAAATCTACACAGGAGCAGATGGCAAATTCTACTTTCGCCTGCGTGCCGGCAACGGCGAGATCATCCTCGCCAGCCAGGGTTACGCCAGCCTGCGCGGCTGCCAGAAAGGCATCCGCTCGGTGCAGGCCAACGCCGGGCTGCCGGAGCGCTACGACCGGCGCAGCACCCAGTCCGGCGAGCCGTATTTCGTGCTGTTGGCAGGCAACCAGCAGGTGATCGGGCGCAGCGAGAGCTACAGCAGCCAGGCGGCACGCGAAAGAGGGATAAAGGCAGTAGCTGCTGCGGCAAGGGCAGATGAAATCCAGATGACGACGCATTCATGAGACTCACGCACCTGACTGGCTGAGCGGGAGTGGAAAGGAAAGGGATTATGGCAGTGGCACCCACCAATAATAAACAAACGGCACACTCCATCGTCGCGCTCGTGATTGTGGTTTTAGTGATCCTCGCTGGATTAGGGCTAACAGCAGGTTTTGCCGTTAACTGGGTATTTATCGCTCTTTTGGCGACCATTGGCCTCCTGCTGCTGCTGGGGGCAGCTTCCGCCCTGGCATGGCCAAATGCCTACAAACCGATCTGGCTGTTTGGTGGTGCACTGGTATTTGCTGGTGGAATTGTTGCCAGCGGGTTCTGGCCGTTAATCATCCCCATTATTGTGACAGCCGGTGCCCTGCTTCTTCTGGGGTTAATCCTCAAAGCGCGCGCAGGTGAGGGTCACCTGCTGTTCGGAAACTGGCATTTGAAAGAAAAAGGCCTGGGCGGTAGCATCTTCGGCGATATTGCCAACATGCTCGGGGTGTTTGCCGGAATCGGCGCATACCGCCTGGTGTCAGGCAACCCATCGCTGACCAAAACCTGGTGGTGGATCGGGCAGTTCGGTGCTTTTCTGGCTGCCATAGTTAGTATTTCATTGCTCTGGCGCTGGGCAAACACGCCCGATCTTCCAAATGGACAGTTGAATACTAATAGCAGTGAATACAAGCAAAAATGGCCAGCGCTTTTCAACTGGGCAGTAGCGGCTTTTACCATCATCTCCCTGTACGCGCCCACCACATCGAATTACCCGCTGCCTGGCTTGACCGAGCAGACCTTTGCAAGTCTGGTGTGTCCTGGGACTCAAGTAGTGGCAGGCAGCCCACCAGAATGTTACGTGGCGCTCAATGATAATCTCGGCGTGGTTGCTGGCGTGTGGTGGTTATTTCTTCTGAGTCTACTGGCGATATCTTCATTCATTATGATTGGAGTAGGCATCAAGCGTGGTAGATTCTGGCACGATCACGAGGATCGCGCTGCCTCTGTGCTCCACATCTCGATTACGCTGGGAGCGATTGGCGCGGTCATCGCAGCCATTATTAACGCGAAGAATGCGAGCTATTGGGGTGATTGGGGTACCGGCCTCGGCATCGTCGGGGTTGTCGCGTGGATCGGAGGTGAGTTCTATAATTACATAAAACTCACCCAGGAATGGCAGAGCAACGATACCTTTATCTCCCTGCTGGACTATCTGGATTGGGAGAAAAATTTCTGGGAATTCGTTGGCGGCATGGGCACGATTTTATTTCTAATCGGCTTGATAATCATCAGCAAGCAGAGTGGGAGTTTTAACTGGGAGAGTTTTAAACAACTCAATGATGTGATGTTTATTGTGGCGGCGGCGCTGGGGTTCTTAGGGACGCTGCGCGGTATATTGCGAGGCATCATGAAAAGGATGAATCCCCGCGATCCTTCCACTCAACAAGAATTGAGGGCAGTAAGATTACGAACGCCAGTTCGGCAGCAGGCCTACACGACCGCCCTGCAAGATGCCGCTCAAGAGCGGCACCAGGTGCAGATCCGAGATGGACAGATCCAGAACCTTCAGCAAAACTTGGCACAGTGCAATGCGAATGTTCAAAACCTGCAGCAAGATATTGCCCAGCGTGACCAGGCAATTAATACACGGAAAAATCATATTGACCTGCTAAAATTTCAAATTCAACAGCGCGAACAAGAACTAACGACTTTGAACCATACTCTCTCACAAAAAGATGGCGAGATTGAAAAACTGAGGAAGCAAATTCGGTCACAATGATCCAACTAATCGAACAATTAGTATAGCTCGTGGGTTTTAACCATGCAATCAAATGTGTTTCTAGCTGACAGCCAGGTAAACAGCCGATTAGATTTCCGCCAGCCAGCGCTACCAATCGCCTGGCTAAACCCCGCCAGCGTGCTGGGCATCCTGCTGGGTCTGGGCGGAGCCTCGCTGATGCCGGGAGATTCACCCTGGCGCTGGCTTTTGGGCGTGGGCGGTGGGCTGCTGGCTGCCGGGGCTGCGCTGGCCTCCCTGCTCTGGCCTGTATTCAAAACCGGAATACCCAGGCTGCTGCAGCGCAGCCGTGCCACCCTGGCAGCATTGTGGAGCAGGGCGCCCGCGATCAAATTCCAGCCGCGTTTTCCGTGGCTGATCGTTTCACGGCGCGAAGCTGCTGCTGTCACTGCGCCGGCGGAAGAGCGCCCCGCAATCCGTGATCGCCAGCCGCTCCCCTGGGATGTCTGGCAAGGGCTGCTGGTAGGCGCCAGCCTGCTGCTGCCGGCCTTGATCGCCCGGTTGTTGGGGCTGCACTCGTATGGCAACGGAAACCTGCTGGTGATCTACTTCAGCACGCCGGCGATACTGCTGTGGGCGGGCGGACAGGCTGCCAGCCTGTACCCGCACTGGGTGGTGCGCCCCAAACACCTGCCGCAGATCAGCGGGCTGCTGGGCGGCGGCATGCAGCTACTGGGCGCGCTGCTGCTGTGGGTGCATCTGGGCATGGATACTGGCATCGAAGTCAGCACCTGGATGTTCTGGCTCTCCGCGGCGCTGGCGATTGGCGGTGTTTTCTTCAATTTCATCTCACGCAGCGCTCAGACGGCAAACACTCCAGGAATGTGATCGTTTGAGCCTGATTCCCCGCTCGCATGGCTAGACTTCGTCTCCCCTTCTTCGTGCTGGCGATCATCGTCGCCGCGGCCATCCTGCTGATCGAGCGCCGCTCGGTTGACCCGCGTACGGTGGCAGGCTTTCTGCCGGGCTTCCTTACCGGGCGGCAGCAGTCCAGCAATTACGAGCGGGCGCTGTCGGCTTTCACTCCTGAGCAGCAGCGGCAGATCAGATCCCTGCGCCAGGAAAAGGCGAGCGAAATAGATTTGTTGACCAAAGATTTCAATGGTTTCGGGGTCGAAGCGCTGCAGTACGTAGACGTTTACCTGCTGTTCACCATGGCGATCATGAGCCTGGGATTGATCCTGGGCGAGCGCATCCACGCCAAGGTGCAGGGGGTGATCACCCTGATCGTTGCTATCATCATTATCATCGTGGCAATCATCAAAATCTTCATCATCCTCGCCAAGCTGCTGATCATGGTCGGGCTGCTGCTGGCAATCCCGTTTGGCACGCTGGCATATCTCATCATTTATGGGGATTTCGATACCAGTGCGGCCTATGCAGTTATGGCGCTGCTGTTCGTGCTCAAGGTTGTGTTTGGAGCGCTGCTCCTTCTGGCGCACCAGGATTTTTTGAAGAATATTGGGTTGATCGTGTACACGCTGCTGGCGTTCGTGGGGATGATCGTGGTCAGTTTTCTATACGCAATCGTGCCCGGTTTCCTGGTCAGCATCACCGATGCCATCGCCGGCATCGTGCTGGCGATCATCGGCATCATCCTGGCGATCTGGATGGGCATCAAGGCGCTGATCGCCATCGTGCTGATGCTGAAACCCATATAGTCGCTCGACCTCGTCCGTAGGGGCGGGTTTGTTCGGGCAGAGGGCACCTGCCTAACGAACGCAGCTCAGGCCTCTCGATTCCGTCGGGACGAGCAAAAACCCGCCCTGACCCGCAAGGTCTTCAGACCCGCGCCAGGGTGGGTCTTCTAATGCCATTCTGCCTCGCCAGACGGATTGATCTCGAAACAGTATCCCCCGCCCGCAGTCACGAAGACCCACCCCTACGATTCTATCGTTTGAATAATAACAGGCACAGCGGCGGCGGGTCGCCTTCTGCTACCGCACGCGTCTGGCAGCCCTGCACCGCCAGCGCGGCGGAAACCCCTTCTTGATTGCGGAAGATATCCAAATCCAGCGGGTCGCTCTGTGGGGTGAGCGTTCCGTCCACCGTCAATGCCTGGGGCTGTTTCAGCTCCAGGGATACGGAAACGCCCTCCCCACTCAGGGTAAAGGTTGCCTGGCGGTTTTTATCGCGGGAAGGGCGGATCGAATATTCGCAGCGCACACCCGGCGGGATGACCAATCCGGTCGGGCGCACGGCGCAGCCGGCTTCCGCGCCGGCTGAAACCGAGATCTCGTCGCTCTCCAACCGGGCGTTCAGGCTGCGGCGAATGGATTGCAGCGAGGGGGCATCCAGGTTCAAGCGGAAGCCGCGGCGGCGATCCTGGCGGCTGCCCAGGTACAGCAGCAAGACAAACAACACCAGGATCACCACAAACAAAACAACCAGCACGCGGCGGCTCATTGACTGGGGCCGCTGGGGTGGGCAAAAACTCGCCCTGTTTCCACCCAGGCGGGGCCGTACACGCTCAGCGGGAACAGCTCCAGCCTGGAATTATCACAGGTGGCGTCCAGATCGCAGTCCACCGGGCGCGCGCTGCCAGGGCCGTCATCGAAGGGCCAGTAGGCGAATTCCTCGTATCTGACCCCGGGCATCTTGCGCCAGTTATTGATGTCCGCATCGCTCAGCTCGCGGTTCCACACGCGCACCTCGTCGATCCTGCCGAAGAAATAAAACATGTTGCTTTCCGCGTCACAAAGGCCGCCGATGTAGAAACCGTCGGGGCAGCGCAGGTTGGCGAAATCCAATTCCACCGGCTCGCCGGCATCTTTGCCTTTGACGCGCTCGCCGTTGCGGTAAAGCTCCGCCGACTCGATGGCGCCGGTTGCCGCATCGTAAACCACCGCCACGGCATAGTGCACCCACTGGCGGGTGAGCAGCGGGCGGTCGTCTTTTACCACCGTCCAATCGACGGCGCTGCGAGATTTGGCTGCCAGTATGGCATGCCCGTCCTGATCCACTGCCAGGCCCAGCCAGATATTCAGCGGAGGAGCGACAGTGGTGACAGTGCTGGTCGAAATACCCTGGCTGACAGGCAAGAGGGGTGTGCCTTCTATCACACCGCCGCCGGCTGTTTGCTGCGCCAACGGATCTGGCGCGGCAGGCTGCAGCAGCGGGGCGTTCTGAACGCCCCCCGCACCAGCGGTTGTTCCGTCCGAGTCCCCGGCATTGGCAGCAGAAGTGCCCGCACCTGCGGCATCACCAGCTGGTTGCTCCGCAGCGCCAGCGCCAACGCCACCCCCGCCGGTACCGCCTCCGCCGATGCTTGCCGCAGTTTCAGGTGCAGCGGCACCTGTCACGCCGCCGCCCGGCAGATTGAAACCCAGCCCCGAAACATCGCTGAAGCGCAGATAGGCGCCCAGAGCAAGATCGGCGTTATCCAGAGCCGTTTGCAGCTCCTTTAGCAGCGCTTCCATACTGGCAGCTCGCCCAGACTCATCTGCAACCTGGTCGATGAGCTGCTGGAAACCGATGCCCGGCTTGAGCAGCACGGATTGGGCATTGAGCACGCGCAGCAATGACAGGTTCAACTCTGCCAGCCGGTCGCGCAGCTGCACTTTCAAGCTGCGCTCGGTCGCATCTTCGATGCCAGCGTTAATCTCCTGGTTCAGGCGCAGGATGGCGTAATACGAATCGTAGTACAGGCGCACGCGCACCGGACGGCGAGATGCTTCCAGGGCGCTGCTCATCTCAGCCCGCACCCGGTCTTTGATCGCCTGCTGCAGCCCGCCGCTGTCAGCCAGCAAGGCGCGCAGGTTAGCCAGCGGCAGCCGCGAGATGGCATTCTGTGTGACCTTATCGGCTACGGTTTGCGCCAGCGCTTCTGCCAGCGCCAGGGGCACTTCCGAATCGCCCTGGTCACCCTGCTGCTCCGCCAGAGCTTCATTCAGCTTCTGCTGGGCGGTTTCCACATCTTTGTTCAAAGAATCGAGGTAGGCGTTGATATCGTTGATGATCTGCTGGCGCAAACGGGCGCGGCCCGAAGAGTTCACCAGGCGATTCTGCTCTTCCAGGGCTTCCTTGAGGCTCTTTTGGGCGACATCCACCTGCGCGTCCACGCTGGCTTTCAACACTTGTTGGGCTGCCAGCAGCGCCAACGGGCGTATCGTTTCGCTGGCGCTCTTGACCGGCGTGCGTGTGCCCAGGATGAAGTCCAGCCAGGGACCCACCCAGCGCTCCACGTTGTAGCGCCGGGCGGAGGCCATGGCGGCTTCCACTGCGCGGTCAGCGGCATTATTGAGGCGCGGCTCCAGGTCTTGCAGCACAATTTCACGCTGCTGCAGCGAGCGCACACCGCTCTGCAGTCCGGCGTACAGTTGGGAGCGAGCCGCCTTTAGCTGGTCGCGGATGCTCTCCAGCTCCGCTTCGGCAGCGGCGCGTTCTGCCGGCGTACGCGCCGTGCGCACGCGCTGCTCCGCAGCCG
>JBGSTO010000538.1:0-2337 GCA_041736465.1 Anaerolineales bacterium | reverse complement strand
CCCTTTTCGGTGGGCTGCTTGAGCAGCGAGATGTCCCGCCCGGTGCGCCGGGCGTGGTAGGTCAATACCGACCCGCCGCTGGTGGATTGCGCCCTACTCAGCCACTCATCCCGCCGCGCCGCCAGCATCGCCGCCGTCAGTGTGCCCGTCTTCTCGCTTGCCGTCACCAGCCCCGCCCGCCGGCTGATGTCTCGCTCCACCGCCTCCACCAGCGCCTGCGGGTGCGCAAACCTTCCCGCGCCGTCGTTGGGGTTGAATTCGCTTCCCAGCAGCCGCACCTGTGAAACATATACCCCGCTCAAGCCCCGGTCGAGCGCCCGCGGCGAGAAAGGCGTCACCGACAGCGCTTCCACCTGCTGGTAGAACGTGGCGTGGTAGTGTTCGAACCGTTCGTAGTGGCTCAGGTCGCGCGGCCGCGACCAGTTGTACACCGTGCACACCACGCCGGGGAACGCCCGCCCCACTCGGCTGGTCGCCTGGATGTACTCCGACGTCGCCTTGGGCTGGCTTGCCACCACCATCAATCCCAGCCGGCTCACGTCTACCCCCACCGAGATCATGTTCGTTGCCAGCACCACGTCGTACGGGCGCTGCTCGCCTCTTTGGTGTGGGAAAGTTTTCTCCAGCCGGTCCAAGATGCGTGGGATGTCCACCGCCGATTTGCGCGACGTCAGCTCCTCGGTCGTATCCGGCTCGATGAAGCGTTTCACCAGCCCGCGAACGTCCATCTGCCGCAAGCGGGTGCGCACCGCGTCGTCCACCACCCGCCGCATCCCGCCCAGCTCGCGCATCGAGTTGAAATAGCCCACCAGCGTCATCCACGGGTCTGCCGGCGCTCCGTAATCCTTGAACAGCTTTTGCGCCGCCGCCAGGTAAGCCACGTATACCCGGATCAGGATCGACTTCATCCGCGTCCCCGGCGCGCACACCCCCAGGTACAGCCGTCCCGGCGCCTGCGCGCCAACCGGACGCCGCAGCGAGAAGAAGTTGTCTCCCGCGTCCAGCCCCGAGGGCGGGAAGATCTGTACCTCGCGCAGGAACAGGTTGTGCACCTGGTTCTGCGCCCGACGTATCGTCGCCGTGGAGGCGATCACCTTCGGTCGCACCCGCACCCCGTTCAGCTCCCACGTGCACAGGCGTTCCACCGTCGTCTCGTACAGCCCCACCAGCGTGCCCAGCGGGCCGCTGATCAGGTGCAGCTCGTCCTGGATGATCAAATCCGGCGGGCGCAGCGGCGGTGTCTCCTGCGTTTTCACCGCCGGGAACTGGCCCTCCCTCCCCTTGATCGCCGGGTGGCTGTCGCTGTCCTCCACCTCCGGCGAGCGGTAGCCGTGCCGCGGGCAGTAGCCCGTCACCTTGCCGAACAGCGTTTGCGTCTCGCCCTTCCACGGCATCTGCGCAAATTTGTCCACCGTCGCGATCAGCAGCGCCGGCAGCCGCCGGTAGATCTCCTCGTCCACCACCACGATCGGCAGCCCCTCGTCCGGCGATTGCCGCCGCGAGAATTCGCACCTGCCGTATGGGTCCGAGCAGTGCTGGAAGGTTCGCCCGCGCCCGTGCTCGTACGTCTCCACCTGCACGTTGTTGGCGTTCAGCGGGCGCCCGCACCACGGGCAGTTGGTAAGCTGCAGCGGTGTGCCTCTGCTGCCCAACCCGCTGTACATTCCTTTCTTTTCCTGGATCGCCTGGGCCGAGTCGTCCGTCCAGTTTGGCGTCGAGCGCTGCCCCACCCACAGCCCGATGCGGAAAGGTTCCGTCCCCCAGCGCCCCTCGTCTGCCCGCCGGATCAGCTCCATCGCGCACATCAGCGCCGTCGCTCTCTGGAATTGCTGCAGGGTTAGCAGCCGCAAAGTGTAGCGCATCAGCACCGCCACCCCCGCCGCCCCGGAGTAGCCTCCCACCTCACCTTGCAGCCGCCGCAGCGCCATGGTGAAAGCCGCCACGCCCAGGTAGGCCTCCGTCTTGCCGCCACCCGTCGGGAACCACAGCAGGTCAGCCCTGGCTCGTGTGGCGTCGCTGCGGTCTGGGTGGCTGGGCTCCACCAGCGCCGGGATGTTCAGCAGCAGGAACGCCAGTTGGAACGGTCGCCACGACCGGTTCCCGGGGATGTCGTAATCCTCCAGCCGCATGCTCTTTCCTGGGTTCTGCCGTACCTCGCGTGTGTAAATCGTGCGCACGCGCTGGCTTGCCATCGCCTGGTTGGCGAAGCGGAACGCCTCCGCCGCCATTGGGTCGCTTTGCAGCCTTTGGATCCCCTCCCGCATGCGCTCCAGCGCCCGGCGGCACGCCTCCAGCGCCTCCCGCGCCGGCTGCCGGTAGGCTTCCAGGTCCGGCTCC
>JBGSTO010000531.1:0-11109 GCA_041736465.1 Anaerolineales bacterium | reverse complement strand
CTACCTGACAGGCTCGGCAAGCTGGTATCTGTTGACTTTACTCACGCAGGCTTTCGGCGTGCGCGGCTGCTTAGGAGCTTTGACACTGGCGCCTAAATTACTCTCAGAGCAATTCGATACTGCAGGGCAAGCCAGCGTGCTGACTCGCTTTGCAGACCGGCAGATTCGGGTGATCTACCAAAACCCTGATCAGCTGGACTACGGCGCGTATCAAATTGTTCGCGTGACCATCGATGATCACGACCTGCCGATCGGCGCCCCTGCCGCCAGCATCCAGATAGCCAGGCAGCGCATGGCGGCGCTGGAGCCGGGCCGGGTGCACGAGATTCGTGCCTGGCTTGCTGCCGGATAACCGGGTAATCAACATCTCAAGGTGTGTAGAATACAGTTAAAGCTTTTTTCGCCTTGACGCGCAGATCAGTAAAGTTCCTTGAACTTGCGCAGCTTCAAAGATGTGCTGATCGATCTTAGAACGAAAAGTGCAAATAAGCGCTTGCCTTATTTGCACTTTTGCTGCAAAGTGACAATAAAAAGCAGTTCAGTCCAAGGGTACGTAGTTATCGATGTGGACGTGGTTGTTTCCGCCATCTCCAACATGCTGCATGCACAGGTAGCCATCGCCGTTCTGATCTTTATCGTTACCGATGTGATGGTGCATGTGCTCGCCTTCGTGATCATGCTCCATCATCTGGTGCAGCTCGAAGCCGCTTGGGCAACCACCGGCTGGGGCGCTGTCCTCAGCAAAGGCGGTGAGCCCGATCGAAAACACGAGCAGCATTGCGATGACTAGTGCAAAAACTGTTTTTTTCATGACTTACCTCCTGAGTAGAAAGTGAACGGCGAATCAAGCCCTATACCATTGCTGGCCATTAGGACAATTATAGTCATATATAGTAGAATTCGTCAATCTGGTAACTTGCCTGCAATATTTGGCAATAGATTTCGATGCGATAATAATGCTCTAAACAGGTATATTACTGGCGCGGTAGATCATCAAGGAGGAGGAAATCATGAGCCTGCATAATCATGGGATGGATGAACAACAGCGGGATGCACCGGAATCGGAACGGCAAAACGAGGCCGGCATTGCAGACAAGCACGACCAGAGCCAGCACGCCGGCAGCAACCACGGCGGCGCCAATGTGGATCACAGCGGGCACGAGCAGATGTTTCGCCGGCGCTTTTGGGTCTGTCTCTTGCTCTCGATCCCGGTGCTGCTCTACAGCCCGATGATTCAGGAATGGCTGGGTTTCAGCATGCCGGACTTTCCCGGAAGCCGTTGGGTTACCCCGGTCTTCTCGGTAATCGTTTTCGCTTACGGGGGATTACCATTCCTGCAGATGGCAGCGCCAGAGCTGCGCAATCGCCGTCCGGGGATGATGACGCTTATCTCGCTGGCGATCAGCGTGGCATTTGTTTACAGCCTGGGAGCGCTGCTCCTGCCCACTGAGGATTCCTTTTTCTGGGAGCTGGTCACGCTGATCGATATCATGCTGCTGGGTCACTGGCTGGAGATGCGCAGCGTGCGCCAGGCGTCGGGCGCCTTGAACGAGCTGGCTAAGCTGATGCCAGATACCGCCGAGCGGGTTCGAGCGGATGGGAGCAGCGAAGAAATCTCGCTGGCGCAGGTGCGCAGCGGTGATCTGCTGCTGGTCCGTCCAGGCAGCAGCGTCCCGGCTGATGGTATGGTCGAAGAAGGCGAGTCGGATGTTGATGAGGCAATGGTCACCGGCGAGTCCAGGCCGGTCAAAAAGATGCAGGGCGCTAGAGTGATCGCCGGGACGATCAACGGCGACGGAAGTCTGCGGGTGCGGGTGACGGCTACCGGGGACGAGACTGCGCTGGCGGGCATCATGCGCCTGGTGGAGCAGGCGCAGCAAAGTAAATCAAATACCCAGATCCTGGCGGATAAAGCCGCCGGCTGGCTGTTTTACGTCGCCCTGGCAGTCGCGGCGATTACTGCGGTTGCCTGGGGAGTGGCTACCGGCCTCAATGTCGAGGTGATCGCCCGCGTGGCAACGGTGCTGGTGATTGCCTGCCCGCACGCCTTGGGGCTGGCAATTCCATTGGTTGTGGCAATCACAACTTCAATAGGCGCCAGGAACGGCATCCTGGTGCGCGACCGGCTGGCGCTCGAAAAGGCCAGAGAGATCGATGTCGTCATCTTCGACAAGACCGGCACGCTGACCCGCGGTGAGTTTGGCGTCGTTGCCGCCCGGACTCAGGATGGCTGGGATGAGGAAAAAGCCCTGGCGCTGGCAGCGGCGATCGAAGGCGACTCGGAGCACACCATCGCCCGCGGCATCCGCCGTTCCGCCGAACAGAGCAAAGCGACTGTGCCCGAAGTTTCTGAATTCGAAGCCATCAAAGGCCGCGGCGTGAGGGCCAGTTATAACGGCGGGGAGGTCTATCTCGGCGGGCCGCGCCTGCTGGAGATGTTAGCGCTAAACCTTCCTGAGGCATTGGGTAATTTCGAGCAGGAAGCGAGCGCCAGGGGGCACAGCGTGGTCAACCTGGTGGTAGACGGCAGGGTGGTGGCTGGCTTTGCCCTGGCGGATGTGCTGCGTCCAGAGAGCAGGCAGGCTGTCGAGAAGCTGCACGCCATGGGTGTCGAGGTCGCCATGCTAACTGGTGACGCTGAAGCGGTTGCCGGCGCGGTAGCGGGCGAGTTGGGCATCGACCGGTACTTTGCCGAAGTGCTGCCCGAACACAAGGACCAGAAAATTGCCGAGCTGCAGAAGCAAGGCAGGCGGGTGGCTATGGTTGGCGACGGGGTCAATGATGCCCCGGCCCTGTCGCGCGCCGACGTGGGCATTGCCATCGGCGGCGGCACGGACGTTGCGATTGAATCGGCAGGCATCATCCTGGTCAACAGCAACCCTTTGGATGTGGTCAAAGTGTTTGCTTTGAGCCGGGCCAGCTACCGCAAGATGATCCAGAACCTTATCTGGGCGACCGGATACAACGTGATCGCACTGCCGCTGGCGGCTGGAATCCTGGCGCCGGTGAACATACTGCTCTCACCAGCCGTGGGCGCGCTGCTCATGTCGATCAGCACGATCATCGTGGCAATCAATGCCCAGTTCTTGCGGCGGGTGGAGTTGAGCGCGTAAGACCTAATAACGTTCCTTGAACTTGCGCACTTTCTCGCTCGCAGCTGCCGCCAGCGCTGCGCCGTCTGCCATCAGCATCAGCATCTGGTAGCCGCGTTCGTACAGATTCTGCGCCTGCTCCCATGGTCCGGCGATGGTGCTGAGGATCTTCCCCGCGCCCAGCACTTTTTGCTCGATTTCGGCAATGGCAGCCTGCACTGGCGGCTGCCTGGGGTCCGCCAGGTAGCCCATCGAGGTTGCCAGGTCCATCGGCCCGATGAAGATGCCATCCACGCCGGGCACTTGCAGGATGGCATCCAGGTTTGTCAGGGCTTCCGGGGTTTCAACTGCCAGCAGGATTAAGATTTCCTGGTTGGCATGCGCCAGGTAGTCCATCGAGTTTTGACCGTAGCCGGCAGCGCGCGGGCTGGCAGCCACCCCGCGTATTCCCTCCGGCGGGTATTTGCAGGCTCGCACCGCGGCTTCGGCATCCGCCGTTGTATTGATGTAGGGGAAGAGAATCCCGTGGGCGCCAGCATCCAGGATGCGTTTGACCAGCACGAAGTCGTTCCAGGTGGCGCGCACCAGCGGCGTCGCCGGGCTGCCCTTCATCGCCTGGATCTGCGCCGCCAGGCTCAGGATATCGCCCGGACCGTGCTCCAGGTCGATCACCAGATAATCGAATCCAGCCTGGCTGAGGATCTCGGCTGTGAACGGGTTGGCGAGCTGCAGCCAGGCGCCGGCGGCTTTTCCGCCAGCCTGCAGTTTGCGTTTCAGTTGGTTTTCAAAGGCTGCCATTCGATTTTTTATCCTTCATCCATATGCAGCAGTTTGGCCCGCATCTGTTCGTTTGTCTGTGCATAGTGTGCCGGGCGCACCATGCGCCCGCTTTGATCTGCCTCAAAGCCGTACTGCCGCGCCTGTTCGATGACCACCTGGCTCCAGTAGGGGTCTTTGCTGGTGAACACATCGTGCTCTTCCAGGATTCCCAGCAGCCAGGCGTCTTCGGAGGAGATGTTCTCAAACCCGCGCCACAGTCGCGGCGGAAGCGAGATCAAATCCCACTGCCCGATCACCGTTTCACCCTCCGGCGGGCCTTCGGGATCGTTGCCCCAATAAAAGCGCCACTGCCCGGTCAGCGGCATAAATGCCTCGATGTAATCGTGGGTGTGGTAAGCTGGGCCATTGCCCGGAGGCGCCAGCACCATACCGATCTGAAAGCGGTGCGGCTGGGTCAGGAACGGCTGGTATTCGGGATTCTCGCTGGCGGTATCGCCGATCAGGGCAAAGTTCATGCGCTGGTGCCCCGGCAGAATGCTGTCGATAAACATCAGCGGCACCCCGCGGGACTTGATCTGGTCGAAGCGCACGACCCGCGCCAGCATCTCTTCGTTGGTGATTGTCTTCTTGCGCATTATATCCTCCAAAAAATTAACGACCGGTTTCCCGCTCGTCAAATCCTCTAGAAATTAGCGATCAAGATTGCTTTCTTTGGCTGCCTCGAACAGGGCGAGCACATTTTCGACTGGGATATCGGCAGCGATATTGTGGCAGGGCGCCAGGATGTAGCCGCCGTTTTGTCCCAGATCGGCGGTGCGGCGCTGCACTTCCTGGCGCACCTGCTCCGGTGTGGCGTTGGGCAGCACCTGCTGCACGTCGATCGCGCCGTGGAAGCAAATGCGCTCGCCAAAGCGCGCTTTCAAGGCGTGCGTATTTTCGAAGCCTTTCACCACGGTCTGGATCGGGTTGAGAATGTCCACACCGATATCGATCAGGTCTTCGACGATCGGCAGGATAGCGCCGTCGCAGTGCATCAGCACTTTAACGTGCGGGGCGTGCTGCTTGATGGTTTGCACCTGGGACTGCAGGCGCGGCTTGATGAACTGGCGAAACATCGCCGGTGAAACCATCAGCGATTTCTGCGTGCCCTGGTCGTCGGTGATCACCGCCACCTGGACATACGCACCCACCGCCTGCATATACTGGGCGTACATGGCATTGATCACTTCCGAGAGCCTGTCCAGCAGGGCATGCGCCAGAGCGGGATTGAGGGCGAAAT
Organism: Anaerolineales bacterium; assembly: GCA_041736465.1. Taxonomy (GTDB): domain Bacteria; phylum Chloroflexota; class Anaerolineae; order Anaerolineales; family UBA4823; genus JAJUJL01. The sequence goes on along the minus strand of JBGSTO010000531.1, from coordinate 5,958 downwards.
CCATGAACAGCTTGTCGTAGCCGCGCAGCTGCGAGGCGGTTTGCAAGATGCCCACCTTGATCCCGTCGGCGCCAACGATGTAGTCGCTGCTTTCCAGCCAGGCGCGCGCTTGCTCTGCCAGCCCGGCAAACATGGCGGGCTGCTCCGGCGCGGGCCAATCGAATGCCCGCAGATCGTGCAGGCTCAGCTCGGGAGAACCCAGCGGCTGACCGGCAATGGCATAGTAATCGCCCACGTCGGTGTACTGGTGCGGCGTGTGCCACATATCCATATAGCCGGGCGCACCGTTGACCTCCATATCTCTCACACCTACCCAGCGCGGTATCAGCCAGCGAAAGTCGATACCCAGGCGGCGGCAGACTGCTTCCGGCAGCACCACGTTCTGCGCCATGCGATCCAGGATGTGAACTTCCTGCGGAAGCTGGGCGTCGTTCAGGCTGTCGAGCAGCAGCTTATAGGCGCGATGGTGGAAGGAGCCGATGTGCTTGCCAAAATCAACCAGCACACGTCCCGACTGCCGATGCGCCAGCGTTGCATGGAAGATTTCACGGCGGTTCATGAAGGAAGTCTCATTCCAGCAGCAGCGCTTCGATATCCAGCATCTCGCACAGACGTAGCAGCTCGTCCCGGTAGCTGCCGGCGACGCCAGAGATGTGGTTGGAGCCGAATGCCTGCACGACCTGATCCGCGGCAGCGCTGATCTGCACGAAGGCGGTGGGCAGCTGGTGGGCGCCGCGTGCCCGCACGAAATCCTGCAGCTCTTCATCCGGCAAGGTGACTGCCTCGCCTGGTAGGATCGCCATCTGGTAGCGCCCGGATTTGCGGAACAGCCGCGCCAGGGTCAGCGGGCCGGGGGCTGCAGTGAAGTAGGTGATCGCCCCGCCGCCGGGGCGAATCGCCGGACGCAGCTCAACGCGGCGCAAGTTTTCTGCCGGGTCATCCGAGCGGGCAGCGTACCAGCTGCACATGGCGCCGCAGTTGGGCAGGTACAGGATGCCGCGTTCCTCGTTGATGTAGCTCAGGTCGCCGAACAGCACCGGCTTACCGCCGGAAACCAGCTTGAGCATTTCCATGGTCAGAGCGCCGTCCCCATCCGCTTCGCAGGCCATTGCGACCGGTTCTTTGGGGCCGCTGGCATCGTAAGGCCCTGGCAGCAGGGCAGCCGAGATGCACTGCGGTACGAAGTGGTTGGTCAGGTCGGGCATGCACTGGATGGCGACGAAGTCCAGCCCTTTTTCGGCGATGATCTGGCGTGTCGCCAGGTAGCATTTTGACTGGAAGGCCAGTTTTTCCGCCGTCAGCCCACCCTGCCCCAGATCGACGCGCGCGGTATTGTGCGACAGCCAGGCAACCATTGGTTGAGCCTGCTCGTCGGGGATGCGCTCGGCCTGGCGGATGATCTCGAGCTGGTCGATGTGCTCCACGTCGATACCGAACATGGCGCGCCACTGCATGGGATCGAAGGTGCCGGTGTCGATGCCCAACGAGCGCCCACCAAACAGCCCGAACACCCGCCCGTGAAGGCGCTTTACTGCGGTGGCAGCGCGGATGACCGGCAGCAGCTGCCCGGCAAGCGCTTCGGTGTTCTCGAAGTCCTGGCGCACGCGCCAGAAGCGGTAGCCGATCTGATCCAGTGCGCCAGCTGCGCCCAGAAAGCCCACCAGCCCGTGGGTTGCCGGGCTTTTATTCGAGAGCAGGATGGTAGGCAGCCCCAGGCGCTGCACGCCGCGCACCACCAGGTTGGGTGAAGTCCAGCAAGGGGTGTGGGCGATGAGCACCTCCACCCCCACCTGCTTGAGCTGATCGACCTGAGCGTCGATCTCGTCTTTCTGGCGCGCCACCTCCGGACTGGCGTGCAGCTTGACCGGCAAGCTACGCAGGTACTCAACTGCCTGGGCGTGGCGCGGTATGGTCAGCGGGCCGAAGACTTTGTTCCATTCGTGCTGGCGCGCATCGCCAAAGGTGATCAGACCAACCTGGGGATAGCTCATCGGTATGCTCCTTTAGCCTAACCGGCGGCGCCTTTTTCCATCGTGCGCGGGAAAGCCTGGATCATGCGCCCTCCGTCCGGGTAGATGGTTTGCCCGATGAAGTAGCTCGAGTCCTCGCTTGCCAGGAAAAGGATGGTGCGGGCGATTTCCTGGCACGAGGCGATGTAGCCGATTGGCAGGCGCTCCATCAACTTAGCATGCTTGGCTTCATTGTTCACCACCCGCTCCATCAGCTCGGTCATCACCGGGCCGGGAGCGCAGCAGTTCACGCGGATGCCTTTGTCGATCAGCGACAGCGCCATAGCCTTGGTGAGCTGGTTGACGCCGCCCTTGGCGGCGCAGTAGGGAATCTGGTCTGCCAGCGCCAGAACTGCCATCACCGAAGACACGTTGACGATCACACCGGGCTTGTTCTGCGCCACCATCACCCGCGCCGCCGCCTGGCTGAGCAGGAAGGTGCCTTTCAGATCCACGCCCATCACCCAGTCCCAGTCCTCTTCGGTGATATCGAAAAAGTCGGCGCTGTGGTTCACCCCGGCGTTGTTTACCACGATGTCGATGGTGCCGAAGTGCGCCACCGTGCGGCGCACCAGCTCGTCGACTTCTGCTTTCTTGCTGACGTCGCACCTCACGAACAGAGCCTGGCTGCCCTGGTCGCGGATTCCTTGAGCAACCGCTTCTCCCAGCTCGGCGCTGCGCCCGGTAAGGACTACTTTGGCGCCTTCTTTGGCAAACTCCTGAGCAACAGCCACGCCGATGCCCTTGGTAGCGCCGGTTACGATGGCGACTTTGCTGGCCAGCTTCATAGTGCCTCCAATCATCCTATTTCACCGGCGGTTTCACGCCGACCGGATAGCGCTGCATGATGTCGGCGACCAGCTCGCTCACGTAGTCCACCACACGCGTCACCAGCTTCTCACCCTTCTCACGCGTGGCTTTGGTCGGATCGCCGATGACGCCGTTTTCCAGCTCTTTGTACTCCGGGCGGGCAAAGGTGCCTTCGAAGTGATACATCATCCCGGGGCGGGGGGTCATTCCGGGAGCGATGATGAATTTGCGGTCGATCAAAGCCTGCCCACCGCCGGCCTCGGCCTTGCTCATATCGATGTATTCGGGGTACAGGTACAGGCCCACCGCAGTCTCGGCTTCGTCGGCGTGCCACATGTAATCCTCCAGCACCTCACGGTTATCGCGCAGGAAGTCATACCAGTGCAGCGAGAGGGTGAAATGACCCTCCAGCCCCAGCTTGTGCACCGCAACCAGGGTGGTAGAAACCTGCCCATGCGCCGAGAGGATGATGAACTTGTTATAGCCGGATTCGGCTGCGCCGCGAATGATGTCCACCAGCAGGGCGATGTGGGTGTCATAGCCCAGCGGGATGGTGCCCGGCATGTGCCAGTGATGGTAAGGGTGTGAGCCGTACATCGGGCAGGGGATGAGCATCACGCCGCTCTTTTTGGCGATCAGCTCTGCCATGCGCATGGCATTGAAGGCATCCACGCCCACCGGGGCATGCGCCCCGTGCTGTTCGATGGCGCCGATGGGGAGCAAGGCAACGTCACACTCCTCTTTAGCCCAACGGATCACTTCTGGAGCCGGTAATTCGTGCCACCATAGAAACTCTCGCTCTTTCATAATTCGTCTCCTTGTTTTGATTGGTCATTCTAAGAGAGCTGAGCGATCGGAGAATCCAGGTCCTTCGCTTACCAACCCGCAGAGTTGGCTCTCAGAATGACATGAATGACTTTATACGGTTTGCAGCATGGGCAGAGGCTGCCCGACTCCCATCTCGGCTGCCAGATCCAGCAGCTCCTGATATAGATTGGCAGGCAGGGGTACGCCGTTTTGCCGGCGCTGCTGAGCCTTGCGGTGCTCCAGCTCGCCGGGCAGGAACATCTCGCCCTGCGGATCCCAGGTGGGGGACTGCTTGATGCGCTGGTAGTAGGCTGCCATACGCGCCGCCATTTCCGCACGGTCGATGATGGCATCCAGGTTGACCGCGATCATGGTGTGACCGGTCTGGCTGGGCTCGTCCGGGCGCTTGTACATACTCAGGATGCCCTCACCAAAGGCGCCGCCGGCAATCACCCCGCACAGGATCTCGACCACATAGGCCAGCCCGAGTCCTTTGAAGCCGCCCATTGGCAGCAGAAAACCGGCAAAAGCCTTATCCGGATCGTCTGTGGGATGCCCCTCCCGGTCGGTTGCCCAGTCCAGGGGGATCTTTTCGCCCTTCTTGCTAGCCAGCAGCAGCTTACCTCCCGCAACCGCCGAAAGCGACATATCCAGGCAAAAGGGGAATTCCAGATAGCTTGGGATGGCGATGGCGATCGGGTTGTTGCCAATGATTGGCTGTTTGCCGCCAGGAGCAACGATGTTCGGACCTACGCTGGTCATGGCGATGCCCAGCATGCCGCGCTCGGCTGCCAGGCGGGCATACAGCGCCGCCGCGCCGAAGTGGTTGCTGCGCACCACACTGACCATACCGATGTTGTACTGCTCCGCCAGTGCAATCGCCCGGCGCATGGCATCCCGCCCCACGATGAAGCCGGAGCCGTCGTCGCCGTCCAGCACTTCCAACCCAAGCCCGCCGCGCAGCAGGCGCAGCTCAGGCCGAGGGTTGATCGCCCGGCTGCGCAGGCGCTTCAGGTAGATCGGAGCGCGCAGCGTCCCGTGCGAGTCGATACCCCACAGGTTCGAAAGCACCAGGGCCTGGGCGTGATAGCGGGCATCCTCAGACTGCAAACCGGCTGCCAGGAACATCTTTGCAAGGAAGGCTTCCAAAATATCGTGTCGAACCAGAACCTCATTTTCTGCCATGCACTCGCTCCCAAGATCTCCGAAAAGGTTTTCGGAGATGTGAAAAAATTTTTGTTATTGCATTTCAAGCCAATCGAAAGCCGCCTGGTAGGGCAGGTATCCGGCCTGGCGCACGCGCAGGCGGTACAGCCCGGTGGAGGCGGTCAGGTACAGGCTGCGCAGGTCGGGGTCGCCCCACACGAAGTTGGCGGTCTGCTCGGGCATGCCGATCAGCCCCAGCGGGACAGCATTCAGATCGAAGATATGCACACCGCCTGCCCCGCAGCAGTACAGGTTTCCGGCGGCGTCGATCTTCATGCCATCCGGCACGCCGGGGCCTGTGCCGCGTACTTCAGCCCACACCTGCCCGCCTTCCAGGCTGCCGTCAGATTTCAGCGAAAACACCCGGATGTGGCCGCGCGGCGAGTCATTGACAAACAGGCGCTCTTCGGAGAGATCGAAGCACAAGCCGTTGGGATTCTCGAAATCATCCGCCAGCAGAGTCAGCTCGCCGCTTTCAGGCTGCAGGCGGTAGACGCCCTGGAAGGGCAGCTCCTGCGCCCTGGGCACACCCACCCGTTCGCGCCGCCCGTAGTTGGGATCGGTGAAGTAGATGCTGCCATCGCGCTTTACAACGATGTCGTTAGGGCTGTTCAACGCCTTGCCCTGGTACTGCGCCGCCAGCACCTGGTACTGGTGATCTTTGCCAACCCGGCTGACCCGGCTGGCAGCGTGTTCGCAGGTCAGCAGGCAGCCTTGCAGGTCGATGGTGTTGCCGTTCGCCATACGGCTGGGCTGGCGCAGCACCTGCACGCCGCTGCGTGCATCCCATTGGTAAAGCCTGTCGCCGATGATGTCGCTGAATACTAAGGCCTGCTTTCCGGCATGCCATACCGGCCCTTCCAGGAACTGAAAGCCGTTCGCCAGGTGTTCTAACTGCGCCTGTGGCTCGACCAGCTCCCAGAATGCAGGATGAAAGGCATGCAAACGAAAGGTCATCTGCCTGTTCCTGTGCTAAAACAGCGGCCTGCCGCCGTCAACCGGGATCACCGCGCCGGTAGTGAATGTAAGCGCCGTTGCCAGGGCGTAGACCGCCGCCGCCACGTCTTCGGCGTCTGCCAGACGGCCAAGCGGCGTTTTGCGCACCTGTTCTTGCAGCATCGCCGGG
>JBGSTO010000497.1:0-1503 GCA_041736465.1 Anaerolineales bacterium | reverse complement strand
GGCAGCCGCCTGGCTGGCAGGCCTGGGCGGCGCAGTCCCAGCGGGAAAACCCGGCCAAGCGCTCACCGCCTTGCGCAGCCAGGTGATCGGGGCGCATTTCTGCCAGGCTGCCGGCGGAAGCGTGGCGCCCAAGGCGCTGGCGATGTACTTCAACCGCCAGCTCTCCGAAAAAGTTTCCAGGTTCGACGAGGCTTTCACCAGGACGCTCAAAGAGCTGATGCGCATCGATGCGACGCTGAACCTGCGCGAGAACATGCCCGGCGCCGAAGCGAACGTGGTCAAAATCGACAACTTGAGCCTGGGAGAGTTCGGCGACCAGAAGAGCTTCCTGCTGCTGCTGCACGACCCGCTGGTTCAGATGTACCTGGATGGTCACAAACAAAAGATGCTGCTGGTGGTGGACGGGCTGGATGAAGCGGCGCTGTACACCGAACGTTACACCATCCTGAACTTGATGAAACAGTTGGCGAATCTCCCGGAGGAGGTGCGCTTCCTGGCAACCATCCGCTCGAATTCGGCGCACATCGGCGACTTTCCGGATGCAGAGCGCATCGACCTGGAGCAGGATTCGCCAGATGCGGAGGCGGAAGTACGCGAGTTCGTCACCCGGCGGCTGGCGGGGCTTCCTCCAGGCTTGCAGGCGGCGCTGATCCCCAAGGTAGTGGAAGCGGCAGATGGCAAATTCCTGCACGCCGCGCTGGTGTGCCAGGATGTGCTGCGCCGCCACGCGGACGGCGAATCGCTGGAAGGCGTCAAATTTCCCAAGGGGCTTTCCGAGCTGTACCACCAGGAGCTGCGCCGCCGGGTCGCCACAAGCGAGCCGGATTGGGAGCGCAATGGGCATGTATTGGGGCTGATTGGGGCGGGCCAGGGCAGCGGCTTGAACCGCACCTCGCTGGAAGAAGTGGTGGGCGACGACGTGCTCCCGCCCTTGAAGACCTGCCGCCCTTACCTGGATGGCGCGCTGACCGAAGGCCCCTTCCGCCTGTTCCACAAATCGTTGAGCGACTACTTGTTCGATGAAAAATCAAACGCCGACTTCCACCTGGACGCCTGGCGCCAGCACAAGAAGCTGGTGGAGGCCTACTGGGAAGAGACGGACGGTGAGCCGGTCTCCACAAATTGGAATGAATACCTCATCGAGCACATGCCCGCGCACCTGCGCTTTGCCATCCAATCGCCGCTGAAAAAAGAAAGCCAGCGCCAGGCAGAACGGCTGGTGGCGCTGCTGGCTCAGCCGGGCTATCACAAGCGCTATTTGAACGTTGTGCAGGATCTCAGCCGCCTGAACCAGCAGGCGCGTGCAGCGCTCCAGGTGGCAGTCAGCCAGAGCGGTGAAAGAGCGGCGCTGCTGGTGGTACGGGCGGCGTTGAGCTATTACCACATCCAGCACAGCCAGGCGCAGCCGGGCGAGATCTTCCAGCTTGCCGAAGACGGCAACCTGCCGGCTGCCATGCGCATGCTGGCAGCGAGCGAGCTCGAGCCGAAATGGGCCAGGGCAGC
>JBGSTO010000462.1:0-321480 GCA_041736465.1 Anaerolineales bacterium | reverse complement strand
TCGCTACAGCACCGACAATTACTGGCGGGTGCCCCATTTCGAAAAAATGCTTTACGATAATGCCCAGCTTGCGCGCGTATACCTGTATGGCTACCTGCTGAGCGGTCATGAATGGTTTCGCCAGGTGTGTGAAGAGACGCTAGATTTCATGCTGCGAGAATTGAGCCACCCACTGGGTGGTTTTTACAGCAGCCTGGATGCAGACTCGGAGGGCGAGGAAGGCAAATTCTACGTCTGGACACCGGCGGAGATCCGCCAGGCTTTGCAGGACGAACAGCTTGAGGAGTTGGTCACTACTGCATACGCCATCACCCCAAACGGTAACTTTGAAGGCAGCAATGTGCTGCAACGCAGCCTGGACGATGAACAGCTCGCCGAGCAGTTCGCACAGCCTGCCGGAATCATCCGGCAGCGCTTACGGCAGGCGCATGCGCAGCTGCTGCAGTACCGCAACCAGCGCGTGCGACCAGGAACGGATGACAAGGTTTTGGTATCCTGGAATGCCCTGGCAGTCATCGCTCTGGTTGAAGCGGGCAAGTACCTGAACCGGCAAGATTACCTGGCTCACGCCAGGAAAAATGCAGCCTTCCTGCTCGACTCTTTACGGGACGGAGAGCGGTTATTGCGGGCCTGGCGAGATGGAAAGGCTGCACATCCGGCTTACCTCGAAGATTATGCCGCCCTGGGGCTGGCACTCACCGCGCTCTACCAGGCCGATGCGGATCCGCGATGGTTCATCGAAGCCGTAAGCCTGGCTGAACACATGATTGCTCATTTTCGTGATGAGACGTTTGGTTTCTTCGATACCCGAGACGATCACGAAGTTTTGATCACTCGCCCCAAGGATTTGCAAGATAACACCACACCATGTGGAAATTCACTGGCTGCCATGACCTTATTGCAGCTCGCCGCGCTGGAAGGGCGTGATGATTGGCAAGAACTCGCTGAAGGCGCGCTTGGTGCCATACAGACCCAGGTGGCGCGGTATCCGACTGCATTTGGACAGTGGCTGTGCGCAATGGACTTTGCCACAGGGCCGCTGCGCGAGATTGCTATCCTGGGTGATATCGAAGATGAGCGCGCCCAGGCGCTCACCGGCACGGTCTGGAGCAGCTTTCGTCCGGATGCGGTAGTCGCTCGTTCCGCCCTGCCCCTGCCGCCCGGCGTGCCTCGCCTGCTGCACGATAGGCTCCTGGTGAATAACCAGCCGACGGCCTATCTCTGCCGCCGCTTCGCTTGCCAGCTTCCGGTAAACACTCCGGAGGCGCTGCTGGAGCAGCTCGGCAGGGTAGAGGGCTAATCGAATCGCTTAAGAAAGGTGAGGGAAGGCTCAATGCTCAATCCGGCGAAAACACAGGCCATCCAGGCAGCCAGGAATTACCTGGAACGCAAGCCCCTGTTTTTGGATACTGAAACCACAGGCCTGGACAAATCCAGCGAGATCGTCGAGATCTGCATTGCGGACCAGGATGGCGCAGTCCTGTACCAGACTCTGGTCAAACCCACCCAGCCGATCCCGCTGGATGCAGCTCGCATACATGGCATTACCAACGCCCACGTCCAATCTGCTCCAGGCTGGCCGGAGGTGTGGCCTCAGGTGCAGCGGCTGCTCGCAGGCAGGGTTACTGGAATTTATAACGCCGATTTTGACATGCGCATGATTCGCCAGACGAACGCCAGGCATCAGATTCAATGGCGCCCACCGCAAGACACCACGTTCTTCTGCATCATGCTGCTGTATGCCCAGTTCATCGGCGAAAGAGACTTCAGACACGGGGGCTACCGCCTGCATTCACTTGAAAAAGCCGGCAAGTTTTTCCGCATCTCGATACCGAACTCTCACAGGGCTACCGATGATACCATGCTCGCCCAGCAGGTACTTCACCATCTCGCCAACGCTTAAATTCATTTTTGCCGAATAATGAACCACGGAAGTACTTGCCATCAACTGGTGTTTTTGCTATAGTGATTGTAGGCTGATGCCTCTAGGCATGAGCCTGGTGGTTGGTCGGTCAGTGCCCGTCCCGGCCCGTTTTTTCCTCCATTTTCCCTGTGCTGATTGATCAACCGGTGGCTATTTCAGGTCAGCTCATGTTAGTTTTCACATGGAGGTGAGAGATGCAACCCCTGCATACTGCACGACCCATGAAAATCCTGTTAGGGTACGATGGCTCGAGCCACGCCAAAGCTGCCATTAAGATGATTTGCGATCTACCTTTAGCCGCCGATAGCACGGTTTTCCTGCTGGGCGTATTTACACCCCGCCAGATTTCTGACCACGAATTGCTGCGCGTTTCTATCGAAGAAGCCAGTCAATGTATTCAGGCGCGTGGGCTTGGGTTCAAAACTGAGATGATTTTAGGCCACCCTGCAGAGAAGCTCATCGAGCATGCTGAAAAATTACAACCAGATCTGCTGGTTGTCGGCGCCAAAGGGCTGCGAGCAACCTTTGGCATCCTGCTTGGAGGTGTTGCCCAACAGGTGGTCGAATACGCCAACTGGCCCGTGCTGGTGGTGCGTGAGCCTTATCATCCGGTCAAACGCATCCTGCTCGTGACCGACGGCTCCCCGTTCAGCCAATGCGCCCTCGAGTACACCTGTGAGATGCCTTTACCCGAGGGAATAGACATCCGAATCATGCACGTGCTCCCGCCTTTGATCCAACCGGAGATCATCGCTCAGATGTGGCCTGCCACACCGGGGGCCATACCGCCTCCGGACCTGCCAACGCTGGAATCCTGGAGAAAAGAGGAAGAGGAACAAGCTCAGACCGTCCTTGAGCAGGCTCAAAGGACTCTTGCCAGCGCTGGCAGGGAAGCAGGTACGGTGATGCGCCGGGGCGATGCTGCCACCGAGATACTCGAGTACTGCCGTCAGTACGAGCCGAATCTGATCATCGCTGGTTCGCGTGGCCTGAGCCAGGTTCGCAGCTGGCTGCTGGGAAGCGTCTCGCGCAAGCTGATCCACTACGCAGATACATCCATATTGATCGTCAAGCGTTGTACCACGGATGGGTGAGCGTTCACAAGGCCGTATACCGAGGCCGACTGCAGGCAGAAATTATAGTAAAATCGGCAGGTGTAATCTCCAGAGCAAACCAGGCCTGTGCTGAGAGAGGCTGACTTAATGTTTGCTGTCAAAGTTAACGTATGAGTACGAGGAATTGAACATGCCTGAAATAAAACCACAGGATCAAATTCCGCCGAAACGGCGTGGTTTCATCCTGGTAGTTAACCTCGCAACCATCGCCATTCTGGGCTGGTTGGGTTATCTGCTGTTACAGCGCTATGTGTTGCCTGCGAACGCGATCGCCTCACCAGGCGGATCGTCTCAAACCGGCTCGCCGGAAACATCCGAGGTCGCAGACTCCCAAAACCAGCCTGAGTTTTCCGGGGCGGGAGGACCAGATGCAGTAAACCTGCCCGCGCTGCCTGCTTTCTCGAACGCGAGGTTATCTGGGATCAACCGCGAGACCCTTTTGTACACCACTATCCCCTCGCGGCCGCGAGTGGATGTGATCACCTATACCGTGGAAACCGGTGACAGTCTGTTTAGTATCGCCGATAAATTTGGATTGAAGCCCGAGACAATCTTGTGGGGCAACTTCGAGACCCTTGAAGATAACCCGCACTTGCTTTCAAAAGATCAGGTTCTGAACATCTTGCCAACCAATGGTACCTACTATAAGTGGGGTCCGAACGATACCATCAATGGTATCGCTGCCCAATTTAGCGTTGAGCCAGACGCAATTACCAGCTACTCTGGGAACCGCATCGACCTGGCATCTGGAGATCTAAATAAACCCAACATCGTGCTGGGGGAATGGCTGATCATCCCAGGTGGCAAGCGTCCCTTAAAAGATTGGGGGCCGCCTGCCATTTCCCGCACCAACCCGGCTTCAGCCCGTTACTATGGTGAGGGCCACTGTGGATCAATCTATGAAGGTGCTGTCGGCACAGGCACTTTTGTGTGGCCCACGACAGAAAGATTTTTATCCGGCTATGACTATACTGGCATTCATCCCGCCATCGATATCGCCGGCTCGGTCGGCAATGCAATTTTTGCGACCGATAGCGGTGTTGTGGTTTACGCGGGCTGGAGCAACTTTGGTTACGGATACCTGATCGTGATTGACCACGGGAACGGCTGGCAAAGCGCCTATGCTCACCTGAGTGCAGTGGGAGTAGGCTGCGGTCAAAGCGTGTTCCAGGGCGGGTACATCGGCGGTTTGGGCAGCACTGGAAATTCAACCGGTCCACACCTGCACTTCGAGCTGGTTTACAACGGCGCAAAGTTGAATCCCTGGGATTACCTGCGCTAATCCAGAATCGATGCCCTCGCTCGCGGACAAACTCAAAGCGTTGGGTGTAAAGGTTGGCGCCAGCGATCTGGCGCCTCCCCAACGCCCGAAACCACCATCCCTGGATTCCACCTTGGGTGGGCATGCCCAACGGACATCCTTTGGTGAAACCTACCTTGTAGAAGAGTTCTTTCCGTCGACTTATACGCATGGGCGTAAAGCACTGCAGATGGCTGCGCCTCGAGAACGACTGGCGGTTTGGAGCGGGGATGACCGTGTAGCCAATCTTCCGAGCGACTCCTTTGCATTCCTGGATACCGAAACCACGGGTTTGTCCGGAGGCACTGGCACCTATGCCTTTCTGGTTGGAGCCGGGCGCATGATCGGCGATACTTTCCATCTCGTCCAATTCTTTATGCGCGATCCCTCTGAAGAGCCGGCGCTGCTCGAAGCATTGGAGTCTTTCCTGTCGCCATGCGAAATAGTTGTCACCTACAATGGTAAAAGCTTTGATATCCCCCTGCTCAATACGCGCTATCAGGTAAACCAGCAGATCTCACCTTTCCTGAGATTTGCTCATGTGGATCTTCTGCACCTGGCGCGACGCTTATGGCGCAACCGCCTTGCCAGCCGCACCCTGGGAAACATCGAAGTCGAGATCTTATATACCAACCGCAATGAAGAAGATATTCCTGGCTGGTTGATTCCAAATCGTTATTTTGATTATCTCAAAACCGGTAATGCCGCCCTGTTGAAGCCGGTCTTTTACCACAATGCCATGGATGTTCTCACGCTCTCTGCACTGCTGGATCATGTTGCCGGCGTGCTTCACGACCCGGTGGTAGAGGCCTCAGAGCATGGGGTTGACCTGCTGGCACTGGCACGGTTATTCGAGGAACAAGGCGAGCTGGATAAGGCAGCAGATCTTTACTTGCATGGGCTTGAACACAGCGACTTGGCGGAGGTTGGTCAAAATCGGCTGCTGGTTGTTCAGGCCATGCATCGCCTGGCGGGGATACACAGACGCCGCCAGGATTACAACTCCGCGATCGCTTTGTGGGAACGGGCTGCCCTGCTGGATGACCTGGACGCGCATCTCCAGCTGGCGAAATATTATGAACATCAAACCAGGCAGCTTACCCCTGCATTAGATTGGACCGGGCGAGCCATGCAGTTAGCCGGCAGACTCCCCCTTTCTCGCTATCTTCGCCAGCAGTGGATGCAGCAGCTGACCCATCGACAAGACAGGCTCATAAAAAAGCTAACAAACAAAAATTCTGCTGGCTGACTGCACTTGGCTGACTTCTTCTGAATATAAAGCTTTAAGCTGGTTGCTTTATTTTCTTAATGGCTATACGCATTAAGCCTTGATCGCAAATTGCGATGCCTTCTGCGACTGCTTCTGCCTTCAAGGCTTGCCGGAGCGCTTACAGGTGGAATGTATGATACGTGCTGGTGCACGGGTTTCCCCATGCAATATACATGCAGCGTGCTTCCAAATCGATTACCAGCGCATTGATCGTTTTTTGGCGATCCAGCGGTTTGAGATCCTCCTCAGGATGATTGCAGACCGAGTTAGGGTAATTCATGTGATCTCTTTGAATGGTTTTTAGCGACTTAACCGTATGGTTTTTATTCTGTAAAAGCAGATTTAGCGTCCGGTAATAACGCACACGCGTTCCAATCAGCTCATCAGGCTCGTACTCGATCGCCTGCATCTTGGGGTCCAGGTAAAAGTTCGTATGCACAACATAGCCATCCGTGCCATGCAGGATGGCAAAACTGCGGGCTGAGACTTCCACATTGTATAATTCCCCGCTCTCGTGCGCCAATAGATGGTTGTACCCAGCCGCGCGGTGTGGCGATACAGTGGCGCGAATAGCCTCCTCGAGTGTACGTGCCGCCAGCACCGCCCGTGAAACTACCAGACGGGGAATGCCAATACGGCTGTCGTTCGGGTAAACCGAGTCGCAGCACTGAGCGATGCCCGCAGCATTAAACCCGATATTGGGCAGTAAACCACCGTAGGTCATCCCCAGGAATGGGGGTTCACCATCCGGCGTCGCATGCACCACATACACACAGCTTTCATCTTCCGGCAGCCAATCCTCATTATGTGCAATCAGCACATTGCCGTCGGCGGTATATTTCTCGTTTACCGCCACGCTGGTACATTTATCCAGGTGGAGTGCATCTGAAGTCACCGCTTCCATTACGTTGAGCACGGCAATATCATCGAAGGTGGAATTAGCGCCTTCCGCAATTCCCAGCAGTTCATCAACATACTGCGGATATCGTTCCTGCGCGAAAGGCAGATATTTGCGTGACTGTATCTGGGCGCCATCCCAGGTCAACTGCAGCTCGTCGTAGGCAGCCCCCAACAATGCGCGCGCATTCTCTACACTAAGCTGTACCTGTTCGCGGCATGCTTCCCCAATTTGCTGTCCGATTTGGCGATGAGTACCTTTTACTTGAATAAACGGGACTGCGGAACTCGTTTTATTTTTCACACAGGCTGCCCTCCTTAATCTACGGGCACAATATCCAAACGCAGCGTTTTTACCCAGCACTCGCGTTTGCTGCAGATCAACATCAGTTCATCCTTCTTTTTCCCGTCCGTGGTGAGCAAGATTCCATCCACGCGCTTTCGGGTGATCACATCATCGAGCTGGTCAAGCCCGCCCAACACGGTGATCCCATGAATCTGGCGTCCAATTTTAAATGAATCATCGTCGATATATCCAACCACCCGCAGTCGAAATTCAGGGTTCATAATCAACCAGCGGGCTGCGATTTCGCCGGTATCTCCCGCGCCGTAAATTAGCACGCGCTGCTGCTCACCCGTATGCTGCTGCCCGTACGCCCGGTCTAAAATCTTAAATGATGAGCGCGATGCTGCCAGCCCCATGAAGAGAAATACTGCCATGAACAGCAGAACTTCCACGGGATAAGAATCCCGGTAGAGTAAAAGGATAACCGGCGTTGCCAGCGCTACCGTGCCCAGGGTGGCGCGAATATAGCGCAGTAAATCATCAATACCAACATAGCGCCATACCCCGCGGTATACGCCCATTGTTGCAAAAGAGATATATGCGCCTGCATAGGCAATCGGCAGAGTTGCCAGATACTGCTCCAGTATTTCAACCGGCATCGAAAAGCGAGCGTATACCAGGAAGGATACGTAATACGCCACACCGATCAAGACAAAGTCAAACAGGATCTCCAGCAGCCTGCGCCGGTAGGTTAGCTCGATCATCAAGCGCGTGATTACACTCGGTGTGCCTTGTTGAGCCGGTGTAACTACCTTCAAACGTCCCAGATACGCAGTTGCCAGGGATAACGTAAGGACTAATACTGGAATGATAAACAGGCTAAGGGAATAATCCAGATTCTCTATCGCCAGCGCAGCAATTCCGGATAGCAGCGCAACTGCGAATAAGGTTAGCACGGCCTGCCGCTCGCTGAGACCAAAAGCGATTAAACGGTGAGATGTATGGTCACGCCCGCCCTGAGCGGGCGATTGGCCGCGCAACAGCCGTGTCAGGGTTACCAGCGTCGTATCCAGAATTGGCAAAAGCAGCAGCAGGGTGGGTACACCCATGATGGCGAACAAGTTCGATGCCTGCGGTTGGCGCGCAATTGCCAGCACCGCCAGTGTAAATCCCAGCAGCATCGAGCCGCTGTCTCCCATAAAAATCTTCGCCGGTGGAAAATTGTAAAATAAGAATGCTAACGTGCTGCCTGCCAACCCAAGGCTGATTGCGAGCAAGCCGGTATTGCCCGCTTGCCAGAACAACACACTCATCAGCCCGACCGCGATGAACGATATGCCACCTGCCAGACCATCCATATTATCCAGCAGATTGATGGCGTTCGAGATGCCTACCAGCCAAATAATTGTCAACAGCACATTGGGGATCTGAGCGACCAATGAATCGCCCAACCTGGGAGTAAAGAAGCTGGAGGTGTATCCCAGGTAGATCACAACCATGACGGCTACAATCTGCCCAATCAGTTTGGCAGGCGGTGTAAGCGGTTTAAAGTCATCGTACAGACCCAGGGCAAACATGATTGATGAGCCCAAAAGCAGCCCCCACGGAATCTCCTGCCAGGAGCGAGTTATCAGGGCATATGCGAAAATCGTAGCCATGAAAGACACGTAGATCGCCACCCCTCCCAGGAGAGGAGTCGGTTTGCTGTGCCAGCGATCAGCCCGGGGCGGGCTGACCTTGCCCAGCCGGATGCTTACGATCCTGGCTATTGGCACCAGCAGCAAACCGCCAAGAAAGGAGACTACCAGCGCCAGGAAGACCATCACACCATCTACGGTTGAATTTGCTGTATTTGTTCGATCAAGGACTGGATGCGATTTTTTTGATCGTCAGGAGCCGAGGCCAAAGCCATTTGCGCGTAGCTCATCGCATTCTCAACATCACCTGTTTGAGCATAAATCGAGGCGATCGTCTCCTGGATTCGCCAGTTGTCGGCAGGATTACGATTGTATTCCATTGCCTTCAAGTACGCTTCCAGCGCGCCTGGAGGGTTTTCAGCCTGTACATACAGGCTGCCCAATGCCAGCGAGTAGTTATACCGTGCGTTCGGATCGTCATTGATGGGCATCTCTGTAGCCTTACGATAGCTCTCGATTGCCAATTCTAATAACTGCAGTCTTTCTTGCTCGCTGCCTGCCTGGCGGGCATTTCTGGCATAGTATTCCCCCTGCAGAGCGTAGCCCCAGTGATATTTAGGGTCGATTTCGAGCGCCTGGTTGATTTTCTGGATAGCTTCTTCTGGCTGTCCAAGGATATTCAGGTCAAGCAGCGCCCATTCGCTCCACAAGCGCGCCGAATGCGGGCTGAGCGTAACGGCTTTCGAGAAGTAGTCTGTCGACGTATCTGCCAGTTCCTGCTTCCGGGTGGGTTCACTCTCCATGGATGCCCACAGGCTGTACAACCTGGCAAGATTGGCAGTATGGTCGGTATTCAGAGGATTGATCTCCTGGGCTTTCTTCAAATCAACAGCCGCTTGCTCTATCAAGGCATTCCGTTCAGCCGCATCGGTAAGCGTCCTGGCTTGTTCCAGATAAGCCCTACCGAGAAACAGGTAGTAATAATCTTCAGTCGGCGCCAGCTCGTTGGCATGGTTGTAAATGCGGATGGCCAGCGGCCATTGACCGCCGCGGGAAAATGGCTCGGTCAATTTGAAAACGACATCTGCCTGGATTACTCGAAGATTGCTGGCAGACACCAGGCTGATCAGGCCAACGGTTACGATGATCGAGGCCACGACCGCACGCAGTGATGTGCCGGAGCCTGGACGAATCGCCTTTCCAATCATCAAGAACATCGCCAGGCTGAGAACGACCAGTAAGATATACACATAAAACTGCGCAATCATCCCCTCGAACTTACCGACCTGCCTCAAGACATCGTCTATGTTGGTGGCAGTGAAACGAGCCATGCTGGAAAGGGTGCCGGCATGCCAGAGCCAATAAACCAGCCCCACAGCACCGCTCACGCCAAGTAAACCTGCAAATTGGCGCAGGTTGAAGCCTTGCGACCTGCGTTCGGATATTTCAGCAGTAAACATCGCTGAAAAGGCAACCCAGGTTGTCGCCAAAAGCAGCAGGATGCCCGGTGAGTAGATATTATTTTTGTTGGGCAGCCGGGTAAAAGCCGAAACCAGGATGTCAACAACACCGGTTAGATTACGCGGGTTGTTGATGTAGTTAAAACCCAGTGTCGCCAGCACCAGTCCAACTAATAGACCCGCCAGCATCATTGGCTGCATCGAGAATCCGATCTCATCAGGCAGCATGCGCTCATTTTGTCGGGTCGAGCGCCGCTTTTTGCGAGCAGCCTGTGCTCGATCTTTATTCCCTTCGCGATCTAGCGCAGAGCCACTCATTTCTAGAGAATGCGCCTGGCTTGATAACTTCCCAGCGATTGGCATCCAGTAGCCAATCACCAACATCAACGCTGCATAGGTCCAGAAGTGCGTCCGTGTGGAAACGATGGCGATACCAAAGTTGATCTCGGCAAAATGAGCGACGATAGCTGACAGCAGCGCTGCCAGCAGCAGGCGCCGCTGAAGGTCACTCTCGCCTGACTGCACATTCTGCGGTGCAAAGATAATAATCGCCATCAAATACACAATCAGACCTGCCAGAATTCCAAACGGAATTCCTACGCCGAGATACGCTGGACCGCGCCACAGGCTCAGAGCAATCGCCCCCAGTAATCCCCCTCCAAGACTCAGAACGAAGAACCACACTTGCTGCCGCTTGCCGGCGATTACACCGAGCCATTTAAGACCGTAATAAAAGACCAGCTCGAACAGCGCGATGTAGACCACCATTCCCAGGAAACCGGTGATAACTACCGAGTCCCAGGTTTCGTTATGCGAGCGGTCTGGTGATGCATTGCGCCGCTCTACATAAGCCAGCTCGGGAATATAAAATGGGTTGTATGCCACGTACATGCTCTCTGGTCCATACCCCACCAGGGGACGAATGGGATTGAACACATCCGCACGCCCATCGGGGAACTCCAGAGGCTCGTGGGGCAGGACTAAATCCACCGTTCCCTGCCAGATATAGCGGCGAACCTTAGCACTGTTGCTATCGGGGTCCAACAACTGTCCATAGCGCCCAATTTGCGGCAGAGAGCGCAGTGACTCGAGCGGACCTCCGTCGATGTTAAAAAGGATCAGACCGATGACACCGAGCGCAAGTAATCCGCTCCATGCCAGCGCGATCTTGCGTTTCCCGACAATGAACAGGTAAAGCAGGATAAATACTCCAAATATGCTGATCAACATCCCCATAAAAGGTCCGCGGCTTTGGGTCAGCAATACAGCGATGATCTGCAGTGCCAGCACGGTAACATAGATGGTGCCCTGGATGAAATGATTGACCAGCCGGCTCTTGTCATCTGTTTTGACGATGATAGCGAAAGAACTGATCATCCTGCTTATGGTCAAAGGGATGATCATGATCAGGTAGGCCGCCACGAAGATCGAATTTCCCATATTGGAGGCGATGCGGGTGCTGGTGTCGCCTCCCCACGGGATCGGATCCAGGCTGAGCTTTTGCAGCACGCCGTATAATGAAACCGGCAGACTAACCAGGATGGCAGTCGTAATGATACGCTCGATCTGGTCTCGTTCGCGCAGGTTTACGGCAATGGCAGCAAAAATCACCAGATAGGATAGGGTTGTATAGGTTCCTTGTAGCCGCTGGTAGGATCCCAGAAAGCTGGTGGAGGGAACAATTGAGAATATCGTAGAAATGATGTAGACCACAGCCAGGGATAGCACCGGAAGAAGCAGCGGGGTAGATGTGATAAACTTAACCACGCCTCGGAGACCATCTTCGCCATTTAAGCGGAATCCCCCTTGATCGACAATCTTCACTATCCAGACACCCAGGATCAGAAGCGATAGAGAACGCAATATCGCAATCTTGTCGGGTTCGAAGATGCGGCTGGAATAAACGTTAAAATACAATGGAACGAGGATCAACGCAGCAATCCATGAAGCTTCCATGATGCCGTTGGTATATTGGCTGATTTTGGTTTGCATTAAGAACGGGCCCTGATCAGAGTATAGATTGGGAAATTCAAGTAGGTCAGTTGACGATATCACAAATTTATTGAAAAGGCAAGATGAGGTCTATGTGGCATAGACGATGAACTTGATTGGATGGGTTGAGTCTCTCTTTATTAAACGACCTGTTGGGTTTGCCAGCAATGTGCTCAAGCTTGTCAGCGGCACGGTCATTGCCCAGGCATTGACCATCCTCACAGCGCCTGTACTGTCCAGACTTTTTCCTCCGCAGGCATTCGGCACTACGAGCGTCTTTATTTCTATAGCAAGCGTCCTGGCGGTTATCATTTGCCTGCGCTACGAGCAATCCATCCTGTTGCCCAAAGACGACGCCGACGCTGCCAACTTATTCTCCGTCAGCCTGATAATCTCGCTGGTCATCAGCCTGCTTGTGGCAATAATACTGGTTGGACAGGCAGGGACGGTTACTACTCTTCTGAATGTCCCAGAATTAACCGCCTATCTATGGATACTGCCCATTGCTCTGGTATTCCAAGGGCTGTTCCAAGCCATCAATCAATGGAATACACGCCAAAAAAAATTCACGCGCCTCTCCTTGGCCCGCGTCGCCGCTTCGCTGACTACTAGCATCGTCCCAATTTTCCTGGCCCTCATGGGATATAGGAATGCCGCAGGTCTGATCATCTCTTGGATAACGGGTACCATAATTTTTTCGCTTGTCCTGAGCGCACAAGTATTACGTGAAGATGCTCAGATTTTATTCCACAAGATTCGACCTACATCTATGCTAGCAGTTGCCAGACGCTACTGGAAATTTCCACTGCTGGATACCTGGGGAAGTCTGATCAATACGCTCTCCTGGCAGCTGCCCTCACTTCTACTTTCCCCATTTTTCTCACAATCTGTCGTGGGATATTATGCGATGGCAAGCCGCATACTCCTGCTGCCAATGACAATCATTGGCAATGCCATTTCACAGGTGTTTTTCCAACATGCTTCAGAGAAAACGGCCAATCAAGAATCCCTGGCCCAAGTGGTCAGCAAAGTATTCGACCGGCTTGTCGCCATCACACTGGTACCCGTACTGCTTCTTGCAATCCTGGGAAAAGAGCTGTTCACAGTCATACTCGGTGCACAATGGGCTGAAGCCGGAATCTATGCCCAAATCCTGGCGCCCTGGATTTTTTTTCTTTTCATTTCCTCACCCTTGAGTACTCTCTTCAGCATTCTGGAACGACAAGAAACCGCGCTGATCGTCCATATAGCCATTTTAAGTACCCGATTCGCATCGCTGCTCATCGGTGGGCTGATCAAGAATGTGTATCTCGCACTCGCCCTGTGGTCTGCATCAGGCGTAATTGTGTATGGGGGGCTGGCTTTATGGAATCTGAAAATCACTGGCGTCCCGCTCAACCATTCTCTGCGAACGCTAGGAAAGTACCTCCTGGCTGGCAGTCCAATTGCTGCGCTGCTAATTACCATGAATTACTTCCTACCCATTGCAGATATTTGGGTCCTGTTAACCGCTGCAATTGCCAGCTTGTTGTACGTGATCTGGATACTGAAAACAACTCCGGAAATCCAACAATCTTTGGGTATCCCAGCAAAGTCAAAAGCCACCGGATTGGACGCCGCTAATCATCAAGACCAGGATATCTCTAATGGCAGGTAGTCGCGAATCACAACGCTACGAAGATCCAGCCCTATGGTCGCCCTCCTTTTGGCAAGGCTTGGAACAAGACCGGCAGCGCGCTCAGCTTATGCTTACTGCTTTACCAGCAGCGGCTCAGCATGTATTGGATGTCGGCTGTGGAAACGGAGTTTTCACGAACCTGACTCGAGAGAAAACTGTCATTTACGGCACAGACCGCAGTTTCGCTGCCCTGCGCCATGTTCAGCCAGCGCGGTGCCAGGCATCGGCGGATGCGCTTCCATTTCCCTCGAGCTATTTTGATGCCGTCGTTTGCATGGAGATGCTTGAGCATCTACCGGTAGATATCTACCCTGTTGCCCTGGCAGAGCTGGTCAGGACGAGCAGCGATGCAATCCTTCTCACCGTTCCGTACAGAGAAAATCTACGATTCAGCCAGATTACCTGCCCACGCTGTGCATGTGAATTTCACCCTTATTACCATATGCGAAGTTTTGAAAATAATGATTTGGTGCACCTGTTTGATGTTGCGCAGGGCATCCATGTAGACAAAATCACAGGCATATGCCCTATCCAGGTACGGCGTTTCCCTGGCTTATGGGATCAGCTCCGCCGGCGGTATCATTTGGGAGGAGCGAATTTTCCCTGGTACGCACGCTGCCCGCAGTGTGAATATTCCACAAAAGAAGCCCAGCCTCAGTCAGAAAAAACCCACCCTCAGCCAGCCATAAAAAAAAGCCTGCGGAATTTATGGCCACGAACGCTTCGTTATCAGTGGTGGCTAGCAATATATCGGAAAACCGGGTGAATCAAGTTTGAGCAAGCTGCTGATGATCGCCTATTTTTTTCCGCCGCTGGGGGGCGCAGGTGTCCAAAGAGCGCTGAAGCTCGCTCGATATCTGCCGGAATTCGGCTGGTCGCCAGTGGTGTTAACCAGCGAACCCGATCCGGGGGCAGTTCTGGATCCGACGCTCACCGGACAGATCCCACAGCAGGCTTTGATTTTGCGGGTGAAGGGACTGCACGCTCCTCGCTGGCTGCCCTGGCGCCTGCGTTCTTGGATTACCCGTTGGCTCCTGGTTGTCGATGAGCAGCTGGGGTGGTATCTGCCGGCAGTGAGCGCAAGCCGTGAATTGGTGCAGCAGAATCGTGCCCAAGTGCTGTTTTCTACATCTTCCCCATATACCTGTCACCTAATCGCACTCGCGCTCAAACGGTCTACTGGTCTCCCCTGGGTGGCGGATTTTCGTGACCCGTGGTTGGATAATCCGGGAGCGGCTTATCCAACGCGTTGGCATGCCAGATGGGTTGCCGCCCTAGAGAAGAAGGTCTGCCTGAGTGCAGACCGGATCCTCGTGACAACTCCGCGTGCGCGACAGGCATTGCTGGAACGGTTGGTTGAGCTTCCACCGGAAAAAGTGGTGTACCTGCCAAACGGCTACGACCCACAAGACTATGATAGTCTGCAGCCAGCAGAGAAAATGCCGCTGGTTTTTAACATCGTTCATACCGGGTCATTCTACAGCCAGGGTCGGACACCAAACGCCTTCTTGAGTGCCTTGCACAGCCTGGTTTCCAGCGGTGAGATCCCTCGCGATCAGATCCGGCTGCATCTAGCCGGCAGCCTGGGAAAACCAGCTCGACAGGCAGTGCAACAATCCGGCATCTCCGACCTTGTGGTAGAACATGGATACCTTTCGCACCACGAAAGCCTGCAGAGATTGTTGAGCGCAGACCTGCTTTTGCTGGTCAACCATCCAGGCCAGGCAGGCGAGCTGGTCGTCCCTGCTAAGTTTTACGAATATCTAGGTGCTGGCAAGCCGGTCCTGATACTCTCGTCACCAGGCGCCGTTATCGACCTGGCCAGTCAGCTCGGTGCAGGGACGGCAGTTGAACCAGATGACGTGGATGCCATAACAGAAGCTATCCTGGAGAATTATCGGCGCTGGCAGAGGGGTGACCTCCAAGTCAAAGTGCGGAATGAAGATCTGCAACCATACCAGCGCCGCAGCCAGGCAGGTCAATTGGCAGAGGTGTTGGAGTACCTGGTACGATAATCATATGGAAAATCGCAGCGAACTGGATCGCATCCGTCAAATGTATCGCCCGGAGATCGAATCGGATCGTCTCGGGGTCAATTCTCCCTGGCACCCGCGCAACCCGGTATCCTTGTATTATCGCCACGCCCAGGAGCGCGCGGTTGTGAGCCTGCTGAACCAGCTTAACATCGATCTCAACCAGAAATCGATCCTGGATTTCGGCTGCGGGAGCGGAGTGAAGATGCGCTTCATGATCTCGCTCGGGGCAGAACCCAGCCAGATGTATGCCTTCGATTTGATGGAGCACCGCATTCGCAGTGCACAAGCAGAGGGACCAGGCGGTATTCATCTGGTGGTGGCAAACGGGGAAGTCGTGCCGTTTCGAGAGCAGACCTTCGATCTTGTCTACCAGTTCGTCGTCTTCTCATCCATCTTTGATCCCGCGCCGCGCTCCAATGCTGCAGCTGAAGTCATGCGGCTCTTAAAACCGGGAGGCATCCTGCTCTGGTACGATACTCTGCGCGGCGTGCGGAATGCCGGTTTCAAGCTCGAGCAGCCCGAGCTCAGGGAGCTGTTCCCTGGGATGATGATCAACTACGCAGCCAACCTGCACGCAGCCCGCCTGGCTTCGGTAATCCGCCGGTCCTGGTCGCTTGCATGGATCTGGGACCGCCTGCCTTTCATCAAGCGCACACACCTTCTGGCTGTGCTGCAGAAACCAAAATAAGCTTGGGCAGCAGGTAATCGTGAAAATCGCCTTCATCTCCAACCCCAACAGCACCCACACCCGTCGCTGGGTAGATTGGTTCAGGCTCAACGCACACCAGGTGTTGGTCATTGCGGATACAGCGCTCAGCGAGGCCTGGCAGGGGCCGGAGATCCATAATCTACCGGCGGGATTCAATATCCCGGTGGTGAAATATTTAGTGTGGGGCTGGCAAACTCGCCGCATCATTGGCGCCTGGCGCCCCGACATCCTGCATGCCCACCGCGTGACTGCCGCCGGGTGGATCGCATCCCTGAGCGGTTTCTCTCCTCTTGTGCTCACTCCCTGGGGAAGCGATTTGTATCAATACCCGCAGCGTTCAAATCTGGGAGCCTGGCTGACCCGCTGGGTGTTTCGACACGCAGCAATGGTCACAACAGACTCACAAGACCTACGACGCATGGCACTGCACTACGGAGCCAGCCCCGACCGCACCCACCTGGTGCAGTGGGGGGTTGATCGAGAAATCTTCCACCCCGCACCCCTCCCGGCAAAGATCAAAGAGCAGTGGGGACTGGCGGGTAAAATCATCCTCTACAGCCCGCGCAATATGCACCCCTTGTACAACCTGGATACGATACTGCTGTCTGCGCAGGCGATTATCGAGAAATTTCCTGAGGTGGTGTTTATTCTGAGAGATCTGAACGCCGATGCAGCCTATCGCCAGCAGCTATTTGCCATGGTTCAGGAGAAATCGTTGGGAGAACACGTTCGTATTATTGGACGTATGCCGTGGGAGCAAACCATCCCCCTGTACGAGATGGCAGACCTGGTGATCTCCGTCCCCTCGAGCGATGGTACGCCCGTATCTGTGCTCGAGGCGATGGCGTGCGGAGCACCGATGATCGCCAGCGACCTGCCCTCGCTGCGCGAGTGGATCCGCCACCGGGAAAATGGGATGCTTGTACCGGTGCGAAATGTGCCGGCGCTGGAAACCGCTGTGCTCGAAGCACTCTCCGACCCCGAATTGCTTCAAGAATTTTCCGTCAAGAATCTGGAGCTGGTTGCCGCCCGAGCCGACCACCAGGTAGAGATGCAAAAAATGGAAGCTCTGTATCACTCGCTGTTATCCGAGCAGCGTTCTGGGAGATCCTGATGCAGACTACATCCATCGCCATGCTGCTCTCCAACCCCTTCCGTCCCGACCCACGCGTGCTGAAAGAGGCTCTCAGCCTGGCTGAGCAGGGCTATACGCTCACAATCCTGGCATGGGATCGTACCGGTGAACTGGCTCCATCTGAGCAGCTTGCGCCAGGTCTATCAGTGCATCGTATCCAGCATGTCCGCTCCGGATATGGGATTGGTGCCAGTCAGATTCTGCGCCTGCCCCGCTTCTGGTTCGCATGCCTTGGTGAGCTCAACCGGCTGAAGCCGGACCTGGTGCACTGCCACGACTTTGATACCCTGCCCGCGGGATTGGTCTGGGGCAGACTGCACCGCAGGCCAGTCATCTACGACGCCCACGAGTATTATGCCCAACTGGTCAAACCGCGGCTGCGCGGCTGGATAGGGGCAGTAATCTATCAAGCCGTGCGCCTATCCGAACAGCTCGGCGCCCGTCTGGCAGACGCGGTGATTACTGTCGATGAAACCCTGGCAGCTATCTACCGCATCCTGAACAAACAAGTGCTGGTAGTTGGGCACTACCCGCAGCGGGCATTTGCCGCACAGCCATCTGCTGCTTTCAGCGGTTCTTCATTGAACCTGATCTATGCCGGGCGGCTTTCGCATGACCGGGGGCTGCTGTTGTATGCCGACATCCTCCGCCAGCTTCTCGGCATGGGAATACCCGCCCGGCTTACCCTGGCGGGCGCCTTCACACCGGCAGCCGAAGAAAGCGCATTTGGTAGTCACGCTGCTGATCTGATCGAGCACGTAGACATCCAGGGCTGGGTCGATTTCAAGGATATGCCGCAGGCGCTGCGCCAGGCAGATGTTGGGCTGGCGCTGCTGCTGCCGGAGCCACGCTACGTCGCCGCCTTGCCGGTAAAATTGTTCGAGTATATGGCTGCCGGCTTGCCCGTGGTAGCCAGCAGCTTCCCGGCAATCACTCAGATCGTCGAAGATGCCCAGTGCGGGATCGTTCTTGATCCGCTGAGCAACCCTGCAGATATTGCCAGGCAGATCGCCGTATGGTGGCAAAACCCGGAACAAGCCCGGATGTTGGGAGAAGCAGGAAGAAAGGCGATTCAAGAGCGATATAATTTCGAGACTTTAGCCCAGTCGATCGGTTTGCTCTACGAACAGCTCTTAAGAACCTGATGCGCATCCTCTATCTTTCTCAGTACTTCCCACCAGAAGTTGGTGCCACGCAAACCCGCGCCTACGAGATGGCGCGCAGCCTGGTACGCCTGGGTCACCAGGTGACCATGATTGCCGAATTCCCCAACCACCCCTCCGGGATCATCCCCGAAAGCTACAAAGGGCGGCTATACGAAATTGCCGATCTCGAAGGCATCCAGGTGATCCGAGTTTGGGTGAAAGCCTCTCCACTCAAAAACTTCAAGAACCGGATGCTGTTCTACCTCAGTTTCATGCTCAATGCCCTCCTGGCAGGGCTGCTGCTGGCACGCGGTCAATACGATGCCATCTACGCCACCTCTCCACCTCTGTTTGTTGGTGGCGCAGCTTTGAGTCTCAGCATCCTGCGCCGCACGCCGCTGTTCTTCGAGGTGCGCGATCTGTGGCCCGAATCGGCTGTCGCCCTGGGTGAGCTATCCAACCCAAGAGCCATCGCCCTGGCAACCTGGCTGGAGGAAGCCTGCTATCGCCGCGCCCGCAAGGTTGTGGTGGTCACCCAGGGAATTTACGACCGCCTGGTCTCGCGCGGCATCTCGCCGGAAAAGCTGGAATTGATCACCAACGGGGCCAATGTTGAGTTATTCCAGTTTCAGCCCCAACAGCGCCAGGAAATCCGAGAGCGTCTGGGTTGGGGCGATCGCCTCGTGCTGATGTATGCTGGCATCCATGGCATCGCCCAGGGTCTGGAAGTTGTACTGCTAGCCGCACGCGAGCTGCAAAACAACCCGCGTATCCAATTCGTTTTTATTGGCGACGGACCGGTGAAGGCTGATCTGATTGCGCAAGCAGAATCCCTGTCACTGTCCAACGTATCCTTTCTTGCCGAGCAGCCGCGCGAACAAATGCCCGCCTACTTATCCGCCGCCGATATTGCCTTGATACCACTGCGTAACATAGATCTCTTCAAAGGCGCTTTGCCTTCCAAGCTGTTCGATGCCTGGGCATGTGAGAGAGCGGTATTGATCAGTGTGGACGGTGAGGCTCGCGTCGTGGTCGAACAGGCTGGCGGCGGTGTGTTCGTTCCTCCCGAAGACGCAGATAACCTGGCAGCCGCGGTGCTCGAACTGCTGGATAACCCCGAACGGCGGCAGCATATGGGTTTGAATGGGCGGGCGTTTACTCAAAAAAACTACAGCCGCCGCGCCCTGGCAGAAACCCTTGCCAGGGTGCTGGAGGCACAGATTAGATCTCAAACACAAAACCTATGAAAATCATCCACGTCGTCGGCGCAAGACCAAACTTCATGAAGGTTGCACCACTTTTGCACGCCTTAGACGCTTACCCGGGCATTCACAATTTCCTGGTGCACACCGGGCAGCATTACGATGACAATATGTCGTCCGTATTCTTTCGGGATCTAAATATCCCTTTGCCCGACCTGAACCTGGAGGTCGGCTCGGGAAGCCACGCCGAGCAGACCGCCCAGATCATGCTGCGCTTCGAGCCTGTCATCCTGCAGCACCGCCCCGATCTGGTGGTCGTGATTGGTGATGTAAATTCCACCGTCGCATGCAGCCTCGTGGCTGCCAAACTGCTCGTACCGGTGGCTCATATCGAGGCCGGGCTGCGCAGCTACGACCGAAGCATGCCAGAAGAAATCAACCGTATCGTGACCGACGTACTCTCCACGTTGTTGTTCACCCCTTCTCGAGCCGCCACGCAGAACCTGCTCGAGGAAGGCATTTCCGCAGAGAAAATCCATTTTTCTGGTAACTTAATGGTGGATAACTTGCTGGACGCGGTGCAGCCTGCCATGGAACGCAAGCTGTGGGCGAAGATGTCCCTGCCTCCCCAAGGATATGCCGTGCTCACCTTGCACCGGGTTTCCAACGTCGATGAGCCTGCCAGGCTGAAAGCGCTGGTGGAAGCTGTTCAACAAATCGCCAGCACACTGCCGGTCATCTTTCCGATCCACCCACGCACCGCAGCCCGCCTGCAGCAGTCCGGCATCCTCCCGCACCTGAAAGCTTCTTCCGGACTGATCTTGATCGATCCTTTGGGATACTTGGATTTCCTCTCCTTACTGTCCCAGGCGCGGCTGGCGATGACCGATTCGGGCGGCATACAGGCAGAGACCACTATCCTGGGCGTCCCCTGCCTGACGATGCGTGCAAATACCGAATGGCCTGAAACCCTGGAAACCGGGGCTAACCGGCTGGTGGGATCGGATCCCCAGCGCTTGATTGCTGAGGTTGCGAACAGCCTGGCGCGCCCATTAACCAAAGCGACACCCCCGGAAGGTTGGGATGGCCTTGCTTCCAGGCGTGTCGCTGAAGTACTGGCGAATTGGTCAGGCAGGTAGCGTCAAGGCAGCTCCCACAGTGCTATTTCAGTTACCCACACTCGAAAATCTTCGGTATCATCTGCACCGACGAAGACTCCGAAACCGCCGTCTTCGAGTAAGTCGTCTTCCACTTCGTCGATTGCCTGTCCGTTAATGTAAACAGTAAAGACATCCCCGTCTGCCATCACCCCCAGGCGCAGACCCTGATTGGAGCCGCTCGATATGGCCGGGATGGGCGTCCAATCGATCAACTCATCGAACTGCTCCCCATCCCAGGCACGTAGAGAGTAGCGCCCGTCGCAGGAGAGACCCAACAAATAGCCGTCGGTGGCATCGCTGCGGAATATCAGGCCGTAGCGATCCAGGCCCTGGCAGTCGTCCGGCTGGGCGGTCATCTCCAGGTAAAAGTTATCTGGTTCAGGCCATGAGAGCATCCACCCATCCCGCCCGTTGGCATTGAAAGCCATCAGCATCAATTGGTTGTCGCTAATCCGAAAACGCACATGCTCATCTTCATACAGCGACCAATTATTGCTCGTGCGAAAGGTATCCAGAAAAGTCGCATCACCTAACGAAGCGCGCGGGTCGCTGCTCAATGTGGGAAGAACCGGCTGTAGAGTCGGCGAAGGCTCTGGGGTAGATGTCGCCGTGGGTGTACCGGTTGCAGACTCTGGTGCCGGTGTGGGGGTAAGAAATTCTACTGTCGCCGAGACCATTGGCGGCAGGCTTTCCGGAGTTAGTGTCGCCGGAGCGACAAGCTGGGTCAGTTGAGCAGAGATCGTCTCGGCAGCCTGGGTATACACGACCTCAGCGGTTGGTAGGACACTCTCGACATCAACCGGATAATTGCATGCTGAGAGCAGCAGTAAGATCAGGAAAAGCATTACGACAAATGAACGGTGGTTTTTCATACTCGCGATCTCCTCATCGATATGTGCTTAGACGAAATCCGGAACGCTCATGTTCCCGTTCCCACAGGCACAATCCGGTCTGCTCAAACGCAAGCTCAGGCTGGTAGTTCTAATAAGCGCTGCTCGTAAATGCGGCGAATGGTTGCTTCGAGATCCGGTTCGCGCACCGAGAGATCACGAATCCGGTAGCGGCTGGATATGCGTTGGATCAACTCGGAAGCCGAGATCTGGTCGCGTTCGAATTGATAGATCGCCTGCGCTCCGGTGCGGCTGGCGACAACCGCGCCCTCGATGTCAATATTTTGCTCGTCATCCGCAAAATCCACCACCAGCTCTCTTTTACCACCAAAACGCTGGCGCAGGCTTTCCAGTTGACCGTCATACAGCAGTTTTCCACGGTCGATAATCATCACCCGTTGGCACATCTTCTCGACGTCGCTCAAGTCATGAGTGGTCAGCAGTACCGTGGTGCCGCGCTGCCGGTTGGCATGTAATATGAACTGGCGAATGCGATCCTTTGCAACCACATCCAATCCGATGGTTGGCTCATCTAAGAATAATAAATCGGGATCATGCAGCAGCGCCGCACAAACATCTGCGCGCACACGCTGACCCAGGGAGAGCGATCGTACCAGTGTGTTGATGAACGCATCCATTTCCAGAATTCTTCTGAACTCAGCCAGGTTCTCACGAAAACGCGAGGGTGGGATATCATAAATATAGCGCAGCAGCTCGAGTGACTCGATCACGGGCAAATCCCACCACAGCGTCGAACGAAAGCCGAACACCGCGCCGATGCCGCGCACATGCTCTTTGCGCTGTTTCCACGGCACTCGCCCACTGACGGAGATTTCTCCCTGAGTCGGAACCAGCAGCCCGGCGAGCATCTTTATTGTGGTGGATTTTCCGGCTCCATTTGGCCCCAAATAACCCACCAGCTCTCCACGGTTAATTTGGAAACTGACCCCGTTTACCGCCTTGACCACACGGTAGCGGCGCGTGAACAGGCTGCGTAAAGCTCCAAAGCGCCCGCGCTGGCGAATGGCGACTTGAAAATACTTGTGCAGGTTGTTTACTCGAATCACGCTGAGATCAGTCCTTTCACGTGCCAGTGCTTTGATAATGCCGGACGCCATACGACCAGAAACCGAGCGCTGCCAGGAACATGCCTAGCCCGACGACAGGAGCAATAAAGTGTACCCAATATGGCATGCCGAACGGATCGGGTTTATTCAGAAAGTACAGGGCAGGATAATAGCTTAAAAATATAGCCGGTATGATGTATGTGAAGAACCTTCGCATCCATTCCTGGTACACGGTCATCGGGTAAGACATCAGCTCGGTGCCGCCGTATGTAAGAATATTCACCGCTTCGATACGTTCGACCGTCCAAAAGGTAATTGTCGCCCCAATCATGAACAGCCCACCAAAGAACAGCACCATTCCCCCGACCACCAGGAGCAGGTAGATGGCCTTTCCCGCCGTCCAGTTAATATCCACTAATTGGAGGGCAAAGAGCAGCACCACGATGGCTTGAAAGATGCGTCCCAACCGGCGGAGCACAAACTGCGATCCGAATATCTGCAGAGTTAGATTCACCGGTCGCAAGAGGTATTGGTCCAGCGTGCCCAGGCGCGTGTGTGCGGCGAAGTAATCCGGATCGAATCCGCTGAAGATCATATCCATCAACCCGAAAGCGACATCTACCACAGCATACAGAAATGCCACCTCACCCAACGTCCAACCGGCGATGCCCTCAAATTTCTGTAAGACCAATGCCAGAGTGGTGAATCCGATCACGCTGCCCAGGGCAACTGAAATTGTCTCAAGCAAGAATCCAACCCGGTACTGCATTTGAGACCGGATTTGAATGGAGATCAACCACAGGTATAACCGCAAGCTCTTCAATTCATCCCCTCTGGAGAACCAGTCTGCGAATACCCCGCTGCAGTACCCAGTTTCCCACCAGCGTTAGGGCAATGAACCAGGCCAATTGAACGAACAGTGCTCGCAAGGTCTCTCCGGGCGTCAACACGCCCAGATAAATTTCGATGATGGTGTTGATGGTGTGGGGGAAAGGAGTCAGGTAGCAAATCCGAACGAACCAATCCGGGAAGAACCGCAGCGGCATCAAAAAACCAGACAAAAACCACGAGAACACAAAAACCACACGCCCAATGCTGGTTGCGTCGGTCACCCAAAACCCCGCCAGGTTGACCAGGAACCGCCAGGAAAAGCTCAAAAGGACTGAGAAAACTAGTGCGCAAGTTACCGCCAGCCAGTGCGAGAGCGATTTTGGCACCAGGATGTCGAACAGCAGTGCAAAGCCGAGCATTAACGGCAGGCCGCGCAGCACGAGTTGAGCGCCCGCCTTGCCCACATCCTGCGCCAGCCAAAAGTTGAAATAATCCACGGGGCGCAGCAAGTCGCTGGCAATATCCCCTTTGTTGATCGATCGCATGATCTCGAACCACCCAAACAAGCTGATGAAAGCAATCAGTGACTGGGCCAAACCGGTATAGGTGATCGCGGCCTGCAAAGAGATCCCGTCTACCTGGGCGCGTGGGCCGTACAAAGCTGCGATCACTGCCGCGCGCAGCAAGCCGAAATAGAAATTTGTCGCCAACCCGGCAAGGGTTGCCGTCCGGTATGTGACTTGCCGCATCAGGGAGCGCTTGGTTACTTCCCAAAATAGACGCATGGCAGCTCGAGAGTGTTACCAGGCTGTGAGTGTATGAAAAGTCTAATGTCTCCTGACCAACATGTCAACACCTAAAGGTTTCCTCAGGGTTGTGCGGCTTGACCCGCGTCTTGGGCAGGTATACAATAATCACAACATCTCTATCCAGTCTCATTACCAGGAGGCTGATATGCCGTTATATGAATATTACTGCCTGGATTGCGAGAAGCAGTTCGAAATCCTGCGCCCCATGAAAGATGCCGATACCCGCATCCTGTGTATCTGCTGCCAGGGCGAACATACGATCAGGAAAATTTCCCTGTTCAATGCTGCCAGCGGTGGTCGTGTGATCGCCGGAAATGCACCCAGCGGCTGTGCTGGCTGCAGCGGCGGATCCTGCAGCACCTGCGGGCGCTAACTGATCAGGTCGTCACCAGTGGGGACTGGTGGCAGGCATTGCTTGCCGCCAGTCCCCACTGATTCATTTATGGATATGGGATTGAGGTTGGCTGCGGGTACGGCTCCGGCGTTCTGGTTGGAACCCGAGTAGCAGTTGGCAGCGGCGTTGGGGAGGGCGGGGGAGGCAGGGTAGGCGTTGGGGGAGGCATCGTGGCTGTTGGCACAACCTGAGTTGCGGTGGGCGGGAGTGGTGTCGAGGTTGGCGGCAGTACGGTTGCTGTCGGATCAGGATAACCCGTTGCCGTCGGCGGGAAAATTGTTGCGCCTGGCGTCCGGGTAGGCAGCGGGGGGCTCGTCGGAAAGATTCCCGGCGTTGAAGTTTGCCAGGGAGTAGCCGTCGGATACATGGGCGTTAAAGTCGGCAGCAGGGTATTTTCCGGGGTCGCAGTGCTTGCCGGCGTGGGGAATTCCCCGGGTGTGCTGCTTGGCTGTGGGATGCTGGCTGTTTCACGGAGGAATGGAGTTGCGCTGGGCTGTAGGTTCGGATAGATCACCGGCGTAGGTGTAACCCCTGGCTGGTAGAACGGTACCGGTGTTTCCAGCTTGCGCTCAATCTGATCGATTACCTCCTCCACCGCACTTCCGCCGCGATCGCGCAGCACATCCTGGATCATAGCCATTTCGACCGCGGGAAAGCGAGCGGCAATCGGTTTTGCACTGTAATCGGCGTGCAGCACAGAATGCAGGCTGAAAGGCACGCTGGACCAGGCTTTTTGGTTTCCCGGAAGACCAGCTGCCAGCAAACCCACCCCTGCCATCAAGATCAACAGCAGCACGATGGAGTACCAGCGTTTATCTGACCGCCAGGATCGCCGGTTCTTCGCCACCTTATTTCTCCAGCACTTTCTCCGCCGCTCTGCGCACCGGCCTGGTTGGGCGTTCGGTATCGAAAACTGGCATCAAACGATAGAGCCAGATTAGCTCCCGCTTGCCTTTGAAGGACTGTTCTCCTAGGGGCATCAAACGGAACTGCCCGCGTCTGCCTGCCAGGGCCTCGAGCGTGTATTCGCTGATCACCACACCGTTCTCGCCAAACTCGCGGCTGGATTCCTGCAGGCGCTGCGTGCTGTTGACGGTATCGCCGATAATTGTGTAGTTCAAGCGGTCGGCCGTGCCCAGCCCGCCCGCAGTCAGCTCGCCCGTATTGACGCCAATGCCGGTGATCAATGCTGGTTCTCCGCGTGCTGCACGAATCTGATTGAGCTCATTCAATGCCTTGAGCATCTCTACCGCCGCGCAGCAGGCATGAAAGGCGCTTTCTTCTGGCGGGGTCGGTTTGGGTAATATCCCAAAGAATGCCAGCATAGCATCTCCCTCGAACTTATCCACCACCCCACCGTGCGCTGTGATAATTGGCACCAGCACGCGAAAATATTCGTTCAACCAGTTCAGGATCGTGGTGGGTTCTTCGCGCTCAGAGAGCGCAGTGAATCCACGCACATCGCTCATCAATACTGTTGCGACCGTATTTTGCCCTTCCAGGCGGAGATCCCCCGAAGCGAAAGATTGCCGCAGTGCTTCGCGAACCTCCGGTGAAACCGTCCGCCCAAGGATATCCCGGTAGATAAAACCCTCTTGTAATCCCGAAACCATGTAGTTAAATGCATACCCCAGGACACCCACTTCGTCATTGCTTTTCGAAGGTACTTTCACCTCGAAGTTCCCCTGAGCAACAAGTACAGAGGCTTGCACGACCTTCGAGAGCGGGCTGGTGATTTGGTGTGCTACGATTATCCCAAGAAAGATCACACCGAAGAATACCATCAATACAAACCCGGCAAGCTGCAGCCGGGTAACCAGCGTAGGCCTGGCAAGGAAGTTTTGCGCCAAAGCAGAACCGATTACACCGACATCTTGCCCGCCGCGAATCTCCCAAGGCCCAAAAATCTCTGCGTAAGAGGCGCTGCCAGATTGAAATTCACGCATCAAGCTGGTTTGATCTTGCTGCGCTAATACTTGCACGACGTGCGATCCAGCCAACGGGCTGATATCTTCTGAGAAAAGCAAAGTAGTTGCCGCTGGATTTCCGTCGATAGCGTATACAGTGATGTGCGCCAGGGTATCCTGCCGGATAGCCTGTACCATTGCCAGCAGCGACCGACCAACGACTACCGCCCCTATCCGCTCGCCCTGCTGGCTGTATATCGGACCGGCGATCACAAATTGCGAGTCCCGCTCGCTCCGAACTACGCCGGCAAATTTATCACCCTGGGCATCCTGGGCGCCGCCGAGAACTTGCTGGATAAATGTATTTTGCGCCAGTGAAGTGTCTCCCCAGGTGGATTGGAAATCCATCCCGCTGCCTGAGGGTGAATTCCGCAGGGTTAACAGGCTTACCCCGGAGGCATTCAGGATATCGATGGCTTCCTCGTTGTAGTTCATCGCCACCGGAAGCACGATTTCTTGAATTCGGGTAGTATCGCCAGCTAATATGGCTTCGTCGAGGCCCTGGATGTTCGCCACCAGGCGAACGGTTTCTAACATCCTGTTTTCTTCCTGAACCATCCAGTCGGCTGCCAGAACGCCGCTGTCCACCAGTTGTGCGGTGAAACGATCGCGCAGTGACTCAAATACATACCGGCTGACCAGGTAAATCGCCCCCATGGCGAACACGAGCGCCAGCAGCGCATACGGCACGGTGATTTTCAAGCTCATCGGCATACGCACACGCGGGAGGTCTACGCTCGGCTGCACCGGCTTGATCAGACTGGGGGTACCGCCGCGCACCGCCCGCTTCGTGGCGCGCTCGATCCACTCATTGGTGAATGGCTCACGCAGAAAACCGTCTACCCCCGCCTCGCGGGCTTGCATTTCCTTACGCACATCGGGATGGTGCGTGGTGGCAATCACTGTGCAGCCCGGGGCTTCTACCCGCAAGCCGTTGAGCACATCCACCCACTGGCTGCCCTCGGCGTGCAAATCTACAAAAACCAGATCGGGCTGGTTCGCTTGTGCCAGCGCCACTGCCTTGTGAAGTTCGTCCGCAAACCACACGCTGGCGCCCTTGCGGCTGAAATAAGCCGCCAAAGGCCGCGCTCGATCTTTATTACTATGAAAGATCAGGATTTTCTCATGCATAGGCTGGTGCCCGTGTATAACCATGGTGCATATTTAGCTATATTGTCAATATCTGTTGCATTCTCAAACCAAATAAATAGCCATACCAGGATGGCATCTCTCAGCCATAGATTACCAAATTCACATCTGGATGGGAATAAAAAAGACCTAAAGAGTTGATTAACGTTTCAGGCTTGCGCCCAGCCCAGGGAGATCCTGCCGCGCTCGGCGTCGGTGGCCTTCACCGTGACTTCGATCACATCGCCAACGTGCAAGACCAAACCTGAGGGAATCTGGCTGCGGTGCAGCAAGCCATCTTGCTTCACACCGATATCCACAAAGACGCCAAACTCAACCACATTGCGCACTGTGCCGCGCAGCTGCATGCCGACAGACAGATCATCCAGAGATAAGACATCCTGGCGCAGGATAGGAGCAGGAAGACTTTTTCGCGGGTCCCTTCCAGGGCGGACGAGCTGTTCCAGGATATCCTGCACAGTTGGGAGGCCCGCGCTGAGTTCTTGCGCCAAAACTGCCAGGATTTCGGGATCGTGCAGCGCATCGGAGGCCTGTTGCCGCTGTCGGACGGGACTGTCAGGCGCCGTGCCTAGCGATAGGAGCAGCTTCTCTGCCAGGGAGTAACTCTCCGGGTGGATAGCCGTAGAATCCAGCGGCTGCCGCCCACCATGGATGCGCAGAAACCCTGCTGCTTGCTCGAAGGCTTTCGGTCCCAGCCCCGACACTTTGCGCAGCGTCTGACGATCCTGGAACGGGCCGTTTTCGTCTCGATAGGAAACGATGCGTTCAGCCAGCTTTGGGCCGATGCCGGCAACATGCTGCAGCAAAGCGGCGGAGGCGGTGTTCACGTCCACACCTACCTGGTTGACCACGCTCTCGACGATCGCCTGCAGCGCTTCATTGAGCCGGCTTTGGTCCACATCGTGCTGGTACATGCCTACACCGATAGATTTAGGATCGATCTTCACCAGCTCTGAAAGGGGGTCTTGAATTCGCCGGGCGATGGAGACTGCCCCGCGCAGGCTCACATCCAGGTCGGGAAACTCGCTGCGAGCCTGCGCGCTGGCGCTGTACACCGATGCTCCAGCTTCGTTCACGATGATGTAGTGTAGCGGTTTGCCTGCCGCCGGCCCGCTCTGCATCTTGATCAACTCTGCAGCCAGCTTCTCTGTTTCGCGGGAAGCTGTGCCGTTGCCAATGGAAATCAAGCTGATTCCATAGGCTGAAACGAGTTTGGCCAATGTTTCCAGCGATTCTTTCCATTTCTTCTGTGGCTCGTGCGGATAGATCGTTCCCGTCGCCAGCACCTTGCCGGTTGCATCAACCACAGCCAGTTTACAACCGGTGCGGAACCCAGGGTCGATCCCCAGCACAACCTTGCCATCCACCGGAGCCTGGCTGAGGAGCGCACGCAAATTATCCATGAACACGCGAATTGCGGTATGTTCTGCCACCTCCGTGAGCAGCCGGTGCACGTCCCTTTCGATCGCCGGAAGCAGCAGCCGGCTGGCTCCATCTTCGATGGCAGCAGAAAGCTGCTCCGCCAGAGGTGAGCGTTGGTCCACGCGAAATACCTGCCCAACGGCCTGCCTCCAGGTGTGCTCGGGTGCGCCCAGCGATACGCGCAGCACCTTCTCAGAAACGCCGCGGTTGATCGCCAGCACCTGGTGAGGGCGCAGACGATCGACTCGGAATTCACCTTCATAATATAGTTCATAGGTTTTGCGCGGGTCTTCTGCGCCTTCGACCTTTTCGGTGCGGATCACCCCCCATTTCATGCTGCTCTCGCGTGTCAGCCGGCGCACTTCTGCATGCTCGCTAACTAATTCAGCCACAATATCCCGAACGCCGCTCCACACCTCGTCCACCGTTTTCAGCGAATCAGTGAGATAGGGCCGCGCTAATTTCTCCAGGTTATCCAGCTGGCGCGGTTGAGCCAGGATCAAATCTGCCAGCGGCTGCAAACCCTGCTCCCGGGCGATGCTGGCCCGGGTTTTTCGCTTGGGACGGTAAGGCTGGTAGAGATCCTCGAGTGCTGTCAGGCTTTCCGCCGTCATAATCTGCCGCTGCAGTTCTTCGGTCAGTTTTCCCTGCTCCTCGATCGATTTCAAAACAGCTTGCCGGCGTTGATCCACAGAGCGCAGCTTATTAACCTGCTGTTGTACCTGGAAGAGCTGGTCGTCGGTCAGTCCACCTGTGGCCTCCTTGCGGTAGCGGGCAATGAACGGGATGGTATTGCCATCATCCATCAGATCAATTGCCGCTTTAACCTGCAGCGGTCTGATCGCCAATCCGTTTGCGATAATCTGAGCGTGATCCATCAACGATTTAACACCCTTCTTTCCTCAAATGTCTTCCGCCGGGCATATATCAACCCGTTTGCTTGTGCGCCCGTCTTTCCAGCAGATACAGCAGCACCGCAGCGTATGCCTCTTCGGCATCCTGGTGGTCGAAGCTCAACCCTCTACCCTCCGGGGAAATGGACACATGACAGCCGCTTAGATCACTATCCAGCCGCAGGCTTGAAATGCCGAACTCCAACAGACCGCTGACCACAGCCTGGCGCAGCTGCTCTTCGCGCGGCACCCACACAACCTCAGAGGTCACAATTGCATCCAGAGCCCATTCCGAAGCGCCTTGAAAGGCAACCACCTGGAACCCTTGAAGCATTTCAATATTTGCCAGCATATCGCTGATCACGAAAACCTTCTCATCCATACCGCGTTCAGGGATCCCGAACCAATCCAACGCCCTGGGTTCCCAAACCAATCCGGCTGTTTTCAGCTTTTGGGCTGTCGCCAGGCTGATCATAGCCCTTCCCCCTCTGCGTTGGCGCCGGGTTGAGCTTCCAGCCGGTAGATCACCGGTTTGAATTGTGTCCGGTCAAAGCTCGAGATGTCTTGCGCGCCCAGACTCGTCAGGGCAGCATGCACTGCGTCTGCATCCAGCCGCAGCTGCGCCACATCTACACCACGGCAGTTGGATGGCAAGGGATCTATCCACTGCCGCAGTCGCAAAAACATCTTCACTGCACCGCGGAAGTTGCCGCGTTCGATCTGTAAATAGGCGACTGCAACCTGCAGTATGGCGCGATACAGCTCCTTCGCCGGGCTTTCGTCAGCGTTCCAGGCTTCCTCAAGGGTTTCATGAGCCTCAAAATATTCACCCCGGTTGAATTCTTCCAAACCGCGCAC
Source organism: Anaerolineales bacterium (assembly GCA_041736465.1). Lineage (GTDB taxonomy): Bacteria > Chloroflexota > Anaerolineae > Anaerolineales > UBA4823 > JAJUJL01. The sequence continues at coordinate 290,254 of JBGSTO010000462.1, read as the reverse complement.
TGCCAGGGCAGAAAGTGGCTGCCTGCACGCGGTCTGCATGCCTTTATAATCTGGCACGCGGGCATATCTCCGGATCAAATCCGGCATAGAAGCGGAAAATTTGGAGCGTGCCAGGACGGCATCGGCGCCCGAGCTTTGTGCCGTTTGCAGGCTTGCCTCATCGACATGCGACCCGAAGCACACAAGCGGAATTCTGCGGGTGGCGGGAACAGATTTCAGCAGTGGAATCCATTCGCGCCAGGGGATCTCAGCATTGCCCAGGTCGAAGATCAACAAAGCGGGATGCTCGCGCGTCAGCATGTCCACCAGGCGGGCTCCAGGCCCCACCAGGTGCTCTGCCAGTTGGCGGCGCGGGGAGCTCGCCGGTTGCATCTCCTGCTGGATATTTTCTTCTTGAGCAATCTCAGCCGCGCGCTCAACCCAACGAATTCGAAATCCCTGCTGGCTGGCTGCCTGTTCGACACGCACTGCAAACATCAAATCTGCAATAAAACCGATAATGAGCGGCTGGTCCATATTTTCTCTACCTGTCTCAACTTGAATAAATGCTTCCGGCATACATTATAACAAAGCACACCGCGCCAGATTTGCTTTAGCCGGCAAACCGTGGGTGCAATATTTCTCTTGACGCTGATCTGGATGTATAGTAAACTACCATCCGCCTGGTCCCGTGGTGTAGCGGCCAAACATGCGGCCCTGTCAAGGCCGAGAGCGCGGGTTCGAATCCCGTCGGGACCGCCTGATTTTCAAAAAAATATCCTGAACGAAACCTGGAGAACAATGATGCCAGGTTTTTGTTTTAATCCGGGCTTTCTCTTGACAAAATCCCATAAACTAATATAATTAGTCTTGATAGCTAACGTTATTAGTTTAAGGAGTGGACTTAATGGTAAATCAAGCAGCATCTTCCCAATCTTCACCCAGGCTTAGTTTGCCGCGCATCTTCCTGCACCTGGAAGGGGCATCGGTTCTAATTGCAGCGCTCATCCTCTACGCAAACCAGGGCTTCAGCTGGTGGACCTTCGCTCTGCTCCTGCTGGCTCCTGATCTGTCGTTTCTTTTCTATTTGATCAACCAGCGCCTTGGCAGTACGGCCTACAACCTGGTGCATACCCTTGTTTTCCCATTGGCATTGGCTGTTTACAGCCTGCTCAGCAGCAGCAGCCTGGGTCTTCAGCTTGCACTGATCTGGCTGGCTCACATCGGCATGGACCGGATGGTGGGATACGGGCTCAAATATCCGGATCAGGCGAAAGAAACTCATTTCTCCCGTCTCTAGTCAGTCAAGGAGATCATGTCACCTCACCCTGCACAGACCGACCGTATCAGGATCGTCAAAACCGCCCAGGCGCTGATCGAGTGCGATGGGCTGGAAGGCTTGACGCTTGGAGGCGTGGCTTCAGAGCTGGGCATCAAGGCCCCATCCCTGTACCGGCACATTGATAATAAAAACGCGCTGCTCAAGGCGGTGATCGAGCAGACCTTTCTGGACCTGTTTCGCGCCTACGATGTCGCCCTTCGAACCGCGGGCGACGCCCCTCAAGAGCAGCTCCTCAAGCTTGCCCGGGCGCACCGCGCCTTTGCTCATGCCAACCCAAACGCATATACGCTGGCATACTCCACTCAAAATCCCGAGCTGCGCGCCAGTGCAGAGATGCTTCTGAAGCATGCCATCGCGCTGCAGCAGATCATTGAGCGTATCGTGAGACCGCAGAGTTCTTTGTCCGCGCTGCGTGGCTTGCTGGCAATCGTGCACGGTTTCGTCACATTGGAACTCAACGGGCAGTTTCAGCGCGGCGGCGACCTATCCGAGGCTTTTGAAACGTCTGTACTGGCTTATCTTCGGGGTTGCAGTCTGGTATGATCTGGGTAATCCTGCGCATGTGTGTTGATCAAGGGCTGTTAATTTCCAGGTAGACCTCGAACTGGATGCCCTTAATTTTGAATTTTGTGTGGTTTTAACCTACCGTAAATTATTTGCAATAGACCCCGATAGCCATGGGTGATACTATTCTCATATGACAGATAAACAGGCTGCCCCCAAGCGCGAAGTATTTGAACAATGGGATTGGGTCTGGCATGTAGCTGCCTACGCCATTCTTGGCATGTATACTGTCATCAAGCTCGGTAATACCTCACCCACGAGCCGCCTGTTGCTCATTTTAGGTCTTTCGGCACTATTGGCAGTGTGGTATATACCTTTCGTCATTATCCCCCCCACGCTGTGGCAAGGTAATCCCAGGCGCGGGTTGCCATATTTTATCGTTGGTTTCCTGCTGTGGGACGTGTTGCTCACCCTGGATGTGAACGCCCTAATACTGACAGGGATGTTCTTGCCGCTGATATTCACCCGCTTCCCCATTCGCTGGGCAATTGCTGTCGTATTTTCCCTGACCCTCGGCTTGTTCCTGCTCTACACCCTTCTCTACTCCTCGGGGGATTGGTTCATCATCCTGATGATTGTTCTGGGGCTTCTGATCATGGCAACCATGATTGGCGTTTTTATCCATGCTCTAATTATTCAAAGCGTGGAGCGCCAACACCTTTTAGAGCAGAAAGAATTAGTTATCAAGTTGATGCGGGAGAAACGTGAGTTGGAAGAAGCATACTTGCAGCAAGAAATTATGCTGCGACAAAATGAAAAATTAGCGACATTGGGCAAGCTCAGCGCTGGCGTCGCCCACGAGCTTAACAATCCTGCTTCGGCCGCGCAACGCGCCGTCAGTCAATTAGAAGATTCAATCTTGAATTTGGAGCAAGCCGAGTTTGGGTTAGGCCAATTGGACCTTTCGCCATCGGATCATAAGGCATTAGAACCACACACTCAATTGGTTTATCAACGAGTCAAGGAACCCATTTTAATAGACCCGCTTACCCGCAGCGATCAAGAGTATGAAATCGAAACATGGCTCGAAGAGAACGGTGTAGACGATGCTTGGGAATTCGCTCCCACATTGGTAAGCATCGGCTACACACCTCAGGAGTTAACAGACTTAGCCAAAAACTTTTCTGGCGAAAAATTTCAAGCTGTTGTTTCCTTACTTAGCAATCTTTACACATCTCGAAATTTGATGGAAGAAATAGGACAGGGGATGGGTCGGATCACCGAAATTGTAAAAGCCCTTAAATCATACACTTATCTTGACCAAGCTCCAATTCAATCGATAGATATTCATGAGGGTTTGGAAAATACCCTGGTGATTTTGCGGAGTAAAATTGGGGAGGGGATTCTAATCCACCGTGATTATGCCAAAGACCTGCCTCGAATTAACGCTTTTGGCAGAGAGGTGAATCAAGTTTGGACAAACATTATCGATAATGCGATTGACGCCATGGATGGGCAGGGTGAAATATATTTAAAAACCTATCAGGAAAATTCCTGTATCGTTGTGGAAATTAAGGATACAGGTCCCGGTATTCCTCTGGAAATTCAAAACAAAATCTTTGACCCCTTCTTTACCACCAAGCCGCCAGGTGATGGCGCTGGTCTGGGGCTTTATATTAGTCACAATATCATTGTACAAAAGCATAAGGGTAAGCTTACAGTTGATTCAAAGCCAGGAGAAACTTGTTTTACAGTTATACTCCCTGTAAATCTCGAAGCATGATTCAATTAATTTATTGTAGACAATATGTTGTCAGGTCAGTCGAATAATTTTTCTTTTCAGCGCGACTATGACGGCTTCCGTGCGGTCATCAACCCCCAATTTCGTGAAAATATGGACAAAGTGTGATTTGACCGTGGCTTCTGTGATGTGCAACTTATAGGCGATCGCTTTATTGGAGTGGCCTTGCGCGGCTAGTTCCATTACCTCTACCTCGCGGCTGCTCAACGTTCGCTTGGGTGTGTTGGTCAGGTGACGCGTGATTTTGGCGGCGACCTTGGGGGCGTAAGTGACCTCACCCCGCGCTGCGCTCTGGATAGCGTCGAACAAGGCTTCGGGAGGAGCATCTTTGAGTAAATAGCCAATTGCACCAGCCTTGAGGGCAGGCATGATGTCGGCATCGGTGTCGTAGGTGGTGAGTACGATAATGCGTGCATCCGGCTGATGAGCGCGGATTTGCTGGATGGCCGCCAGACCGTCCAACACGGGCATTTGTAAATCCATTAAGATAACGTCAGGGGTGTTGGCTAGCGCTAAAGAGATGGCCGTCTCGCCATTTTCGGCCGCAGCAACCACTTCAAATTCGGGTTGCGAGTTCAGGAGAGACACGAGGCCGCTACGGACAACGGGGTGATCGTCGGCGATCAATATCTGAATCGTCATATTTCCTCTGTAATGGGCAGTGACACAGCAACGGTCGTTCCCTTACCCAACTCACTTTCAATCGTCAATGTTCCGCCAAGTTCTTCTGCCCGCTCTCGCATCGTATTTAAGCCAAAGCCACGACCGTTTCGTGATGTGCTGAACCCCTTGCCGTTATCCGCTATGTCCAGAGCGAGCAGGTCGGGCATGTAGGAGAGGGTGATGTTGACCTCCCGTGCTTTTGCGTGTTTTTTGACGTTGTGCAACGCTTCTTGGGTAATACGAAGCAGGGCAGTTTCCACAGATTCGTCGAGGAGGTGGGGGGAGCCGGTAACGGCCGTTTCCACACGAACCCTGTTTTCCGCCGACCAGCGAGCCGCGACATTTTTAATGCTTTCTACTAGCGTTGCATCTTCAAGCTGTTCTGGTCGCATATCCCAAATGATACGACGCGATTCGTCGAGACCCTCACGTGCTGCCTGTTCCACCTGCTGTAAATGGGTCTGTATAGCGGTCGAATCGCCCAAGCGTGCTGCCGACAAGTGCATAATGATAGAGGTGAACTGTTGGGCCAGAGTGTCGTGGATGTCGCGTGCCAGTCGTTGCCGCTCAGCCAGCACACCTGCCTCCCGCTCAGCTTTTAACAAACTGGCCCGAGTCTGGGTTAGTTCATCCAATAAACGTTGTCGTTCCATGCTTTGGCCAATAAGTGCCGAGATGAAATAGCCAATCAGGGCGGCGATGAACAGCAACACTAAAATAACCACGACAATGATAAACCAATTTTCTGAGGGGTAGAGCAGCAGAGAGAGTAGGAGGAAGCTCACCGTGAGGGAAACTGTGATACCGATTGCCCAACGGATGGGGAAGCGAGTGAAGATCATGGGATTGTACATCGCTGCCAGCATCAGGGATTCTACATTTAAGGCAACCAGTCCACCCCACAGGGCGAAACCAACGAGAAAATACAATAACCCCCGTCGCGGCGCATCCCACCAACGCATAATGGGAATCGCGACGAAAGGCAGGTACCATATTGCCACCAGTACCGAGAGTGTTAAGAAGAGGGGGAGAAAATCACCAAGCTGACCATCACGGAGGGCAATAAGGACACTAATTGCAAGTGCGGCATAGCCTGTTAGATGCCAGACCCAATCCCACTGTTCCCATACTTCACGATTCCTGCTCACCTGATTTTCTGTCATCTGAATAGTATAACCCAACCCGTAACCATCGAATTCCGTGGTTACGGGTTGAGACACTTTTCCGTTCAACAGGGTTGTTATTTACAAATTGGGTACCAAGAAAATCATCATCGAAGCAAATGGTTCACCTAGGAGAACACTAATGCTGTGGGCTAAAATGACGGGGGTCAGGCTGCGCTTGCCCCACAAAAAGAGGCCAGCCAGAAGCAAACCGAGAATGATACTGGCGATGAAGGCGGAGATATTAAATCCGGCCCAAACGGTGTGATAGATGGCGAAGAGCACGGCCGAGGCCACCGCCTGTACCCAGCTGGGAAGCTGTAATTCCCGAAGTCGGTTCATCAAAAAGCCACGCGTGATGATGTCCTCCAGCACCGTGCCCGTTGCGGCTAAGAGTGCGGTCAGCACACGAAAACCGCTGATTTGGGCGATGTTGGCATCAGGATCAAATTGAAGAATGCCGAACAAAAATGAAGCCGCCCCCAATAAGCCAAGGATCACCCCAGCAATATTTGCCCCTATGCGAGAGGGAGCCCCCAGGCCGACATAACTCAGTAGTGCCTGCAGGGACATACCACTCAGCCGCAGGATAGCGGCGATGATGATGCTGAACGCAACCCAAAACCAGACCAACATCCCGATGATCGACCCTTCAAGGGAGAGGCTCTGCCGCAGTGTAGTGGGGACAGGGCCAAAGTTGGGGCCAATAAGCAAGAGTAAAAGGGCAGTCACGATGCCAAGTTGCCGCCAAACGCTGTTTTTATCAAATACCATTGCACTATTCATTTCATGCCTCCATAAGTAAGATGGGAATAGTATAGATCAGTTGGCTTTGGGCATCATCTATCTCCTGATGGATTTTGCTATCCAACTTTTGTACGATGTCGCCCTTCGAGCCGCGGGCGACTCCCTACAAGATCAGCTCATCAAGTCGCCGGGACGCAGCGCGCCTTTGCCCATGCCAATCCGAACACATATGCGCTGGCGTACTCCACTCAAAATCCCGAGCTGCGCTGGCGCGCAGAGATGCTTCTGAAGCATGCCATCGCGCTGCAGCAGATCATTGAGTGCATCGTGGCACCGCAGAATTCTCTGTCTGCGCTGAGTGGCTTGCTGGCGATCTTGCACGTTTTCGTTACATTGGAACTTAACGGACAGTTTCAGCGCGGCGGTGACCTATGCGAGGCTTTTGAAACGTCTGTACTGGCTTATCTGCGGGGGTTGTAGTCTGGTATGATCTGGGTAATCCTGCGCAAGTCTGTTGGCGAAGTCCGGTTAATTTCCAGAAAGATCTCGAACTGGGTGCCCTGAATTTTAAATATGGATAGGAGCTGAGTGAAAATCATGAAGGCTTATCTCGGTCATTACTATTACATGGGCATGCTCCTGATTGTCCGCGATGTGGGAAATCAGCTCGTTGCTGCAGTTCCCGGCGTTCCTGAAGGCTACGAGATTGTGCTCGAGCCGGTCGAGGGTGACAGCTTCCGCATGCACGGCGGCCCGCTGGATGGCAGCACAGTGACCTTTATCCGAGCGTTGGATGGGGCTGTCTCCGCCTTTCGCGCCGGCAGCTTCGAGATAGCAAGAATCCCTGATGAGAATGTAAAATCACTACCGGTCACTGCCCGGATGCTCGCCCCTGATTTCGAGTTATCCGCAGAAAAGGAAGCTGCATTTGCAGCACTGCTCCAGTCCATCATCGTGAAGGCTGACGGAAGCCGGCTGGATTACCACCTGCCGTTTCCGATCCACGAGTTCGTACAATATGTCTCTGCTCAGGAAGCAGTTATCTTCCACGGCTCGAACAACACCGAAATCGAAACCTTTGCTCCGGTGCGCAAATCCTATGAGCTGCGCGATGAGACAGGTCGCGGCAATCTGCAGGCTGTCTATGGAACCCACGACGGGCTGTGGGCGATGTTCTTCGCCATCGTGGACCGCGCCAACCTGCACGGCAGCATCCGCAACGGGGTAATGTATTTTCACAACCGGCAGGGAGATCGGATCGCGGTTTACAACTTTTCGGTCAACCAGGAGCAGCTCGCCGGCAAACCCTGGCGGGAGGGATCACTGTACTTTCTGCCGCGCACAACGTTCGAGCGGCTGAAGATGACAGAAGAAGCCTATGCCAATGAATGGGCCAGCCGGGAAGCTGTTACACCTCTCGCCAGGCTGATTGTGCAGCCCGAAGACTTCCCTTTTCTGGATCGGATTGCGGGTCACGACGACAGCGAGCTGCTGCGTCTTGGCGCATTGTCCAAACAGATCCGGGCTTCGGCGCAGCGCGCCCTGCTGCAAGAAGACCGGTTTACAGTGGTCTTGCCCGCCGGGCTGGATATCGACCTGGATGAATACATCAAGCTCCAGCGGATATTAATGCCTGCGGCGCATTTTTCAGTCACGCCCGCTGAAGGCGAGCTGGCATTGGAGATGACCCGGATTCCACCCGCCTATCGCCAGATTCTTAGCGAGGAGTATGCAGATTTATTGGCTGTCTGAGCATATGTTTTTAGCATTTCCCCGCTGCTTTCAAAAGACGCCGGTTGGATGCACCAGTTCTTTTCGCGCGGTCATCCCTTACTTGAACACGTCACAATGCTTAAGCGTTCCATACAGCGGATCGCCAAAAACAGCATTCGTGCACGGCGTACCATCGGTTAAAACGAGGGTATTGTAAACGCCATGTTCCCCGTATCTTACGGGGTACGTTCCGCTAAAAGAACAATAATCATGCTCTTGAGCGCAGTAAACCCACTGTGGGGTCGGTATTGGCGTCGGTACCGCAGTCGGGACCTGGGTTGGGGCTGTGCCGCCCCCGGCACCCGAATCGAGAACGGCAACGACTTCGCTGTACACGTTGCCGACCGCCGGCCCCATCAATGCCAGCACCAGGATGACCACGACAGCCACCAGGGTGAGGATTAAGGCATACTCTACCAGTCCTTGGCCTCTATCTCTCCTGTTATTGGAGCTTGATGAGATCATCCCGCACACTCGATTCCTACAATATATTTATCATAATGATTTGATTTTACAAAATATTGCGATTAATTCCAACATGCTCAGCTTTCAATATTGATAGACAGCAAGACTCTTACAGTATTGTATAGTGCCACAACGATCATCTGTGGTGTGTCGGGGGTTGTGCAACAAAAAGTCGAGAGCTGAGACAACCTTCCCGTCTCAACCCTCGACTTAACTGCCTGACAGCCTGCTACAGCCTGGGCAGCAGATACTCGTACGCGCTCAATGCGGCTTTGGCGCCCTCCCCCACCGCGATCAACACCTGCTCTGCAAAGCCAGTGGTCACATCACCAGCGGCAAAGACACCGTCTGTGCTCGTGCGGTTGGCGCAGTCCACGATAATGCGCCCCTGTTCATCCAGGTTCACCAGATCAGCAACCATCTTGGAGTTTGGAATCAGCGCCATCTCGATGAAGGTGCCATCGGCTTCCAGCTCCAGCTTGCCGCCGTGCGCGTCTTCCAGAAGCACCCGCCGGGCATACTGGTCGCCGACGACTTCTGTTACCTGGTGCTCGCCATACACGGTTACGTTGCCTGCCAGGGCCAGCTTCTTGCCCAGTGGGCTGCTCAGCGTTTCGGGATTCTTACACACCAGGTGCACATGCTGGGCAATGGTCGCCAGTTCTCCAGCCGAGCGCAGCGCTAACTCGCCGTCGCCAACGACCACAGTTCTGCGGTCAATAAACAGCGGGGCGTAGCTGAGCGCAGAGTAGCACAGCCCGCGCATCATGAACTCTTTCTCCCCCGGCACGCGCAGGCGCAGCTGTTTGGCGCCGGTCGCCACGATCAGAGACAGGGTCTCATGCTTCGATCCATTCTGGGTATAAACCACAAAATGATCGCCCTCTTTGCGCACGCTTTGCACGTCGTCCATCTGCCTGGCAAAATCCAGGTATTCGAGCTCGCTGCGAAATTTATTCACGACCTCCAGGCCGCGGATCACCTGGTAGTCTTCGATCCACGGCAGCGCCAACCTGTAGTTGGTTTTTCCGCCCAGATCTTTGCTGATCAGCAGCACGTCCAGGCGTTTTCGGATGGCGTACATCGTTGCAGTCAGCCCTGCCGGGCCTCCACCCAATACGATCAGGTCGTACATACTCGCTCCTCCGTTTTACTCTTCAGGCGCTTCGGGAATGAAGCCGTTGGTCATCATGCTGTGGGTGATATCACGGGACCGTTGGATGATGATTCGGGCTTTATCGTACAGCTCCTGGTAGCTGAACTGCTTCCCGGCAATCCCAAGCTCCTGAGCTTTCATTCCAACCGCAGCGGCCTCGCGCGGGAATACTTCCCAGTCATCCATATTGGGCAGGATGAAATCAGATGCCAGCCGCTCCCCAACATGTTCTGCCAATGCTCTTGCGGCCGCGAAACACATCTCATCGGTGATCGTCTTGGCGCGCACATCCAGCGTGCCGCGGAAGATGCCCGGAAAACCCAGTGAGTTGTTCACCTGGTTGGGGAAGTCCGAGCGACCAGTAGCCACAACCGCCGCGCCAGCCTCCTTGGCTTCCCATGGCCAAATTTCCGGAACCGGGTTGGCGCAGGTAAAGACAATTGCATCTTTCGCCATCCCCTTGATCCACTCCGGCAGGATCACACCCGGACCCGAGCGAGATAAGGCAATGACCACATCAGCACCGCGCAGGGCATCGGGTATATCGCCTTCACGCCCTTCCGCGTTGGTGATCTGGCACAAACGCCATTTATCCACATACTCGGCCTTGCGCATCTCGAGATCCCGGCGGTGCTTCCCCAGGATGCCTTTTGTGTCAACCATGAAACAGCGCGCCGGGTCTGCGCCCCACCCAAAGATCAACCGAGAGCAGGCTACATTCGAAGCCCCACTGCCGATAAAGGCGATGCGCACATTCCCCATGTCCTTGCCGACAACTTTCAAAGCATTGATCAGGCCTGCCAGGGTAACGGTCGCCGTTCCTTGCTGATCATCATGCCAGACGGGGATTTCAGCCTTCTCCCGCAGTGTATCGAGAATCCGGAAACACTTTGGCTGAGAGATATCTTCCAGGTTGACGCCCCCAAATCCGGGCTGCAACATCAGTACGGTCTGAATGATCGCATCCGGATCTTTGGTATCCAGCATTACCGGGACACCATCCACACCGCCCAGGTATTTATACAGCAGCGCCTTGCCTTCCATCACCGGCAGACCTGCCTTGGGTCCAATATCACCCAACCCCAGGACGCGCGTGCCATCACTCACCACTGCAACCGTGTTCCACTTATTGGTGTACTCGTACACCAGTTCCGGGTTGGCTTCAATCGCCTTACAAGGCGCAGCTACGCCAGGGGTGTACCAGATCGCGAAATCATTGAAACTGCGTACAGTGCATTTGAGTGTCGTTTCAATTTTCCCATGATAGAAAGGATGCAGCCGCATTGCGTCAGCAGAAGGCTTGGTCGCCTTCGCCAGCAGCTGCTCGATAGTTGGCTGTTCGAGATTGTCTTTGTCTTTCAGCATTTCTTCCCTCCCGGTGCATCGGATATCATGAGCCGGACCTCATCCATCAAGAAAGAGGACAAAAATACCCCTACCAATTACACAGCAGGGGACGTAACTCAAAATTTGTCGTTAGACCCATCCTTTCTCCAGGGCTTTGCCCGATCTATATTACTGTAGCAAATAATGATAGGTGTTGAGAAGTGACAAATATCACTTACTTCACTTAAGTCTATAACATTTTTTAAAACCTCGCCTCATTTATTTGACGTTCCAAAATTCTTCGGATACACTCGTAACATCAACTTCGCTTTTCCGGATTAATTCGCGAGCAAAATAATGAATATTCCCAAGCAAGGGTCTACGCGAGAAGAAATTCTTGAAGAAATGAGCGCTGCCCGCGCCGGCGACATCCACTGGCAGCAGGGCAAAGCCTTCAGCCTGGTATTTCAATCCAACCAGGCGGTCAAGGAAATCGCCCAGCAGGCCTACCTGCTGTTTTTCTCTGAGAATGGGTTGAATCCGTCGGCCTTCCCCAGCCTGCGCAAATTCGAGACCGAAGTCGTTGCCATGAGCGCCAGTCTGCTGGGCGGCGGCAGTGGGGTAGCCGGAAACATGACCACCGGCGGAACTGAAAGCATCCTCATGGCAGTGAAGACTGCCCGCGATTGGGCACGAGCCAACCGCCCCGAGATCAGCCACCCGGAGATCGTGCTGCCGGTCTCGGCGCACCCTGCTTTCGACAAAGCAGCACAGTATTTCGATGTGCGCCTGGTAAAAACAGCGCTGGATGCGGGGTTTCGCGCCGACCCGCAAGCAGTGCAAAACGCCATTACACCTGACACCATCCTGCTGGTGGGATCTGCCCCCTCCTACCCTCAAGGCGTGGTGGATCCCATTGCTGCCATGGCAGCTATCGCCCGTGAACGCGGCCTGCTTATGCACGTTGACGCCTGCGTGGGCGGGTTCATCCTGCCTTTCGTTCGCCGGCTTGGATATCCGCTGCCCGAGTTCGATTTCTCTGTACCCGGCGTCACCTCGATGTCTGCAGATTTACATAAGTATGCCTATTCCGCCAAAGGCGCCTCTGTGATTTTGTACCGCGATCGCCAGCTGCGCCGCAAGCAGTATTTCGTAGCGACCGATTGGCCCGGTGGAATCTACGCCTCACCCACCATGTCCGGCACGCGCGCCGGGGGTGCAATAGCCGCCGCCTGGGCTGTGATGCACTTCCTCGGCGAAGAAGGCTACCTGGACATCACTCGCCAGGTGATGCAGGTTCGAGACCGTCTGCGCGTTGGGATTGCCGAAATTCCAGGACTGTTCATCCTCGGCGATCCAGACATGAGCGTGCTGGCAATCGCCACGCAGTCCGGCGACATCTACGCGGTCGGTGATGAGATGTCGCTGCGCGGCTGGCACCTGGATCGCCAGCAGTTTCCGCCCAGCCTTCACCTGACCGTGCATGCCGGGCACTCCCAGGTAGTCGATCAGTTTCTGCAGGATCTGCGCGTATCAGCCAGGATCGAGCAGCGCCCATCCTTGCCCAAGCTGCGCAATCGCCTGGGGCTGCAGCTGGCGAGGTTTGCCGCCGACCATCTGCCACCGGGCATTCTCAGCCGGTTGATGAAGAATGCCTCCAGTTTGCTTTCCGGCGGAAGCTCGGGCTTACCCAAAAGAACTGCCGCCATGTACGGTTTGATGGGAACCCTCCCCAATCGAGGCGATCTGGGAGAATTGGTGTTGGATTTGTTAGACCAAATGACCCACCTTGAGGAGAAAACCTGATGAGCCATACTGCGGCGACCCTGGCAGAAGCAGGCAAAGACGTTCCCCCCAATAAGACATCCTTGCTGGTCAAACTGGTGTACGGCTCTGGCGACTGGGGGATGGCGAGCTTTGGCACGCTGCGCCAGATCTTCTACGCCATCTTTCTCACCGATGTCGTCGGATTAGATGCCCGTCTGGCGTCATTTGCTGCGCTGATTGGCGTGGTCTGGGATGCCATCAACGATCCCCTGGTAGGTCTGATCAGCGACCGCATTCACACCCGTTGGGGGCGGCGGCGCCCATTCTTGCTGTTTTTCTCCATTCCTTTTGCGCTGGGCTTTATCCTTCTATGGTGGACGCCGCCCTGGGAAAGCCAGCTTGCATTGATGGCTACCGTCACCCTGACCTTCATGCTCAGCGATACGCTCCAAACTCTGGTGATCGTACCCTTCTTTGCACTGACCCCCGATATCACTCCAGATTATGATGAGCGCACCAGCCTCACCGGCTATCGTATGTTTTTCAATTTGCTGGCATCCCTGGCTACGGCGGTAGCTGCACCGATCATTGTCGATGCAGCCGTTCAATCCGGCGCCACCTTACAAAGGGGTTACATCATGGTCGCCAGTCTGTTCGGAGGATTGGCAGCCGTTCCCTTCTTGCTGATCTTCCTGGTGGTGAGGGAGCGAGCCGTCGACCCGAGCGATCCTTCACATGCTGCAGAAAAGCTTGCCTCATTCCGCAGCGTCCTGTCAACCGCCTGGCACAACATCCCCTTCCGTTATGCCACGCTGCTGTACATGTTGAATTGGATCACTTTTGACCTGGTCGCCTTGATGCTGCCTTTTTACATGGTGTATTGGATTTCAGAAGGAAACCTGCTCGCATCGATGAATATCGCCGGTGAGAGCATCGCCCTGGAATCGGTCGTATTGGGTCTGTTAATTGCGACTGCAGTCGCCGCTCTACCGCTGTGGACGTGGCTGTCGTATCGTTTCAGCAAGCGCAGCGCCTATATCATCGGCATGCTGTTCTGGGCATTTGTGCAGTTAATCCTGTTCGGCCTGCAGCCCGGACAGATCACCCTAATGCTGGTGCTGGCGGTGTTGGCAGGATTGAGCGTTTCCACAGCACACGTCCTGCCCGACTCGATTTTTCCAGATGTCATCGAGTGGGATGAGCTGCGCACTCGCCAGCGTCACGAAGGTATCTATTACGGGGCGAAAAACTTCGTGCGCAAGCTCACCGGCGCTTTTGCCATCTTCTTCGCCCTGCAGGTGTTAGGTTGGTTTGGCTACCAAACGCCTCCTGAGGGCGTAATGCAGTTCAGCCAGTCTGCCCGCACCCTGACCGCCATCCGTGTTTTGACCGGTCCGGTAGGAGCGCTGCTGCTGATCAGCTCAATCGTGGTCGCGTGGTTCTATCCCCTGACCCGCGAAAGGCATGCCCGCATCCGTGCGCTGCTCGCACGCAGGCGCGCTCGCGTGCTGCAGCGGGACGTTTCCCAATCTGCCAATCCACCCTAACAATCACCGCGATTCAGGTACAACCCGGCAATCTGCTATCCTTTGGATACGCTGGCGCCGGGCAGATGATTATTTTGGATGAAAGCAGCATCCCCTGTCTATCAATCTTTTCGGGCGCCTCACCACGCGGTATACTATCGATAATTCACTCAGGTAATCAGGAGGTCTCTCCATGTCGAACTTGACCCATTATCAGATCTATGATCTGCTCAATCGCCCGCATCCGCTGTGGTTGGTAAAGATCAACCTGTCCGAAACCACCTTGTGGATGGCAGACATGAGCGAGTGCAACCTGGCATGGTCGGATTTCACCCGTTCAGATCTGAGCTGGGCAATCCTGATCAAAGCCAATCTGTCCAGGGCTAATCTGAGCCAGGCGAATCTCTTCGAAGCCTACCTGAGCGAGTGCAATCTGACCGAAACCAACCTGACGCGCGCTAACCTTACCCGCGCTTATCTCGACCGCGCCGCGCTGGTTCAAGCCATTCTGGTGGACGCGAATCTTAGCCGCGCCAATATTACCCGCGCCAACTTAAACCGCGCCAATTTGACCGGCGCCATCTGTACTCGCGCAGATTTCAGTAAATCCGATTTGATTTCAGCCAATCTCAACAGCGCCAACTTCTCCAACGCCAACCTGTTTGAGGCCAATCTGCAGAACGCAGACCTGCGCAATGCGATTTTTGATGGCGCTGACCTGACCGGCGCCAACCTCGCCGGCGCGGATGTTGCCGGATCGCGCTTTGGGACTGCGGACCTGACCGATGTCATTATGCCGGATGGCAAGAAACACTCTTGACACCTGAGTGGAGAGTAGCCAATGAGTGAGCAGCAAACCGCAAAATTCTTGCCATTTCAGGCAATCAATGAATTCATGTTAGCCGAGTATCGCCTGCACGTTCTGCGCACGGCGCTTGAAGCTGGCGACAAAATCTCGCCATCCACCGCCGCTCGCTTGAACGGCTCGATCAAGCGTCACGTGCAGATTCCGGGATTCCGCAACAGCTTGAAAGCTCCTCCTGGCTTGAAACTCCGCCACATCACAAAACCTTTCGAAAACAGGTCCGATCTGGCTGCCGCGGTCTTATCAGCGTGGGCCGAAGTAGAGGCTGGGCTGCAGCAAAAAGTATTCGATCTGCTGGCTGCTCGCGGTTGGGAGCTGCTTCCGTTGGATGCCGATCGAACCCGGCTGCCGGGCTTCTTCACCCGCTGGCCTGCAGATGAAAATTACGATACGATTTTTGCTGCCCTGCAGGAAGCCTACCCCAGCGATGAACTCAGCAAAGATGACATCAGCTTGATGACAGTCTGGCTGAGTATGCGCCTGCCGCTTGAAAGCACAGCTTCTGAAGCACCGCTGCCGGCAGACAGCCAGACTTCTTGATGCAGCTCTTCCACAACCCGGATCATAAGCTACACGCAACCGACCAGGTTGTCCTGGATGGCGTACCGTTTTCCACCACGGAAATCCCCCTGCGCGCCGATATCCTGGCGGCAGGGTTGATCGACGCTGGACTGGGCAGGCTGCATACCCCGCGCGATCACGGCACGCAGCCCTTGCTGGCGGTGCACCCGTCCCACTACCTGGATTTTCTTCAAAACATCTACACGCAATCCGGTGGAATTGCGCCAGTCTTCCCGGCGACGTTTGCCACCCGTTCCGTGCGTCGCTTCAGCCGCCACCCGCAGGCCCAACCCGGCTATTACAGCTTTGGCACCTGGAGCCCCATCCTGGCGGGAACCTGGCGAGCTGCTTATGGCAGCGCGCAAGCCGCCCTCTCCGCCTGCGATGCCGTGCTTGCGGGACAACCCGCTGCCTATGCAATCTGCCGTCCCCCTGGTCACCATGCTGCCGTAGATATGTACGGCGGCTTCTGTTATCTCAATAACGCTGCCATCGCGGCGAGCTACCTGCAATCCACCGTTGGCGAGGTGCAGCAGCGCGTGGCTGTATTGGATATCGATTACCATCACGGCAACGGCACCCAGGAGATCTTCTATCAGGATGGCAGCGTGCTGTTTTGTTCGCTTCACGCCGATCCAGACCTGGAATACCCTTACTTTTGGGGTGCCGCGGACGAAACCGGCACCGGGGAGGGCGAAGGCGCCAACCTCAATTTCCCGCTTCCTTTGGGTACCTGCGACGCAGAATATCTGCAGGTGCTGGATCAGGCATTGCAAAAGATGGTTGACTTCTCACCCCAGTGGCTGGTGCTCTCCGCCGGTCTGGATGCCGGAGAAGGCGATCCCGAGGGCGGCTTTCGCCTCACAGCTGCTGGTTTCGAAAGCATTGGCAGGCGAGTCGCGTCGCTCAACCTCCCGGTAGTCATCCTTCAGGAAGGCGGCTATCGCCTGGATAAACTGGCAGAGTGGGCAGTCGCCCTGCTCAGCCCATTCGCTTGAGGCGGGCATGGGGAGTACACGCTGCCTGGCATTCTATAAGCCATTTGAGGTGCTGTCTCAGTTTACCGACTCTCAGGGTCGTCAAACCCTCAAGGATTTCATCCCCTTTTCCGGTATTTATGCGGCAGGACGCCTGGATTACCGCAGCGAAGGACTGCTGCTTTTGAGCAATGATGGAAGGTTGCTGCACCGCCTGACGGATCCGCAGCACGAGCATACCAAGACCTACTTCGCTCAGCTTGAAGGCCTGATTGATGAGCAAGCTTTAGAGCGATTGAACCGAGAGATCGTGGTTCCCGGGCTGCAAACCAGGTTGATCCAGGCAGAGCTGATATCCGAACCAGAAGTACCCCCGCGACCTGTACGCGCATACCATCCCACTTCCTGGATCCGTCTCACCTTGAAAGAAGGCAAAAAACACCAGATCCGGCGCATGACCGCAGCAGTTGGATATCCAACCCTGCGGCTCATCCGGGTTGCGATTGGCACAATTCACCTGGAGACTCTATCCCCTGCTCAGTACCGCTGGCTCGGAAGAGACGAAATCGACGAGTTGAAATCGATTAGAATTAAGCCATGATCGAGATCGATGGCGCGCAAGGTGAGGGCGGAGGCCAGGTATTGCGCACCGCCCTGAGTCTTTCCGTGATCACGCAGCAGCCAACCAGGATCACCAACATCCGCCAGCACCGCTCAAATCCAGGTCTGCAGCCCCAACACCTTGCTTGTGTGGATGCTGCGGCGGCAATCAGCAGAGCGCAGGTGGAAGGAGCACGGCGAGGTTCGCAGGAAATTAGCTTTTGGCCCGGCGAAGTGCGCACAGGCAGGTACCGGTTTGACATCCAAACTGCCGGATCTACCAGCCTTGTGCTGCAAACGATCATCCTTCCGCTCAGCCAGGCTGGCAGCACGTCTTCGGTAACCATTACAGGCGGAACACATGTTCCCTGGTCGCCCAGCTTTCACTACCTGGAACAACACTGGCTGCCGCTGCTCAATTGGATGGGATATTCGACCAGTTTGGAACTGCTTCAGGCAGGCTACTACCCCCGCGGCGGAGGGCGCATCCAGGCTACCATTCGCCCATGTACCGCACTGCAGCCGCTCCAGGTCGATACGCTCCAGTCAGCCAGGCGACTGCGGGGTATTTCCATCGTTTCGAATTTAGATCGCAGTATCGCCGAGCGGCAAAAACGCCAGGCCGTTCTGCGATTGCTGCCACACTTCCCGGACCTGCAGGTCAAAGTCGAACAGATCAACGCCCCCTCGCCCGGCACACATGTGCTGCTCAAAGTTGATGAACCGTCAGCATCTGGCGCGCCCCTGGGAGGCTGTTACACAGCATTGGGTGAACGCGGCAAACCTGCAGAACGGGTTGCTGACGAGGCGATCGATCAGATTATCGCCTTCACTCAGACCCGTGCCTGTGTTGACCGTTTCATGGCAGACCAGATTCTGCTGCCGCTGGCATTGCTCAAGACCCCCTGCTGGTATTCGACAGATGCGATCAGTGAACATCTGCTCACCAATGCCGGTATTTTCCGGCACTTCCTACCCGTGGACATTCGCATCGAAGGGCTGCCAGGTAAACCTGGACAGGTAAGCATCCAGCAGGTGAATTGATCCATGCCCGTAGTGAGAAAAATCCTTCACCTTGACCTGGATGCCTTCTTCTGCGCCGTAGAAGAGCAGCGTGATCCTACTCTGAAAGGAAAACCGTTCGCAGTTGGAGGCCGTCCGGATGAACGCGGCGTAGTGGCATCCTGCTCTTATGCCGCCCGCCAGCTTGGCATCCATTCCGCCATGGCGATGGCGCAAGCGCTGCGTCTCAGCCCCAGGTTGATCATCATCCCCTCGCGCCATGGCGAATATGAGCGGGTTTCTCACCAGGTAATGCATTTGCTGCACGCGCTGACCCCGCTGGTTGAACAGATCTCGATCGACGAAGCTTTTTTGGAGGTCAGCGATCTGGATGAACCCCTCGAGCAGGTAGCCAGGCGGCTGCAGCAGGATATCCATGAACGGCTCGGTTTGCCTTCTTCGCTCGGCGGCGCAACCAACAAGCTGGTGGCAAAAATTGCCACGGATGTCGGTAAAGCCGCCAACCGCTCCGCCGCCCCCCCGATGGCGATCACCATCGTCCCGCCTGGAGATGAAGCCTCGTTCCTGGCGCCGCTGCCCGTCCAGGCTTTGTGGGGCGTCGGTCCCAAGACAGCCGAACGCCTGAAGGGGCTGCACATCGAACGCATCGGTGACCTGGCGCTGCGCCCCGAGCAAGAAATGGTGGAGCTGTTTGGCAAAAACGGCTTTGATTTGGTGATGCACGCCCGCGGCATCGATGAACGCCCCCTCTTCACCGAACATGAGATAAAATCCATCAGCCAGGAGACGACCTTCGTAAAGGATGTGCACGATCTCAAGCAGCTTGAACAAACCCTGAGGCAGCTTTCGGCAAGTGTCGGTCGCCGGCTTCGCCAGGATAAGTTAAAAGGCGTCACGATTAAGATGAAGCTGCGCTGGCCCAGTTTTGTCACCGTTACCCGGCAGATTACCTTGCCGCAGCCGGTGGATCAGGATGAAAAAATCTTCGAAGCTGCCAAAGTGTTGTTTCATAAATTATGGACACCTGGAAAAGCTATCCGGTTGATTGGCGTTGGCATCAGTGGATTTTCACCCGGAGCCCGGCAATTAAGTTTGTGGGACTGGAAAGACGATGGCAGCCCAGCCCTGCAAGACGCCATTGACGACCTGCAAAAGAGGTTTGGAAAACAGGCCATCCAGCGTGGTGTTCACGCCAGGATTTCTATCGAAACGCATGAGGAGTCACCCGATTGATCGAACAACTTGAACAGACCTCCAATCTTGAGCCAGATCAGAACAGACGATTTTTGTGGAACTGGAAAGATATCACTCTCGTCACAATTTCTGCGGTGACCCTCTTGCTTGGTGGGGCGATCGCCCTCACCATATTTTTGCAGCGTGTGATGAGCGTATCGATCCAAATCGACAACGCCCCTCTGGCTTATTATGCTGCGCTGGCGGTTCTGGAAGCCGCCGCGCTGGCGGGAGGCGTATTGATCTTCGGCCTCCTACGCAGAAAATACCCCTGGAGCAGCGTCGGCTTCATCCGCACTTCCTCCCGCTGGCTCACCGCAGCCAGCTTCGCTGCCATCATCTCGATCCCCCTGGCAGGCGCAGCTGCTGCTCTGGTACAAATGCTGCTGAACCGGCCCGTCGAAAGCCCTCAGATGGGCTTCATCCTGCCAGAAAATTTTTCATGGTTAGGCGCGGCTGGCATGTTCTTTGGCGCCGGCTTACTCGTGCCGGTCGCTGAAGAGCTTTTCTTCCGAGGCTTACTCTATACCTGGATGCGCCAGGGCTTGGCTGCCTGGATTGCGATTCCATTGAACGGCATCCTCTTTGGGCTTGTGCACGGTGAAATCGCTGTCACTATTGCCACCGCTCTGCTTGGCATCGTCCTGGCATGGTTTTATGAGCGCAGCCGGTCCCTATGGCCCGCCATTCTGATTCACGTGCTGGTGAATTCCGTGCAGTTAGGTTTAATCTATGTGATGGTCGCAGCCGGTTTGATTTAACTGATAAAATATTTCAGGCTTTCTGCCCTGGAAATTATCCATGCCCGATCATGTATACATCAAGCCCTCAATAGTTCTCCTGGTTTGCCTGCTGTGCGCTGGGCTGTTGAATGCGTGCAGCAGTACTGCTGTCCAAACAGCAGAACAGCCGCTGTCGGATGGTATCGCGCTGCAAGACTGCCACCTCTCTTCTCCTGGAACAAGCCTGCGTCTACCCGCTCGCTGTGGAACACTGAGCGTGGCGGAGAACCCCGGTGATCCTGCTGGAAGACAGATCAACCTGCGCATTGCCTTGATCCCGGCTGTTTCGCGCAACCCTGCACAGGATCCACTCTTCTTCATAACCGGCGGCCCAGGTCAAGCTGCCAGCGAATCCTACCCGCTGGTTTCTTATGCGTTCGATCGCCTGAATCAAAAACGGGACATCGTGCTCGTCGATCAGCGAGGCACCGGAGAATCCAACCCGCTCGACTGCGAACCCGTTGAGGGTGAGGAAGACTTAGATCTGAATCCAGAGCTGCTCAACGCTTACTTACAGACTTGCCTCGCCAGCCTGGATGCTGATCCGCGGTTTTATACCACATCGATCGCAGTTGCCGATTTAGAGATTGTGCGCCAGGCATTGGGGTATCCACAAATCAACCTGTATGGGTTATCTTACGGCACACGTGTGGCGCTCGAGTACCTGCGGCGCTTTCCAGATCGCGTGCGCACGATCGTACTGGATGGCATTGTGCCTCCCCAGGAAGCGCTTGGTGATAACGTTGCCGGGGATGCTCAGAACGCCCTGAACCTGATCTTTGAGCGCTGCCAGCAGGATGCCGCCTGCAGCAGGAGCTTCCCGCAGGTTCGCCAGGAATTCGACCAGCTTCTGGAGCAGTTAAAAGCCCAGCCGGTATCGGTGAGCATCGCTGATCCGGTCAGCGGCGAGAATTTAGACATCACTTTCACCCCGGAGCGATTAGGAGTCGCTGTGCGGCTGCTCACCTATGCTCCCGAGACTGTCGCTCTGCTGCCACTGCTCATTCACACGGCTGCCTCTGCCGGAGATTTCAAGTTATTGGCAGCCCAATACCTGATCGTCGGCGGTGATTTGGGCAGGTCGATCAGCCAGGCAATGGGGTATTCGGTGCTTTGCGCCGAAGACGCGCCTTATTATGATCCGGCAAAGGCAGTGGATGCCGGTCAAAATACCTACCTGGGTGATCAGCAGATCCAGGCTATTCGCGACGTGTGTCAAACCTGGCCCGTTGGAGAAATCCCTGTGGATTTTAAGCAGCCTGTCGTTTCGGATGTGCCGGCTTTGCTGCTTTCGGGCGAGGTCGATCCGGTTACACCACCCGAAAATGCTGAGCTTGTCGGCCAGGGGTTGGCAAACAGCCTTCATCTGGTGGCTGCCGGGCAGGGTCATAATGTGGTGGTACGCGGCTGCCTGCCGCGGGTAACCACCGATTTTATCGAACAAGGCAGCACCACTGCCCTGGCGACAGGCTGTGTCAGCAGCATCCAGCCTGCGCCTTTTTTCGTCAACTTCAGCGGGCCGCTTCCGTAACTGGCTAAACCCGAGAGATTCGACACCATGATCCAGGTAAATCAAATCAGCAAGTCGTTTGGTTCCATTCAAGCGCTGGCAGGGGTGAGCTTTGAAGCCCCAAACGGTCATATAACCGGATTGCTGGGTCCAAATGGGGCAGGAAAGACCACTTGTTTGCGCATCATCTACACTGTTCTGCATGCAGATACCGGCGCTGCCCAGGTCGATGGATTTGACACTCGCACCCAGGCGCTCGAAGTTCAGCGCCGTATTGGCGTGCTTCCAGACAGCACCGGCTTATACCCGCGCCTGAGCACCCGTGAAAATATACGCTATTATGGCAACATGCATGGGTTGAATGGACTTGCTCTGGAGAAACAAATCGACCGCCTGATCCAGCTTCTGGATATGCAAGACATCGCCGACCGGCGCACGGAAGGCTTTTCAACCGGTCAGCGCGTAAAGGTAGCCATCGCCCGCGCGCTGGTGCATGATCCGCCCAATCTGCTCCTGGATGAGCCAACCAGCGGGTTGGATGTGATGAGCACGCGCGCCATGCGCAGTTTCATCCGGCGTTTAAGGGACGAAGGAAAATGCGTGCTCTTTACCAGCCACATCATGCAAGAGGTGGCTGCACTGTGCGAGCAAATTGTCATCATTAACAAAGGCAGCGTGGTCGCCAGCGGTACTCCCCAAGAACTTTTGACTGCGACCGGCCGCACAGACCTGGAGGAAGCATTCGTGACAGCTATCGGTTCGGGGGAGGGTCTGGAATGAATCTCTCGCAGACGCTCCAGCGCACCGGCGTAATTTTCCGCAAAGAGACCCTGGATAACCTGCGCGACCGCCGCTCCATCTTCACCGCACTGACCAGCACCCTGATTGGTCCGGCGCTTCTGTTGGCGATGATTGTCATTGTCGGGCGCACGTTCAATCAAGACAGCCTGGTTTCAAGCTTTAGATTGCCGGTTGTGGGCGCAGAGAACGCGCCATCTTTGGTAGCATTTCTGGAACAGAACGGGGTCGAGGTTGTGCCCGCCCCCTCAGACCCCCAGCTCGCCGTCAAAAACGGTGACGAAGACATCGTTCTGATCGTCTCGTCAGAATTTGGCGAGAGTTTTTCTCAAGGCCTGCCTGCCACAATTCAAATCGTACTGGATACGTCCCGGCAGTCATCACAGCCTTCCATCGAGCGCGTCCGCACGCTGCTCAACACCTACTCTGCGCAGATAGCCAGCCTGAGACTGCTGGCGCGCGGCCTGAGTCCAACCATCACCCAGCCATTAGCCATGGAACGCCTGGATATGGCAACCCCCGAGACGCAGGCTTTGCTCTTTCTGAATATCCTGCCTTATTTCGTGGTGCTGGTTGTTTTCATGGGTGGGATGTACGTAATCATCGACACCACGGCAGGTGAACGCGAGCGCAACTCCCTGGAGCCGCTCTTGATCAACCCGGTGCCGCGTTGGGAAATGGTGATTGGCAAACTGGTAGCCTCCTGGCCCTTTGCCATCGCGGCGTTGTTCGTGAACTTGCTGGCCTTCTCCCTGGCATTTAATAATTTCCCACTCGAAGATTACCTTGGGGTTCAGATCCAACTGGATGTGCGCGCCCTCGCAGGAATATTCTTCATCTCGCTGCCCATGATCGTACTCGCATCCGCTCTGCAAATGATCATTGCTACGTACACACGCAGCTTCAAAGAGGCGCAGACTTATGTAGGTTTCCTGCCGCTCATCCCCGCCCTACCCGGCATCGGGCTGGCGTTCCTTCCAATAAAAGCCAGCATGTGGGCCATGCTGATCCCAACTTTCGGGCAGCAAATCTTGATCAACCAGTTGCTGCGCGCCGAACCGATCTCGATCACCAACATTCTGGTTTCATCTCTGGTAACCCTGGTTTTATCGATCCTGATCATTCTGGTCGCAATCCGTTTATACAGCAGTGAACGTATTTTGGGTTCTGCAAGTTAGATTAGCAAGCGAGTCAAGAGAATGGAAAGATCCTTTACTGAGCATGAACTTAAGCTCTACAATGGCGAGGATGGACCGGTGTACATAGCTTGCGATGGCATCGTGTATGATGTCTCCGGCTGCTATCGCTGGCGCACCGGACTGCATGAGAACCTGCACTTTGCAGGTCAGAACCTGACTCACGAGCTGGTGAACGCGCCTCACAATCGCGAAGTTTTCGTACATCCCTGTGTTAAGAGAGTTGGAAGCCTGGTCCAACCGGCATAGCCGGTCCAAAATCTGATTAATTGATTGGCATGATTATGAAAAGACCTGATATTTCATCCGCCTCACCCGAAATTCTGGCCTACATCCTATATCTAGAAGAGCAGTTAGAGAGACCTAAACCTTCCTCGTTCACAGAACCGGATAGGCTGCCTGCTGATGACTTAGTACCGGATGAACCCCCGACCACGGTTGGCCTGATTTGCGCAACACAAAACGGCGTTGCCAAACGCAGCTTGCGGCACTTATATTCGCGCCAGCGGCGCAGTGGGATGGGCATCTTCGACCTGGAGACGCCCGAGAGCGAGCCGCCGGTAATCCTTTGCATGGCAGATCAGGATCAGAGCTTGCTTCTGATCAGCAATCACGGGCGAGCCTTCCGTTTGCCGGCAAACGCCATCCCTGAGTCTCCCCTACGCTCGCGGGGCAAATCCATCCTGGGTAAGATTATCCTGGCAGAAGGCGAACATCCTGCGCTTTTACTGCCGGTGCAGGCTCAAGGCTATCTGGCAGTGTTGAGCAAAACCGGCATGCTGCGCACGCTTCGCCATCACATTTTCGGTGAATACATGAAACCAGGGACAGCCTTATATGACTACAAATCATTTGGGGAGGTCGCATCGGCTTGCTGGACACCTGGTGAGAGCGATCTCTTTATCGCCTCCCGCTCCGGAAAAGCGATCCGTTTCGCAGAAAAGCTGGTACCACCACAGGGCTGCCTGGGTTTGCGCTTAAGTGATGGTGATCAAGCCGTCGCAGTCACGTATGTATACGCAGACAGCAAGGTTCTGCTGGTGGGCGTCGATGGCAAGGGGACTATGCGCAGCATGGATACATTCTCCGCTAACAAAGCTCCCGGATCTGGGGGCAAAATTGCCTTCTCTACAGATAATCTGCTGTCAGCTATGAACGCCGACGAGGTTGAGGACATTTTCATCATCTCCCGGCTGAGTAAAATCATCCGTTTCCAGGCCGATGAAATTCCAGTCAAAGATGGCGTGGTTCAAGGCGTCATCTGCATGAGCTTTCGTGCCGATGAAGCCAGCGCTGTCACGGTAAGCTACCGCACCTCAACCCTGGGGTCTGCATAGGCACACCAACAGATAATCCGACCATTCTTTATGGCAACCAGAAATACCGGCATCCTCTCGAAGAATTTCCATATCCAAGAATTGGGCGAAAATGTCTTCGCTGCTGTTCATCGCAGCGGTGGACTGGCTATAAGCAATGCAGGTTTGGTGAACCTGGGTGAACGTCTGCTGTGCTTTGACACATTTCTTTCTCCACTGGCGGCAATTGATCTAAATTTGATCGCCGAATCGATGTTCGACCGACCGGTAGACTGTCTGGTGTTCAGCCATTATCACAGTGACCATACCTGGGGCAGCCAGGCGTTCCCGATGGATGTCGAGATCATCGCCAGCAGCCAAACTCGTGCTCTGATCGAGACTGCCGGGCAGGACGAGATCCGCTCTTACCGGGACAACAGCGAAAATATGCATGCGCTGCTGCAAGCGCTGCGCACGCAGCCCCAGGGCAAGCTGGAGGAACAAAGTTCCAGCTTGTGGGCAGAATTCATTCGGGCAACTTTAGAATCTCTGGTGCGCGCCCGCGTCCGACCACCGACCCTTACTTTTAGCGAGCAGATGAATCTCTTTGGCTCGCGAGAAAGGGTGCATTTGTTTCAGCTTTGTGGAGGCCACACAACCCACGATACCCTGATGTACCTGCCATCCCATGGCGTGCTCTTCACCGGAGATTTAGTCACCGTTCAATGCCATCCGTATATCGCCGAAAGTACTCCCGGAGGATTGGCATCAGCATTGGATGAAATTCTTAAAATGTCACCCCTGCTGGTAGTCCCTGGACATGGGCCTGTTGGAACCTTGGACGATGTCCGTCTATTGGTGAATTACATGCAAGAACTGGAGCGCATTGCTGCCAGAATTCGCGCCTCGGGGAAAAATTTAGACCTGGCTATGCCGGCTGAGGTTCCCGAAAAGTTCGGCAGGTGGGGGTTTGAAAATTATTTCCAAGACAACCTGCGCTTTATGATCAGGTCGCTGGGATAATTCCACTGGGCTGCGTCTTTGCATCTCTCGAGAGGAACTTTAAGTGACTGAACCGGTATACCAACCCTATGACAGCTATATCGAGTACCCTCCCGGCGAGATGCTGCATCGTTCACAGGAGTTTGCCGGTGTGATGAAGCGCCGCCGGACAGTGCGAGATTTTTCTGACCGGGTAGTGCCTCTGGAGATCATCAAAAACTGCCTGCTTGCCGCTGGTGCAAGTCCAAGCGGGGCAAACTTACAGCCATGGACCTTCGTAGTCGTTTCCGATCCCGAGATAAAAACACGCATCCGCATCGCAGCAGAAGAGGAAGAGCGAGAGTTCTATACACGCCGTGCCACCCCCGAATGGCTGGCAGCGCTCGCCCCATTGGGGACGGATACCAATAAACCCTTCTTGGAAACCGCCCCGTACCTGATCGCCATCTTTGTGCAATCGTATGGATTGCTCCCGGGTGGTAGAAGAATGAAGCATTACTACGCGCATGAATCGGTCGGCATCGCCACCGGAATCCTGATCGCGGCATTGCAGAATGCCGGGTTGGCTGCCCTGACCCATACCCCCAGCCCAATGGATTTTCTGGGCAAGATTCTGGGCAGACCGGCGAATGAACGCCCATACCTGCTCCTGGTTGCCGGCTATCCTGCCCCCTCTGCTCGGGTTCCCGTCATCCCCCGAAAAACCCTGGATCAAATTGCTGTCTTTCTACCTGCCAAGGAGAACCCGGAGCATGCCTGAATACAAGATAGAACGGCTGGACTTCGACAACCGCAGGCAGGTAAACGCCTATCTGGATCTGCCTTTCCGGCTGTACAAGGATACGCCGCAGTGGGTACCCCCGCTGAGTTTCGAGGTGCGCCAGCCTTTCAATCGCCAGCGCTTTGCTTTCTACCGCCACGGGGAGGCGGCTTTCTTTCTGGTGAATGACCGTCATGGGCAGGCGGTTGGGCGCATCGCGGTGATCAATAATCACAACCATAACAGCTACAACCAGGAAAAAACTGCTTTCTTTTACCATTTCGAATCTATCGACGACGAACAGGCTGCCAGTTTATTATTTGATGCCGCGGTAGGTTACGCCAGGCAGCAGGGATTGGAGCAGCTCTTTGGGCCTAAAGGGTTTACAGTCTTCGATGGTTTAGGACTGCTGGCCAAGGGCTTTGAGCACCGTCCAGCCTTCGGACAGCCATATAACTTTCCCTATTATGAGCACCTGGTCACCACTGCCGGCGGATTAGGTGACGCCCGTGATTTGCTCACCGGCTATATGGACGCCAGCTCGGAATTTCCAGAGCGTATCCATGAGCTTGCCGAACGCGTTCAGCAGCGGCGCGGGTTGAAAGTCACCCGCTTCAGCTCCCGGCGCGAGCTGCGCTCACTGGTCCCTTACCTGAAAGAGCTTTACAACAACTCTTTGACCGGCACCAGCGGTAATGCACCCTTAACCGACGACGATGCGCGCTCGATGGCAGATCAGCTGATCTGGTTCGCCGATCCGCGCCTGATCAAGATCGTGATGAAAGACGATCAGGCAGTAGGCTTCTTATTTGCTTATCCGGACATCTCTGCCGCCATCCAGCGAACGCGTGGGCGTCTCTTCCCTCTCGGTTGGATTGACCTGCTGCTGGAGCTGCGCCGTACCCGCTGGGTGAATGTCAATGGCGCCGGCATGGCTGAAGGCTATCGAGGTGTGGGCGGCACTGCCCTGCTTTTCTCCGAGCTGTACAAAAGCGTGGCTGGCAGCGGCTACCGCTATGGCGAGCTCATCCAGATCGGCGCCGAGAATGAGCGTATGCTGCGCGACCTGGAGAATATTGGGATCACATTTCATAAGCTGCATCGTGTTTACAGCCGGGATCTGTAAGACAAGCCAGGAGCCGAGGATAATTCCATGACGCACAGCAAACCAGAGCGAACGATCACCGACCAGGAATACCTGAAGAATGAACAGTACCGCACCGACGCAAATCTCCGGGCTCGCATCGCCCTGCACCGCAAGTACGGCACCAACCCTGGCTCCTGGTTCCGCTGGGTGTTCGACCGTCTACCCGTCGCTCCGGATGCCGTCATTCTAGAAATCGGCTGCGGACCGGGTGACTTGTGGTACGAAAACCGCGATCGTACCGGTCAGGCACTCACTGTATTATTGGGTGACCTCTCCACAGGCATGGTCAAAGCCGCTCGCGAGAAGAATGCCTCCCAGCCCTGCTGCCGCTACCTGGCGCTGGATGCCCAACATATACCTTTACCGTCTGGCAGCTTAGATTGCATCATCGCCAATCACATGCTGTACCATGTTCCCGATATGGAGGCAGCTCTATCGGAAATGCGGCGGGTCTTGAAACCCGGGGGGCGGCTTTGCGCGGCAACCAATGGATTGCTGCATATGCACCAGATACATGAGCTTATCCAGCAGTTCATTCCAACCTATTCAATCCCGCTGTTGGCAGCGCGGCGTTTTACACTTGAAGACGGTCCCGAACTGCTGCAGCGCTATTTCACATCGGTGAATACCGAGATCTTCGTGGACAACCTGATGGTTACCGGCGCCGCAGACTTAATGAACTATATCGCTTCCATGTGGCATACCGAAAACCAGGTGGACCGGCAAACCTTCGACCGCTTGCACACCCATATCAGCGCCATGATACGTGACCAAGGGCACATCTTCATCGAGAAATCACAAGGGATTATAATGGCTGCAGTATGAACCCTGCTTATCCGGAAATTGACTGGAACGTTTGTCAGGGATGCGACCCATGCCAGGCGCGTCTGGTATGTAAGACGCGTGCCATCGTCCAGCCGGACCCCGGCGAGCCGCCCTATGTGGATTTTTCGCGCTGCACGCGCTGCGCCCTATGCGCGGCTGCCTGCCCTTGCCAGGCAATCACGACCCGTAATGGTCACGAGCGCAAGGATTAACAATCCGGTTCTGTCCCCTCGGTTTGACGCGAGTAAGTTCTTCGATTAAACTTATCGTTCTGTAGATCACCCGGTCACGAGGATAAATTGGACGCTCGCACCGACCAGTTCGATATTAAAGCCACCCTGTCAGGCAACCGCCTGGCGGGGCTTTGGCGCTTGATGCATGGCTTTCGCCTGGCCTATTTCGGAGCCGCCATCAGTCTAGGGGCGGCAGCCATTTCGAAGACCGGAACTTATTTACTCCTGCGCTACCTGGCTGACGGGCTGATGCCTGCTCTCCAGCCACAACAGAGCAGCGTGAACTTTGTCTCCATCTTGCCGTGGGTGGCAGCGGGATTTCTTTTTCTGGCCGTCTTCGAGGGCGGATTTACATACTTCAGCGGGCGCCTGGCTGCCTACACCGCCGAGGGAGTTGCCCGCCGGCTGAGAAACTACTTATTCGATCACATCCAACGGCTGACATTTGCTTACCACGACGGAATGCAAACCGGCGAGTTGATCCAGCGCTCAACCTCCGATGTCGACGCGCTCAGGCGATTTTTTGCCGACCAGGCCATCGGTGTTGGGCGTATCATCCTGCTCTTCCTGGTAAATTTTATTGCTATCCTCAACCTGGATGTCACTTTGGGACTGGCGTCGATCATTGTGATACCCATCATCATCCTGGTTTCAATCTTCTTCTTCCGCCGCGTCACCAAGGCTTACGAGGCCTATCAGGAGCAGGATGCGATCCTTTCCACCACCCTGCAGGAAAACCTGGCAGGTGTGCGCGTGGTGAAAGCCTTCGCACGGCAGGATTTCGAACGCGGCAAATTTGAGAAAGACAACTTCAAGAAGTTCACCCTTGGACGCCGGCTGCTCTTGATGCACTCCACCTTTTGGCCACTCTCGGATATCGTCTGTGGGGCGCAGATGCTGGGTGGTTTCTTGCTGGCGGCAATATTTGCGATCGACGGACGGATATCTGTAGGCACCTACCTGGCATATCATGGCCTGGTTGTGTGGCTCATCTGGCCGATGCGCAATCTGGGCAGGCTGATTGTTCAGACCTCCACCGGCCTGGTCTCCTACGGACGCGTCATGGAGATCGTGCGCCAGGATCGTGAGCCACTGGAAGACGGCATCCAACAACCACCCAGCCCGCTGAGGGGTGAGATCGAATTTCAAAATGTCAGCTTTCAATATGGTCAGGAAGCGCCTGTGCTGGAAGGCATAACTTTCCACTGCCAGCCAGGGCAGGCGATCGCTCTGCTTGGATCCACCGGTTCTGGTAAGACCAGCCTGGTCAATCTGCTGCCGCGTTTCTACGAATACACTTCCGGTCGCATCTTACTGGATGGCGTTGATCTTAAGGAATATTCCCGTAAGTACCTGCGCAGTCAAATTGGCATTGTCGAACAAGAGCCATTCCTGTTCTCGCGCTCACTGCGCGAAAACATCACTTATGGTGTGGGTCGCAGCGTGCCGCAAGACGAGATCGAGGTCGCAGCCAGGGCTGCAGCCATACACGATATCATTGTTTCATTCCCGGAAGGCTATGATACGCTCATTGGAGAAAAGGGCGTAACCCTTTCAGGCGGTCAAAAGCAGCGCGTAGCGATTGCCCGCACACTGCTTAAAAACCCACGCATCTTGATTCTGGATGACGCCACTTCTTCTGTTGATACGATGACCGAGGCTGCCATCCGCCAGGCGCTGCAGCAGTTGATGATCGGCAGGACAAGCTTCATCATCGCCCACCGAATCCAGAGTGTGATGAACGCCGATCTGATCCTGGTTATGGATCAAGGAAAGATCGTGGAGCAGGGCACGCATGCAGAGCTGTATGCCCTGGGGAAAATCTACCGCCGCATCTATGAAATCCAAACCCGTATCGAGACCGAACTGGAAGAGGAAATCGCCAGCGCAGGGCAGCTTATTCCGACCTCTGACCAGGTGAGGTAGCCATGTCAGACGCCTACTTCGAAGAAGAAGAATTCTCTACCCAGTTCAACAACCAGACCATCCTGCGTATCCTGGCGCTCACCCGCTCCTATTGGTACTGGATTGCAGGTTTTTTAATTGCCATCATGGTAACTTCAGGGCTGGATTCCTATTTCACCTTCTTGAACAAGCGCATGGTGGATGAAGGTATCGTGCCAGGCAACCGGCAGGCATTGCTCGGCCTGGCAACCCAGTACGGTCTGCTGGTGCTTGTACAGTCTGCCAGCGTGTTCGCGTTCATTTACCTTGCGGGTGTGCTGGGCGAACGCATTCGCTACGACCTGCGTAAGCGCATGTTCGACCACCTTCAGGATCTATCAATTTCCTACTTCAACCGGACTCCGGTCGGCTGGATCATGTCGCGGGTTACTTCCGACTCCGAACGGGTTGCCGATCTGGTCACCTGGGGCCTGCTGGATGTAACCTGGGCTGCCATGAACATCCTGACAGCCTCTTACTTCATGCTGCTGATCAACTGGCGCCTGGCGCTGATCGTGCTGGCGATACTGCCGGTCTTGATCGTTGTAGCGGTTCAATTCCGCAAACGCATCCTGGTTGAATTCCGTCTTTCACGAAAATTCAATTCAAAGATCACTGGCTCGCTCAACGAGAATATTACCGGCGTACGCGTGATCAAAGCGTTGGGCCGGGAAGACGCCAACCTGGGTGAATTCAATCAATTGACCAGCGAGATGTACCGGCACAGCTACCGGGCTGCCTGGCTTTCTGCGTTATTCCTGCCTACCGTACAGATGATCGCCGCGATAGCCTTGGGCAGCATCGTCTGGTACGGTGGACTGCAAGCCACGTATGGAAGCATGACGATCGGTGGCATCCAGGCTTTCGTTTCATATGTGACTTTCATGATGTGGCCTATTCAAGACCTGGCGCGGGTTTACGCCGAGATGCAGCATGCCATCGCCTCGGCGGAGCGCATGTTTTCTTTGATCGATGCCGTGCCCAATGTGCAGGACCGGGACGGGGCGATTGACCCTGGCACCATGCGCGGTGAGATCGAATTCGACCACGTCCACTTCTCCTATGAAGACAAAGTGCCCGTGCTGGAGGATTTCAGCCTGAAGATCAAACCCGGCGAGTCGATTGCACTGGTCGGACCGACCGGCGGTGGAAAGACCACCATCATCAACCTGCTGTGCCGGTTCTTCGAACCGACCGAAGGCGAAATCCGCATCGCCGGCCATGATTACACCAACTATTCTCAGCATGCCATCCAGTCTCGCGTTGGCATTGTACTGCAGACGCCGCATCTCTTTTCTGGCAGCGTGCGCGAAAACATTCGCTACGGTCGTTTGGAGGCCAGTGATGAGGAAGTTGAAACTGCTGCCAGGATCGCTGGGGCGCATGTATTCATCGTCAAACTAAGCAAAAGCTACGACGAGCCAGTTGGCGAAGGCGGAAACTTGCTCTCCACCGGTCAGAAGCAGCTGCTCAGCCTGGCACGGGCTGTGCTGGCTCGACCCGAGATTTTCATCATGGACGAAGCCACCAGCTCGGTGGACACATTGACCGAGGCGCTTATCCAAAAGGGGATGGAAGCATTGATGAAAGACCGGACAAGCATCATTATTGCCCACCGCCTGTCAACCATCCGCCGGGCGAACCGCATCCTGGTGATTGAACAGGGACGCATCGTAGAGATGGGCAGTCACAATGAGCTGCTCAGCGCCCGCGGACATTACTATCAGCTGTACACCCAGCAGTTCCGCCAGCAGCTCGAGCAGGCATACGACCCGTTTCAGCCGTCCAGCGCGGCTGCAAGCCCGTCATGACACGTCATTTAAGACCATGAAGGTTGCTGTCTTAACAGACATCCACGCAAATTTCCCCGCACTATCGGCGGTAGCCCAGGATATTGACGCCTGGCAGCCAGATCACGTGGTCGTGGGCGGGGATATCGTCAATCGCGGCCCTCATCCATTGGAATGCCTGGATTATGTCCTTGAGCGCGTCCGCACCAACGACTGGCGTCTGGTGCGCGGCAACCATGAGGATCTGCTGTTGGAGCATCACAAACACTCGGCTCCACCGTCAACGCCTTTGGAGCTGTTCACACACTGGACCCAGCTGCAATTGCAGAATCGCATCGCTGCCCTGGAGGCGATGCCCTTCCAACAGGCTTTCTTCTCGCCAGATAACCTGGAAGCGCGGGTTGTGCATGCCTCGATGCGCGGCAACCGGGATGGTATCTACCCGGAGACTTCTGACCGCAAGCTGCGTGAGCTGATTTCCCCTACTCCGGCGCTGCTGTGCGTTGGACATACACATCGCCCGTTGATCCGCTCGTTGAACGGCGCCTTGATTGTAAATGCCGGCTCTTGCGGGCTTCCATTCGATTTGGATGAGCGACCAGCCTATGCACGCCTCACCTGGCAGCCTGGCAGCGGGTGGCAGGCGGGTATTGCCCGCGTGGAGTACGACCGCAGCGCTACCGAAAATGATTTCTCGCGCAGCGGCTACCTTGAGCAAGCCGGGCCGATGGCTGCCCTGGCGCTGATGGAGCTGCGCAGCGCCTGTTCGTTGATTTATGGTTGGGTGGTCCGCTACCAATCAGCAGTCGAGAGCGGCGCCCTGGACGGGATGCAGTCTGTGGATAAATATTTATCCGAGCTGGGTTTGTCTTGAGCGCTTTCCAGGTTGCCGGTTGAGGGTCTAATCCTCGATCTCTACCTGGCTCAGATCGTCCTTTGACTCCGGGTAGCTCATATTCAAAGCATTCAACTGCTCCAACAGCACACTGCCGATGACCAGGTTGCGGAACCATTTGCGATCTGATGGCACGATGTACCAGGGCGCATGCCGGCTGCTGGTTTTGGCAAGCACGTCTTCATACGCTTGCTGGTAATCCTGCCAGCGCTTGCGTTCTTTGAGATCACCCAGGCTGAACTTCCAATGCTTGGTGGCATCATCCAGGCGGGCTTGCAGCCGGGCTTTCTGCTCTGCCTTGCTGATGTGCAGGAAAAATTTCAGAATGATCGTTCCTTCTTCAGCCAGCAGGCTCTCGAAAGCGTTGATCTGCTCATAGCGGCGAGACCATATCTCCTCCGGCACCAGCTCGTGCACTCTCACGACCAGTACATCCTCGTAATGGCTGCGGTTAAAGATCACGATCTCGCCCTTACCAGGCGTTTGTTGGTGCACACGCCACAAGTAATCGTGATCCAGTTCCTCCGGCGTTGGCACTTTGAAGCTCGCTACTCGTACCCCCTGTGGGTTCACACCTTCGAAGACATGCCGGATAACGCCATCTTTTCCGCTGGTATCCATGCCCTGCAGCACCACCAACACCCTGTGTTTGTGTTCTGCAAACAGCAGTTCCTGCAGTATCTCGAGCTGTTGATTAAGCTTTGTCAGATAGCGCCTGCCATCTTCTTTGCCGCCATCGAAACCCGCACTATCGGAGGAATCCCACTCATCCAATTGTATGGTACTGCCGGGTTCGACCCGGTAGCGCTTCTCAATGCTGGTAGGATCTATTTTTTGGCTCATTAATACCTCCACGCCCGGTGAGTTAATTTATCTTACCATACATGCTCAGGAACCGCGCCGGTAGAGACTTGTGCGCCTCTGCATCAGCGCCTCATTCGCAGCAAATCAACCGGGTAAAGGTAGCAAAAAACCGGAGTACAATACATATAGACTTTAAACGGTATCCGATATATGATGAATGACGAAGAGTAAAGGTATGCAGAGTCCTAAACAACTTCACGAATATTGGCAGTATGGCCCGGGCGGTGTCCACAAACAGAACGGCGATGTGATTGTCGAGACGCCGGTCTCCCTCACCGTGAATGGCGATGTCTGGTTGACATTTATGTGCACACCGGTTGATTTAGAACCTATGGCGGTCGGCTTCTTATACAACGAAGGCGTTATAACCACACAGAATGAAATCGCAGATGTGCGCTTGTGCGCTTCAGGGGACAATGTCGATGTCTGGCTGCATCATTCGGTCGAAAAACCAGATCGCTGGCGGCGCACCTCGGGCTGCACAGGGGGTGTCACCTCTGTCGAGATGGAAGATTCGACCGTCTACGATAGTGCTTTGCCATCTGTGGCAATGCCTGCCAGCCAGGTAGGGCATCTGATGGAACTGCTGCTGCAGTCCCAAACCCTCTACCGGGCATCAGGCGGCGTTCACACCTCAGCCTTGAGTGACGGCGAGAAACTTGTGATCATTACTGAAGATATCGGGCGTCACAATACCCTGGATAAAATCGCAGGGCGGCTTTTATTGGAACAGACTCCGCTGAACCGGCGGGTGATCATCACCACTGGCAGGATCAGTTCAGAGATGCTGCAGAAATCAAGGCGCATGGGCGTATCCGTGGTAATTTCGCGCACTTCCCCAAGCTCGCTTTCGATCGAGCTGGCGAAGCGCCACGCGATAGCCCTGATCGGCTATGCTCGACGTGACCGTTTTACCCTGTACTCCCATCCTGAACTCCTGACTGGTCT
The DNA here is from genome assembly GCA_041736465.1 of Anaerolineales bacterium. Taxonomy (GTDB): domain Bacteria; phylum Chloroflexota; class Anaerolineae; order Anaerolineales; family UBA4823; genus JAJUJL01. The sequence goes on along the minus strand of JBGSTO010000462.1, from coordinate 254,794 downwards.
GGGTGAACTTGAGCTATCCGCACCTCTAAAAATTCCCAAAAATGGACACCATAAACCTGAATAACCCTCATCGGAGAGAACCTTTATGACCAATCGAAAAATTCGCTACCGTCCAGCCAACACATCGGTTGTAGAAATCGCGAAAAAACACGATAGCGATCCACACGCTGCATTGGAAGTGCTGCGCGATGTGCAGGAGCAGCACGGTGGTCTGACCAGGGAGCTGATCAGCGATGTCAGCCGTGCCTTGCATATTCCCGATGCGCGCGCCTACGGTATCGCAACCTTCTATACGATGCTGGGCGTGAAGGAAGCGCTGCCAGCAGGTGAACAACCGCAGGTGGTGCGTGTGTGTGATGGACCGGTATGCTGGATGAAGGGCGCCCCGCTCTTGCGGCAGCTTCTCGAGGCGCAGTTGGGAGATAACTGGCGGGTGGAGCGCAGCAGCTGCCTGGGATTGTGTGATCGCGCCCCTGCCGCCCTGGTCGGTGTTGATCAGGCTGGTCCACTCTCGACAGAGACTGCAAGTCAAATCCCAAATGGTTTTCGCGGCATACCCACCGATTACTCTCAGGCTCTGCCCGGAGAGCTGCGCGTGATGATGGCGCAAGCGGGCAAAATCGATCCGGACTCGCTCGCCAGCGCCCTGGCGCTGGATGCCTATCAGGGCCTTGGCAATGCGCTTGCCGGCACCCCAGAGCAAGCCTTGTCCGAAGTTGAGGCCTCCGGCCTCACCGGGCGCGGTGGAGCCGGTTTCCCGGTTGGTCGTAAATGGCGATTCGTCGCCCAGGCGGACAAACATCCCAAATATATCATCTGCAATGCAGACGAATCCGAACCACTGATTTTCAAAGATCGGGTATTGATCGATACAAACCCGCACCAAATTTTAGAAGGCATGGCTATCGCAGGCTATTCCACCGGCGCAGAAGAAGCCTATATCTACATTCGCGGTGAATACGAACACCAGTCACAACGCCTGGAGAACGCCATCCGGCAGGCTGAACAGGCTGGTTGGCTGGGTGAAAACATCCAGGGCTCTGGTTTTTCATTCCATGTGCATGTGCATCGCGGCGCCGGCGCCTACATTTGCGGTGAGGAGACTGCCCTGATCGAATCGCTGGAAGCCAAGCGCGGCGAACCGCGTTTTCGCCCGCCTTACCCTCCCAGCTATGGCTACCAGGGCAAGCCCACCCTGGTGAACAATGTGGAGTCTTATGCCGCTGTGCCGGCAATTCTGCGCAACGGGGGCGCCTGGTACCGAGGCTTGAGCAGCGGCCCGACCCCCGGAACGAAGCTCTATATGATTTTGGGGCATATCAACCGTCCCGGTTTGTTCGAAGCCCCATTCGGCATCACTCTGCGCCAGGCAATCAATGAATTTGGCGGCGGTATGCAGCCTGGCTCAAGCTTTCATTTTGCCTTGACCGGCGGAGCTGCCGGTACACTGGTTCCTGAGAGCCTGATGGACGTGCCTATCGATTATGCATCGGCAAGCAAAGGTGTCTCGCTGGGTGCAGGCGCTTTCTTGATCTGCGACCAGAGCGTCTCACCGGTGGCTTTCTTGCGCGAGCTGCTGCACTTTTTTGCAATCGAGTCGTGTGGAAAATGCACTCCATGCCGCAACGGCACCCACCAGTCCCTGGTAATTTTGGATCGCCTGGCTTCAAGGCAAGGTCTGCCAGGGGATCTTAAACGCCTGCACCTGCTTGCCGAGGTGATGAAGCAAGCCTCGTTCTGCGGACTGGGCCAATCGGTAGCCATACCCGTGCACTCAGCCATGGCGCATTTCGAACCTGCGTTCCAGGCTGCAATCCAATCGAACGGCCATTGATTGCATCATCAAACGAGAGAAACACACATGGACATCAAACTAACCATCAATAATCAGCCGGTAACTGCCGCACCTGGCAAGACCATATTAGAAGCCGCCCAAGAAAATGGTATCAGCATTCCGACCTTGTGCTATCACAAAGACCTGTCTCCGGTTGGCTCCTGCCGCCTGTGCATGGTAGAGATCGAAAAATGGCGCGGGCAATCCGCAGCCTGCACAACCCCCATCTCAGAAGGCATGGTGGTGCATACCGAAACCCCAACCGTGATCCAGACCCGGCATCTGGTACTGGAGCTGCTGCTGCAAAATTACTACGATTCCGGATATGCCCTGGGGGATCGTCCCCAAGACAATGAGTTCATGCACTGGGTACAGCAGTACCAGGTAAGCTTGCCGAAAGCTGCTCGCCCCCAGGCCCGTTTCCAGGTGGACAGCGACCCGAACCCGGTGGTGTGGGTAGACTTCAACAAATGCATCTTATGCACCCGCTGCGTGCGCGCCTGTGCAGAGATCCAGGGACGCTTCGTTTGGGGAGTTGGCGAGCGTGGTCACGATACTCAAATTATCGCCGGCGCCGGGGTTGACATGCTGGAAGCACGCTGTGAATCTTGCGGCGCTTGCGTTGCGTACTGCCCGACTGGAGCTTTGGACAATAAAATGTCGGTTGGGCAGGGCGCGCCGGATCGCAAGGTAATGACCACCTGCACATACTGCGGGGTTGGCTGCCAGTTTGACCTGAACATCAAAGATGACGTGCCCGGAGGCCGCATCCTGCGGGTCACCTCCAATCCCGCAGCCCCCGTGAACGGCATGCACCTGTGCGTCAAGGGACGCTACGGATACGATTTTGTGCACCATCCTGATCGTGTCCTGCGACCGTTGGTGCGCCAATATCTGCTGCAAGGGCTGCCGCGTCCAGAACATGATCGCGGAGAGTGGGTTGAAGTCGACTGGGACACCGCCCTGGGCATCACTGCCGAAAAGCTGCGCCAGGCGCGCGACCAGCACGGCCCGAACAGCATTGGTGTGCTCACCTCGGCCAAATGCCTGAATGAAGAAAACTACCTGATGAACAAATTTGCCAGGCAGGTCATCGGGACAAATTCGATCGACCACTGCGCCCGTCTCTGACACTCCAGCACCGTGGCCGGTCTGGCCACTTCCTTCGGATCGGGCGCCATGTCCAACTCAATGGATGATATTGCCCGGCATGCGCAGGCCATGTTGATCATCGGTTCGAATACCACCGAGCAGCATCCCGTCTTCGGCAGTATGATCCGCCAGGCCGTGCTCCAGCGCGGCGTAAAGCTCGTCGTCGCCGACCCGCGGCGCATCGACATCACCGAATTCGCTACCCTGCATCTGCGCCACCGTCCCGGAACCGACGTAGCCCTACTCAACGGGTTGATGCACATCATCCTCGCAAATGGATGGGAAGATAAGCAGTTCATTGACGAGCGGACTGAAGGTTTTGACGAATTCCGCCAGGTACTCGAAACCTACGATCCACACACCTGCGCTGAGATCACGGGCATTTCCATTGAAGATTTGTACACCGCGGCACAGATATTGTCTCAGCACAAACCGATGGCGGTCATGTGGGCAATGGGGATCACCCAGCACATCGTCGGTGTGCGCAATGTAATGGATCTCGCCAATTTGCAGATGCTGCTCGGGAACATGGGCGTTCCCGGCGGCGGCGTCAACCCGCTGCGCGGTCAAAACAACGTTCAAGGCGCCTGCGATATGGGCGGACTGCCAAACGTTTATCCGGGCTACCAACCGGTGACGCTGCCCGCGGCCCGCGAGAAATTCGAAGCCGCCTGGGGTGTGCCGCTCCCCGATCAGGTCGGTCTCACGGTCACCGAGATGATCCCTGCTGCAGGTGAGGGGAAAGTTAAAGCATTGTACATTCTCGGTGAAGACCCGGTGATGAGCGATCCGGACACCAACCATATCCGGCACTGCCTTGAAACCTGCGACTTCATCGTGCTGCAGGAGCTTTTCCCCAGTGAAACATCGGTTTACGCCGACGTCCTCCTCCCCGGCGTCAGCTTTGCGGAGAAAACCGGCACCTTCACCAATACGGAACGGCGGGTGCAGATGGTTCGCCAGGCAATCCAGCCCCTGGGTGAAACCCGCCCGGATTGGCAGATCACCGCTGATCTGGCAATCCGGATGCTCGCAGCCGGGCCGCGCCAGCCCAAAGAAGCCCCATTTGCCGGCTGGAATTACACCAGCGCCGCAGAAATCCTCGAGGAGGCAGCAGCCCTCACACCGAGCTACGCAGGGGTTTCCCACCAGCGCCTAGAGAATGGGGAGCGGCTGCAGTGGCCGGTGAAAGACGCCGCCCACCCCGGCACACCCATCCTGCATATCGGTCAATTTACTCGCGGAAGAGGGCGCTTCATGCCCATCGAACATGTTCCTCCTGCGGAGCTTCCCGACAATGACTATCCAATGCTGCTGAGCACCGGGCGCGTGCTGTATCACTGGCATGGTGGGCAAATGACTCGCCGTGCAAAAGGATTGATGGCCATCTACGACCAGTCTTTGATCGAACTCAATCCCGATGATGCCCAACGACTGGGGCTGAACGGCAATCGCAGGGTCAGGGTTACTTCCCGCCGGGGGAGCATCGAAGCACAGGCCTGGATCACAGAGCGTGTCCCGCCCGGCATGATATATGCCAACTTTCACTTCCCGGAATCACCTGCCAATGAGCTGACTCTGGCAGCCCTGGATCCGGTGGCAAAGATTCCTGAATACAAAATTTGTGCGGTTAAGGTGGAGGCGCTATGAACCGTAAACCTGTTAAGTTATTTCTGGGAATAGCAGCTCTGCTGCTGGGGGTCCTGGCTTGTGGTTTGCCACTTCCAACGCCCGTTCCGTTGGCAACCGCTGATACTGCGCCGCTGTACACCCAGGCTGCCCAGACGCTGGTTGCGCAGCTCACCAAGGCTGAGCTGGATGCCGCCGCGACACAGGTAGTGCTGCCCCCGACGGATACACCTGGAGCTGCCGTAGATACACCGCTGCCGCTTCCAACCCTGGCGCCTCCTGCCACCTCCACGCCCTTTCCAACCGCATCTCCGCTTCCAACCCTGACACCCATCATTGTTGCCACCGCGACCCCTGAAAAGCCGTGTAACGCTGCCCGTTTCGTCGAGGATGTCAGCATTCCCGATGGCACGCGCATGAGTCCAGGCGAAGCCTTCGTAAAAATCTGGGAATTGGAGAACGTTGGCACCTGCACCTGGAGCGAAGATTACGAGCTGGTCTTTTCAAGAGGAGACCAGATGGATGGTCCAGACACGATGGCGATCGACCAGGAGGTTTTGCCAGGTGACAGCATCCAGATCGCTGTCGATCTGGTCGCACCTACCAGCAGCGGTGAATACCAGGGGAATTGGCTGCTGAGCGATGAGGAGGGGAATACCTTCGGCGTAGGCTCCAGCGCCAAATCTTCCTTCTGGGTGAAGATCGAAGTGCGTGAGGTCAAAAGCGGCGTAGTCTACGATTTCGTAGCCAACTACTGCTCTGCTACCTGGCAAAGCAGCGCCCGCACGCTGCCTTGTCCCGGTGCTGGCTCTGAGCCTTCTGGATTCGTCCGGCGCCTCGATCGCCCTGAGCAAGAAAACCGCACCGAGAACGAACCTGCCCTGTGGACCAATCCTGAGATGGAAGATGGCGGCTGGATCACCGGAACCTATCCGGCAGTCAATGTCAAATCCGGCGATCGCTTCCTGGCGGACGTCGGCTGCCTGAAAGACGCAGAAAAATGCGACGTGCTCTTCCGGCTGGATTACAGGATTGGTGATGGCGCGGTAAAGAACCTGGGCGAGTGGAATGAAGTCTACGACGGCAGCATCACGCGCATCGACGTTAATCTGAACTCTCTGGCAGGCAAGGAAGTCAAGTTCATTCTGACTGTGACAGCCAACGGCGACTACAGAGAAGATGAGGCTTTCTGGCTTGTGCCCCACATCAAGCGCTGATGGTTTTTCGTGTTTAGAAAGCCATAGGATAACAAAAAAGCCGCCCGATTAAAAGTCAGGCGGCTTTTCTTATCTCGACCCCTTTCATGCTGTGAAGATCTTGAGAACAAAGAATTTCCCATCGCTGGTTATTCCACGCACATCCGCCTCGCTCGGGCTGCTGGATAGCAAATGAAGGTCTGCGATCCCAAATTCGGCCATCTCGCACGGCAGCCTTTTCCACTCGAGTCCATCGCTCGTGAAAAGCAGTCTGTCCGAGGTGGCAGCGATCAAACCAATAGATGGCAGCGCCAGGAGCGCACTGACCGGCGCATCTTCACCGCTGACGGTTGCCCGCTGCCAGCCATGGGGTGCTGCAGTCAGCAGCTTCGAGCCTGAGGCCACAAACCATCTACCATCCAGGAAGGCGCTGCGCACTGCCGTGCTGGCACTCGGTTCGGCACCTTGCTGCACCCACGTCCCGCCCTGGTCGTCGCTGCGCCAGAATTCCAGGCTGCGGTTGGCATCATTCTGGCTGGCGACCAGCATCGAGCCGCCCTGCCCGGCGCCATCCTGGCAGGTGATAGATATCACCGCTCCGCGGCAGGGTGAATTCGCCTGCTGCCACTCACCGCCGCCGCGCGGTTTGCTCCACAGGCTGCCATCCAAGCCGCCTGCCCAGACTTTCTGCCGGCAGGCAGCAAGCGTAATAATGCTTCCGTCCAGCGGCTCATAACCGGTCTTATTGAGTCCGATCGATAACAGCCCGCCGGCGCAAGCCGCCAACAGACCTTCCGCCTCCCAGGCAAGCGAGAGGCAGGCCAGCCCTTCACCATCCGGCCCGGTGGCAGGCTGCCAGTTTTGTCCTCCATCCTGGCTCACCCAGATGCCCTCTTCAATGCCGCCAACCGCCAGGTGTGCGGCGTCTTTTTGCGCAAGGGCGTGCACTCGCCTGGCAGCCAGGGTACTATCAACCAACCAGGCTGTTCCCTGGTCTGGAGAGCGATACAGGCCTTGCGCTCCCGCGCCTGCAAAGATCGAATTTCCTGACTCCACCAGGGATAGAACAGCACCTGGAAAGCGCGCTTGCAGCTTCCAGGTGAGGCCTCCGTCGCCGGATGCCAGCACATCACCACTGTCTGTGCCTGCCAGCAGCGTGTTCGAGCGAAGAAACAATAACCGGTTGATTGGGGCATGATTCTCTGTGCCGGTAAGGCTGGCAGTCCAGGTCTTGCCTTGATCGCGTGAGCAGTACACGCTCCCACCGGCTGTGCCGGCAGCTATCAGACCATCATCCCAATATTCGGGGCTGATTGACAGCGATAAGACCGGCGTATCTGCCAGCCCAGCCTCTTGCCAGGCGCGCCCGCCATTGGGAGAGTAATACACGCCCTGCTCGGTCGCCAGGAAGACGGGTTCCTTGCGCTGCCAGGATGGCGCGGCAGCCAGCGCGCTCACCTGAAAGTGGCGCAGCCCAAAATTGGCGAATTTCCAGGAGCGCCCCCCATCTGCCGAGCGCAGGATGCCTTGCCCTTCTGTACCGGCAAGCGCAATGCCATCCTGCAAGAAGCGCGGTGAAATCGCCAGGCAGGTAATTCTCTCGACCTCTGGCGGGATAAGGCAGCGCTGCCAGGATTTGCCGCGATCGGCGGATCTGACCATGCCCCCATCGGCGGCTGCCAGCACCGTTCTGTGGCTCACGGCCAAAACCAACGCCTGCCGTAAAGGATATCCTCGCAAAACCGGTCGCCAGGCATCGTCATCGCTGGCGAATAAGCCGGCTGTAGTTCCTGCCCACACATGACCGCGATCATCCTGCGCCAGGTCAAAAACAACCCCGCCAGCCGGGAGAGACCCAACCTGGTGGCAGGTGATCTGGGGAATCTGCATATCAGGGTTCATAGCTCAATTTCGGTTTTCGTTTAAGAATGATCACTTCCGTACCCAATGCCATAGCTGCACCGCTTACCGCCGTCTCAAGCACGACAGACAGCACTTTGTAAGGATCTAATATTCCTGCCTGTCTGGCTGGAAGGATATTTTTGGAAAGCACGTCATACACATGATCCTTGTCTGCCTGCTGGATCCTGTGCATCTCCAAACCTGGCGCAGATACTTGCGCGTTGCCTAACAGCCGGCGAAATGGCGCTTCTAAACCTGCCACCAGTGCGCGCACGCCCATGGCCTGCTCGCGGGATAAACCACCACCTGGAGCGGTCAGCTTCTCTACCTCAGGGATGCAGCGCAAATACGCACAGCCGCCCCCGGGCAGCACACCATCCTGTAAGGCAGCCTGGATAGTCTTGATGCCCTGTTCGGCTTTTACCTTCAGGCTGCTGCGCTCTGCGGAGGTTTGTGCGCCAATTTTCAGCACCGCCATGCTGCCTGCCAGCCGGCCCACGCGCATCTGCAGCTCTTCCCGGATGCTGTCGTCCAGATCGAGCCGGTACATCTGGCGCTGTAATTGTTCGATCTGCTGGCGCAAGCCGCTTGGGTCACCGCTGCCGCCGCTCACCTGGAGCACTTGCAGGTCAACCTCGACCCGACGCGCCTTCCCGAGATTCCCGGGCTGGATCGAACGAAATCCCCGGTCATACCTGGAGGAAAATAATCTTGCCCCAGTCAATGCAGCCAGATCCTGCAGATCTCCCAGGCCTGCATCTCCAACCCGCTCCAAAGCTGCGGCTGAAATTTTTAGCTTCGATTTTAAGTGGGTGGTCACAATTGTGTTCAGTGCGTCCGAGCTGATCTTCTGCGCCACCAGCAGCAGATGAGCCGGCTCGTGTTGGATCGCCAACTCCAGAAGCGGTGCGATCTCATCGATGTCTGTCAGGCTGCCTTCGTACAGCGCCACCAGGCAATCATCCAGCCCGGAAGCTCGCGCTGCGGAATTATTGATCAAATGAGGCGAAACGATAGAAGCCCGCCAGCGACCGCCATCCACATACTCTCTTTCCAGGTACGGTGCAGCATACTCATCGATGGTCACATGACCGGTCGGGCCAAGTATGCTGAAGATTTCACCCAGCAGGAAAGCCAGGTCTTCATCCCCGGTAACCGACCTGCCAATCGCTTCCAGATCACCTTCCCCCCTTACCGCCTGTCTCATCGCTTCCAACGCCAGTCTGGCGCGCTCGGCTCCAATACGGATGCCTTGCTGTACTGCGACTGTGTTTGCGCCAGCACTGCGGGCTTTAAATGCCTGGTTGAGAATCGCTTGAGCCATGATGGCAGTTGTTGCGCCGCCGTCGCCAACCCGCTCACGCACCCGCCAGATCATACTGCGCATGATCATAGCGCCCACATCCTGCCTGCTGTCACCCAGTGAGGTTACCCTGCGCACCATTGTGGCAGCGTCGGTGAGCGCTTCTGGCTGTGATTTGAGTGCGTCTTTGTAAAAGACGATCCCCTGAGTCGGGCCATAGGTTAATGCCGTCAGCTCACCTAACCGGTCGAATCCGGCTTTCAATTGTTCGATAGACTCTGGATAGGTAATGACTGCCGCTTTATGTGCCATGAATACGTTCGACCCTTGATTTGATATCAAATTCCTTCTTGACACGTACAAGGCGTTATTATACAATAATTCCAGCGCTATTTGTTTTTCAACTTTATTAATCAATTATCTCACTTATGCCTGCTCCGCTCACATGAAGGAATCACCCACCTTCCCCGGCAGCAACATAACCCTGGTAAAGTCGCACAATCTCAGGGCGATCTTATTGAGTTTTTTGCATAACGAACACATTTCCAGAATCCAGCTTGCTCGACAGACAAATTTATCCAGCACAACCATCACGAACCTGATCTCCGAACTTATCGATCAGGGTATCGTCATTGAGGAAGGGATCGAATCCCACACTGACGAGCGCCGCGTTGGCCGCCCACCCACTGCACTGCGCCTGGTTCCGGATGCCCGTTACGCGGTCGGCGTCCATATCGGCATTGGAGTGGTCAGGATTGCCATTGCCGACCTGTATGCTAAGTTGATCCACAACCAGATTTTTTCCTTCGATGTTCACACTCCGGCAGAAATTGTGCTGGCGCGCATCGCAAGCGAGATCCGTTCAGAGATCCAGGAGAGCGGCATCACCCCCAACCGCATCCTAGGCGTGGGTGTAGGCGCTTCCGGGCTGGTGAACTTCCATGAAGGCATCAATATCCTTGCCCCAAATCTAGGATGGATAGATGTGCCTATCCGCGATTTCCTGCACCAGCAGTTGAATTTGCCGGTTGTAGTGGATAACAACGTGCGCGCCATGGCGCTCGGCGAGGCCTTCTTTGGCGCCGGGCAAGGGGCCGGTTCACTGGCATTCGTTTATGGGCGGGTGGGCGTCGGGGCAGGCTTTATCTTCAACGGGCAGGTATTTCGCGGCAGTGCGGCTGGGGCGGGTGAGATTGGGCACATTAAGATGATAGCCAATCCGGCAGAAACCTGCCGCTGCGGCAAGCAAGGCTGCCTGGAAACGTTGGTCTCCGAAACCGTCCTGACTCGAGAGGCAAAACGGATTGCCGAGCACAATCCCCAAGGTACGCTTGCCGACTTGATGCGGCAAGATCCATCCGCAAATTTTACCGAGACGATCTTCGCAGCCGCACGGATGGGGGATGCACACGTGCTCGAGCTTGTTCAAACCCAGGCATGTTATCTTGGCATCGCCCTCGCCAATCTGGTCAATGTTATGAATCCCGAGCTGATCCTCTTAGGCGGGCTTTTTGCCCAGGGGCATGATCTCATCGTTCCCGTTGCCGCGGAGACAATGCGCAAACAGGCATTTGCCGGTCTTGGCGATAACGTTGTCGTCCGCACCACCAGTTTTGGCTGGCGCGCCGGCATCACCGGAGCAGCAGCGCTGGCTTTAATGAGCTTCTTCTATCAGGAACCCTAGGAGCATTTATGCAACCCCTTCGCATTGGGCTTGCGCCATTGGCCCGCACGACTTTTGACATGCAGCTCGCCAGTGAAATGACGCATACCATCCGCCGCACCCTGACCGGCGCCGGAATGCACATTCTTGGGCCGCAGGAGATGATCACTGACGCTGCCCAGGCGCACGCGGCTGCACAAGCCCTGAGCACCGATGCAGTGGACTTATTGTTAATATTCCAGGCAACTTTTGCAGACAGCACGATGATCCGAGCGCTGACGGATGTCGTCGAAGCGCCGGTATTTTTATGGGCTGTGCCTGAAGAGCATACCGGCGCGCGCCTGCGCTTGAATTCCTTCTGCGGCATCAATCTGGCAGGGCATGCGCTCACACTGATTGGCAACAAATATGATTACACCTATTCCCCTCCTGATGACACCCAGGCAATCGAAAAAGTTCGCCTGCGCGCCCAGGCCGGGTTTGTGCTGCGCCAATTCCGCACGGCGCAGATGGGTGTGGTCGGCGAGCATCCTGATGGTATGGATAGCTGCCACCTGGATGATGCTTTCTTGAAATCCAAATTTGGACTCCAGGTTCAGCGCATTGGCTTGCAGGAAGTGTTTCAACGCGCAAGGGCTGCAAGTCCGGCAGAGGTTGCCCAGGCGCGCAGCCTGATCTCCCATAAGCTGCACAATTTGGACGAGCTGGATCAAAAACCGCTCAACGGCACCTTGAGCGTTTATCGCGCCCTGCGCGATATCGCTGACGAAAGGCAGCTGGATGGATTGGCGGTTCGCTGCTGGCCCGAGTTCTTCACCGATTTGGGCTGTGCGGCATGCGGCGCCATGTCGATGCTCACAGACGAAAAGACTCCCTGCTCCTGCGAAGCAGACGCCAACGGGACAGTCACCCAACTCATGCTGCAATGGCTGAGCGGCGAGCAGGCGTTTGGCAGCGACGTTGTCTCCATCGACGAAGACCGGCAGGCGCTGATTCTATGGCACTGCGGTCTGGCGCCATTATCGATGGCAGACCCCGATGTTGCCCCACGCGGCACGATCCATTCGAATCGCAAGGTACCGCTGAACATGGAATTCCCACTCAAGCCTGGAGAAGTCACTATCGCGCGCATCAACAGACGCCCCGCACCCGACAGTGGATCAAACGGCAACGCCTACCGGCTGGTGATTGGGTCCGGAGAAATGCTATCTGCGCCGCCAGCCTTCTCTGGCACGACAGGAGCCCTGCGCTTTCAACGCCCCGTCAGGCAAATTGTCGATACGATCATCACCGAAGGGCTGGAGCACCACATCTCTCTGACCTACGGCTCCTATTTACCCGCCCTGACCGTAATCGCCGATCTCTTGGATATGCCGGCAGTTCGGCTTTAGCCGTTTTCGCAAGAAAGGAGGCCTTTCGCAGAAAAATCTTAGATCACTTTTCCGATTGTTCGAGATTCGACGATAACACCATCCTTCACATTTGTATTGAAGAGGAGATAGAAAACAATGGAAGAAAAGAATAACCGTGTGCAGCTCACCCGCCGGGATTTCCTCAAGATAGGCGCTTCGGGCGTAGCCGCGTTGGTGCTTGCTCGCTGCGCACCCTCACCCACCCCGGAAGCCCCAGCAGCAGGACCAGCTGCAACCGAACCCCCGCCCGCCCCCACCACCGTGGATTTTCTTGCCTGGGGCGATAACGCCGATATTCCCGCCTGGGATAAGCTCTCCAAGCTGTACATGGAGCGTAATCCCCAAGTGACAGTCAATGTCACCACGGTGGCAGATCCGAACGCTAACTACTACCCCAAGCTGCAAACCTCGATCGCTGGCGGAACGCCTCCCGATGTCGCCTCTTTCCAGGGTTGGGAATGGCAAACCTACGCCGACAAAGACCTGCTCGCTCCGATCGACGAGTACGTCACCCGCGACGGCTTCACCGCGCCTTACCCGGACAACGTGCAAAGCATTGTGGACAGCACCGCTCGCAAGGGAAAGAAATATCTCATCCCGCTGCAGGTTGCCACAATGATTATGTTCTACATCAAGAAGCCGTTCGATGAAGCCGGCATCCCCTACCCGACCGATGACTGGACCTACGAGGAGTTCATCGAGATTGCTCAGAAGCTCACCGATACCAGCGGCGACTTCAAGAAATACGGCCTTCAGGCCAATGGCAACTGGTTCCGCGACATCGGCTGGATGCGCGGCACCGGCGCCCAGGAATTCGACTCGATCGTCGATCCCAAGAAAGCGCAGTTCAGCCAGCCGGAGATCGTAGATATCGTACAGAAGATGGCTTCCGACGTCTACTACGACATGAAGATCTCACCCTCGCCTGCTGATCTTTCTGGCGGCGCCAACTCCTTCCAGACCGGCAACTGCGCCATGAAATATGAAGGCCCGTGGTGGTTCCCAACCATGAACAGCCCCGAGCTGCGCGCAGAGAATAAACAGCTAGAGTTCGATGTAGTCCTGATGCCCAAGATGGCCGATGAAGCCCGACCTCACCGCGGCTGGGCCGAAGGCATCGTGCTCCTCAAGGGCGACAACGTCGAGAATGCCTGGAAGTTTGCCAGCTTCATGGGCGGCGAAGAAGGCGACAAGATCTACTCTGAAACCACCGGTCGCCTGCCCAACAACCTGGCTCTGCTCGAGAGCTTCTGGCTGCCAACTGTCACCGAGAAATTCCAGCTCCAGAACGGCAAAGCCTTCCTGGAAGCCTTCAGCCGCTCCGAGGTGGATGTGGTTGGCGGCGTGCCTCGCAGCCTGATGTGGAGCGAGATCGTAAAGCCGGTAGGCTGGGATCCGTTGATCAATGGCAGCGCAAAAGCTGCTGACGTGCTTGCTCAGGTAGACACAGCCATTCAGGCCAAGCTGGACGAATACTGGGCTACCCAGGGCTAAAGAGATTGCTAGCAAGATATCCTCCGGGCGATGGTCCCGGCGGAGACCATATCGATCCCTATCCCTCTACGCCTGGTTTCTAAGGCCTTGAGTGCCGGTAGAAGCCAATCGTTAGAGGGATAGGGAGAGTATGGAGCAATCACGCTCTTTTCGCAGCTCGAGCAAGCTGTTCAACATTTACAGGGAGATGTGAATGGCCGCAAAAACATTCCTAAAGTTCGAACGACCATCCCGCGGCGCCCTGCGGGAATGGACGGCGGGATATCTCTTCGCATCACCGTTCATCATTGGTTTTCTGGTATTTACCGCCTTTCCAATGGCCTACTCGATCTGGCTCGCCTTTCACAAATGGGATCTGCTCTCCGCGCCGAGATTCGTCGGATTGGAAAACATCATCCGCATGTTTAAGGATCCTATCGCCAACCTGAGCCTGTACAACAGCGCCTACTACACCGTCTTCGCAGTGCCGATCCAGTTAGTGCTCTCCTTTGCCCTGGCGCTTGCGCTCACACAGAACATAAAATTCAGGGATATATACCGGGCTGGCTTTTATTTACCCATTATTGTTCCGCTGGTTGCCAGCGCCGTTGTTTGGCAGCGTGTCTTTCATCCTGAATTTGGTATCCTGAATGAAGTGCTTGGCTGGTTTGGTATCGCACCCCTTAGCTGGCTTTTCAAGCCCGATTTGGCCAAACCTGCATTTATCTTCATGTCCTTCTGGATGATCGGGCGCCAGATGGTGATTTTCATTGCCGGGCTTGGCAATATCCCAGAATCTCTCTACGAAGCTGCCAGCCTGGATGGCGCCAACGGTCTGACCCGTTTATTCAAGATCACCATCCCCATGATGACGCCTCTGATCTTCTACAACATGATCATCGCTATCGTCAATTCATTCCAAACCTTCATCCCTGCTCTCATCATGACCGATGGTGGGCCGGAAAATGCCACCTTATTCGCGGTCTTGAATATCTACCGGCAGGGGTTTAACTATTTCAATATGGGCTATGCCTCGGCGCTTGCCTGGGAGCTCTTCATCATCATTGTCGGCTTTACTGTGGCTCAGTTTTACATTTCACAGCGCTGGGTATATTACGAGGATTAGGAGCATACGATGGCAACCAAAACGCTTGCATCCGCAGATACTCGCAATAGTGCCAGACGCCCCCTGCTCTCCCCTATCTGGACCCGGCGATTGGGGTTGATCTTTCTGCAGATACTCATGACGGTGATCGTCATCAGTTTTCTTGTCCCTACGTTGTGGATGATCTCATCCTCGCTGAAAGTCTCCAACGAGGTCTTTGCCCATCCGATCGTCTGGATACCCGAAAATCCCCAGTGGCGCAACTACCTGAAGATTTTCGATGTGCTGCCATTCGCCAAATTTGCCTGGAACACAGTCATCGTAACCGGTCTGGCAGTGCTTGGCACAGTCGCCTCCTCACTCACTGTGGGCTATGCCTTCGCCAGGCTGCGCTGGCCCGGCAGGCAGTTTTTCTTCGGCTTGATGATCGGCACGATGATGCTGCCAGAAGTCGTCACCCTGATACCTCGCTTCCTGGTATTTCGCTGGTTTGGTTGGATCGATACCTTTCTACCGCTGATTGTGCCCTACTGGGCAGGTGCTACCGCACTGTATATCTTCCTGGTGCACCAATTCTTCCGCGGCCTGCCAATGGAGCTGGAAGAGGCCGCCCTGATCGATGGAGCGAACCGCGTACAGATTCTTACCCTGATTCTGATCCCGCTGTCCAAGCCCGTGATCGCGACCGTCGCAGTGTTCGCCTTAATCCAGCACTACAATTCCTTCCTTGAGCCATTGATTTACCTGAACAGCATGGACAAATGGACTCTTGCGCTCGGCATCCGCGCCATCAACGACTCCAACGTCCAAAATTGGGAGCTGGTGTTCGCTGCCGGTACGCTGATGCTCGCTCCGGTGTTAGGCCTGTTCGTCATTGCCCAGCGCTACTTCGTCCAGGGCATTGCCATGACCGGGTTTGGCGGGCGTTGACCTGCCGGGCCTGAGTTATAGAAGCAATTACTGTTACTGGCATTCGTTGAATGTTGACCATCACGTCCTTTAACAATATAGATTGGACCCCAATCCACCAGGTATGGAGCGATTGGTGGGCTGGCGATCTTGAGCGACCATTGGTTATAGTGGGCGGGTCTCAACCAGGCGTGTACATCCCTCAGCTGCCGCTGTATACAGCGCAGCTCCCGGAAAGCCTTTCTGACGACCACATCCTGGATCTATACGAGGCGAACCTGAAGACACGCTGCTGGTATGGCGATACCCCGCCTCAATGGAAGATGACCTTTGGCGCTGGAATCCTGGCAGCCTTTTTGGGTGCGCGGGTGAATATTTCCCCGGAAACGGTTTGGTTTGAGCCTACGCACGTACCACCTGTCAGAGCGATGGAAATACACGCCAATAAAGATGGCTATTGGTGGCGCAGGGTAGAGTCCCTCACCCGAAGAGCAGTTGAGCGTTGGCGAGACAAGGTGTGCATCTCATACGTCGACCTGGGCGGCAGCCTGGATGTTTTAGCATCCTTACGCACGACTCAGGCGCTGCTGTACGAGCTGTATGACGCACCCGATCAAATCCTGCGCCTCACCCGGGAAGTGACTGCCAGTTGGCTGCACTTTTTCGACGAACTCGATGGTATGCTTGCAGGCTCGCCGCGTGGTGTATCCGCCTGGGCTCCGCTGTGGGCGCCAGAAAGCATGTACATGTTTCAATGTGATTTCGCCTACATGATCTCGCCGCGTATGTTTGAGCAGTTTGTTATCCCCGACCTGCGCACCTGCTGCGACCATATCACGCACTCCTTCTACCACATGGATGGCAAAGGTCAGCTTCCTCACCTGGATCTGCTGCTCTCGATTGAAAACCTCGATGGAATCCAATGGATCCCAGGAGAAGGGCAGCCCGCGCCGGAGGAATGGCTGCAGGTATTGAGCCGCATCCGCTCTGCCGGAAAGTTATGCCAGGTTTTCGTTACACCAGAAGGCGCGCAGAAGATCGTGCGAGCGATTGGAGGTCAGGGCATTGCCCTGGCAATTACCGGTGACATGACACCGCAGGCTGCAAACGAGTTCATGCAGGCGCTGCAGGAAGATCAAAAACAGGCGCTGCGATTATCGTGAACCAGGCACAGGGTCTGGCGAGCTGCTCGACCCATATTCTGATACAAACTGAGGCACAATATGCTTTTCGAACAAGAAGGCTTGCGTATCCAACAAGGATATACACGCATCGAGTCTATAAAACTAAAATCCTCCACACCAAACGGAGCCCGGCTTCAAACCCATGCGGGAGATTTGCATATCTCCTTCTTCGCACAGGACATCGTTCGCTTGCAGTGGGGTCCGCCGCACAAAAACGATTACGGCCTGATCGTAGGCAGCCTGGAGCCCCAGGAGTGCCAGGTCGAAAGTCCCAGCCCGACCGCGTGCATCCTGCGTTCTGGGCGGCTGCGCCTTGAATTGCAGTCCAGCCCGCTGCAGATGAAGTTCTTCAAAGACGACCTCCTGCTGATGGAATCGGCCAACGACCGCACCATTAACGGCGAGCTGCGCATGGCGCCTTTCGCCCACATGGATAAACCAGGACAGGAAGCCTGGATTATCTCGTTTGCGCTGCGGAGCGGGGAGGCGGTCTATGGTTTGGGAGAAAAATTCGGTCCTCTCAATCGCCGCGGCATGCTGATCGACAACTGGAACCGGGATGCCACCACCGTAAATGCAGAGATCTCCTACAAAAACGCCCCGTTCGCCTGGAGCCAACGCGGCTGGGGATTTTTCATCAACACCCCCTCGAAAGTCACCCACGGTGTGGGCTATCCGCCCTGGTCGCACCGCACCTATGTGATCAATCTTCTCGATCCGAGCCTGGATATGTTCTTCATCCCCGGCGATACACCGGCCGAGATCCTGGCGAAGTACACAGGCATCACCGGTCGGGCGCCTGTTCCGCCGCGCTGGAGCTACGGGGCCTGGATGTCGCGTGCCTATTATCGAACAGCCGAGGAAACTCTGCAGATAGCCGAAAAATTGCGCCAGCATCACATCCCCTGTGATGTGATCGTTCTGGACGGGCGCGCCTGGCACCGCATGGACACTCGCTTCGATTTTTCCTGGGATCCCGAGCGCTACCCCGATCCGGCTGCCTTTGTACGCGCATTGGACAACCTGGACTTTTATTTGTGCTTGTGGGAATACCCTTACATTTCCATCCGCAACCCGCTTTTCGTTGAGCTGGCTGAAAAGGGCTATCTGCTGCGCAATCCTGACGGGACGCCCTTTGTTTACCGCTGGTTCCCTGAACCCTTCGACACCTCCGTTCCCCACCTGATGCCAAGTGGTATCATCGATTTCACCAATCCGGACGCATTCGAGTGGTACTTGCAGATGCACCGCAGCCTGTATGAGATCGGCGTCGCCACCGTGAAGACGGATTATGGAGAAGCGGTACCTGTCAGCGTGGTAGCCTCGAACGGCGACTCGGGGCAAACCATTCATAATGTCTATGCAATGCTGTACAACCGCTGCGCCTACGAAGCCGGTCAGCGCTACCGCCCAAACGACAGCCTAGTTTGGGGGCGCGCCGGTTGGATCGGAAGCCAGCGTTATCCTATTCAATGGGGCGGCGACCCGCAGGTGGACTGGGAAGGGATGGCAGCCAGTATCCGCGGCGGTCTATCCTGGGGAATGACCGGCGGGGCAAATTACTCGCACGACATTGGCGGATTTGCCATCGGCATGCCCTCTACCGAGCTGTATATCCGCTGGACGCAGGCGGGCATCATGATGTCTCATACTCGCTTCCACGGCATCGGCCCGCGCGAACCATGGGAATTCGGGGAGCAGGCTGAGACGATCGTCCGCACCTGGCTCGGCTGGCGCTACCGCTTGATCCCCTATCTGGAGGCCTGCGCTCTCCAGGCCTCGCAAACCGGCATGCCGGTGATGCGCGCCATGCCGCTTGCCTTCCCGGATGATCCCTTATCCTGGGGGTTCGAAGAGCAGTACATGCTTGGCCCATCCCTGCTCGTAGCGCCCATTATCCAGCCTGGCGGGCATGTCCGTGTGTACCTGCCGGCAGGTGGGTGGTATAACATATGGAGCAGCGAGCGTCTCGAAGGCCCGCAAGTGCTGGACTTAGTCGAGCCTCTGGATCGTATCCCGGTTTTTGGTAGAGAAGGCACAATGCTGCCTCTGGGACCGGCAGCGGAGAATACACGTGATTTGGAAAGCAAGCCCCTCGTCGAGGAGATTTACATCTTTGGAATTCCCCAAACTGGAATTCAGCATCCAAAGCTGCCCATCGATGTCCTTCAAAATGATGGCAAGGCAATCATTTCAGGATTGCCGGAAGGCGTCCGGCTGCGCACTCTTGGTGCGGTCATTGCCGCTCAAATCCCAGAGGGCTACGAGGTATCTGTAGGTTGATACGCCTATTTGAGGCGCTTCACGTTCCGGAGTCTGTCCGGTAAACAACTGATGTAGATAAGGAGAAATGTCTATGGCACATGCAATCTTGATCCACGAAAAAGACGATGATGTCGGCGTTGCTGTAAAAGACTTGAAGAAAGGCGAGGAAGTCGGCGTCGTTACACTGGAAGGCGAGTTCGTGACCACAGTGAAGCTGGCTGACGATGTCCCCCTGGGACACAAAGTGGCGATGCGGGCATTGGCTGAGGGATCTCAGGTGACTGAGTACAGCCGCACGATTGGTCAGGCAACCCAGGCTGTCGCCCCGGGAGCGCACGTTCATGTTCACAACATCAAAACTTTGAGGTGGTCCAAATGACATCCTATACCGACATTCCTTTGACTGGGTATCGTCGTGAGAATGGACGTGTTGGCATCCGCAACCACGTGCTCATTCTACCTGTGGACGACATCTCCAATGCCGCGGCCGAAGGCGTCGCTCGCCTGATCCGTGGTACCATCGCGCTCCCCCACCCCTACGGTCGCCTGCAGTTCGGCGCCGACCTGGACCTCACCTTCCGCACCCTGATCGGCACGGGTCGCAATCCCAATGTGGCTGCCGTAGTGGTCATCGGCATTGAGCCTAATTGGACCAACTTCATTGTGGACGCCATCGCCCAGACAGGGAAGCCCGCAGCCGGCTTCTCCATCGAACGCTATGGCGATCTCAAGACAATAGAGATGGCCTCGCGCAAGGCAAAGGAATTTGTTCACTTTGCCAGCGAGCTTCCCCGCGTCCCGGTTGAATTGGACGAGATCTGGGTTTCGACAAAGTGCGGCGAATCGGACACCACCTCCGGTCTGGCCTCCAACCCCACCGTCGGGCGTGTTTTCGAGCGCCTGGAAAAACTCGGCAACACCTTGATCTTCGGCGAGACTTCCGAAGTCACCGGCGCAGAGTTTAAGATCGCCGAGCGCTGCGCCACGCCGCAGGTGAGCGAAAAGTTCATGCAGACCTTCCAGGCTTACCAGGATTTCATCAATTCTCAGGATGCCGACCTGATGGGCTCCCAGCCCACCCAGGGCAATATTCGCGGTGGGCTCTCGACCATCGAGGAGAAGGCTTTCGGCAACGTAGAGAAAATGGGACGCTGCACGGTGCAATCCATACTCGAGCCTGCCGAAGAGCCTGCAGGGTCAGGTTTGCACTTCATGGATTCATCCTCCGCGGCTGCAGAAATGGTAACCCTGTGCTGCGCCGCCGGCGCCGCCCTGCACCTGTTCACCACCGGTCAGGGAAATATCATCGGCAATCTGATCGAGCCAGTGATCAAGATGTCGGCAAATCCGTTGACCGTCCAGACCATGTCGGAGCACATCGATGTCGACCTCACCGGCTTGCTGCGAATCGAGATCAACCTCGATCAGGCTGCCGACAAGGTCATGGAGATGATGGCGCGCACGATCAACGGCCGCCTGACCTCTGCCGAAGCGCTGCGGCACGATGAGTTTGTCATCACCAAGCTTTACCGGAGCGCCTGAGAAATAACGGGTGCTGCAGGATTTCTGTACGCCTGCAGCACCCATCCCTTTCCCAACTATGTGTGGAATATTCGGTATTGTCACCCAATCTGAGCGCCCGCTCGGCGAAATCCTGCTAGAGGCTGGGCAACGCTTATCCTACCGCGGCTACGACTCGGTCGGCTGCGCCACGCTGAACACCAACGGTGAAATTGACCTGCGCAAGGATGTTGGCAAGATCGATGAAGTCAGCAGCCGGTTGAATTTTGCTGAAATGAGCGGAAACCGAGGCATCGTACAGCTGCGCTGGGCAACATTCGGCGCCCCTTCCCAGGCTAACGCTCAACCCCATATCGACTCTGACGGCAAGCTGGTCGGAGCGCACAACGGCAATGTGGTCAACAACGTCGAGCTGCGCGAGCAGTTCATTGCCGAGGGCATGGTCGTACGCTCATCCAACGACGGGGAATCCTGCGTTCACGCAGTCGAACGCTATATCAATCGCGGGCACGACTTGCTCAATGCCATCCGCTGCGCCTATCAAGACCTGGAGGGCGATTACGCCCTGGTGATCGGCAGGGTTGGCGAAGATCGTCTGTACGCGGTAAAAAAAGGCTCTGGCCTGTCAGTCGGTCTGTCCGATGATTTCACCTGCTTATCCTCGGATCTGCCCTCAATTTTGCCCCTCACCCGGCGCATCCTGCGAGTTTACGATGGCGAGATCGTCATCATGGATGCCTCCGGTGCAGAGGTGCGGCGGGTGGAAGACGGCAGCCTGATCCAGCGCCAGGCTGAAACAGTGTCTGAAAGCATGGAAGCCGTGCAGAAGGGCGGCTATCCGCATTTCATGCTTAAAGAAATCCACGAACAAGCCGCCGTTTCCGCCGAGCTGCTGCACTGGTTGGAGAGCGCCCAGACATTGGCGCCTATCCTGGAACGCATCCAGAAAGCCCGCCACCTGTACCTGGTCGGGTGCGGCACCAGCTACCATGCCTGTCTGGCTGGCGCAGTATATTTTGGCAGCATTGCCGGTCGCCCTGCTGTGCCCGTCCTGGCGCCCCAATTCATCGCCCAATATGCCCCTGCGCTCTCACCCAAAGACGTGGGTATCTTTGTGAGCCAGAGCGGCGAGACCAAAGATGTGCTCAATGCAATCGAGGCCGCCCGGCGCAGCGGCATGACTATCTATGGACTGGTCAATGTCATCGGTTCCACCCTGACCCAGATCAGCGAACGCTGGCTTCCGCTGGTATGCGGTTACGAGATCAGCGTGCCGGCAACCAAAACCTTCACCAATCAGGCGATTGCTTTTATGTACCTTGCACATCGCCTTGCCAACCGCAGCACAGCTGCACTTCTCGCCCTACCCGAGCTGATCCGGCTTACCATCGAGCAGTCTGCCGCGCCAGTCGAAGCGCTGGCTGTAGAGCTAGCCGGCGCTGATGATTTGTACTGCCTGGGTTACGGCTTGACCTACTCCACCGCGCTCGAAGGTGCGTTAAAGCTCAAAGAGATCACCTATGCGCACTGCGAGGGAATGCTTTCCACCGAATTCAAACACGGACCCCTGGCTGCGGTTACACAAGACTACCCCGTCATTTTCGTCGTTGGCACAGGCGATGTCCCCTTATTGGTCAGCGGCATCAATGAGGTCACCTGCCGCGGCGGTCGGGCAATAGCCATCGGACCCGACGATGCCCGCCTGCGCGCCAATGTCCACCACCTGCTCACTTTGCCGCACTGTGAAGCACCCTTGAGCTCCCTGCTGGCAGTGATTCCGCTCCAAATGCTCTCCTACCACCTCAGCGTGCAGCGCGGTTTTGATCCGGATTTTCCCCGCAACCTCAGCAAGACTCTGACCGTGGACTGATCGGCTGCCGGCGCTGCAAAGGTGTTACCCTTTCGTTAGATGGTGAAAGCCTTGACCGAGTACAGCATTCCCTATGGAAAAACAAAACTGAGATTCACGCTGCCTGACGATTTACAGGTAGAGGTGATAGCTCCCAATGAGACGCCGGCAGCCGCCGATCCGTCTGCCCTGGTGAAAGCTGCGCTTGCCCATCCCCTGGGAGGTGTGCAGCTGTCCGATTTTGCCTCAGTGCACAGCGCCGCAGTGGCCATCAACGACAAAACCCGTCCAGTCCCGCACCAGCACCTGCTCCCCTCCCTGCTGCAAGACCTGGAAGATACCGGCTTGCCGCCGGAGAAGATCACCTTGCTGATCGCCACCGGCACCCACCCGCCCATGCCGGTTGGCGAATATCCATCGGTAGTTCCGCCGGATATTCTAAAACGCTACCCGGTCATCTGCCACGACGCCGATGACGAGACATCGCTTAGCTATTTGGGCGAAACCAGCCGGGGAACACCGGTTTGGATAAACAGCCATTATATTCAGGCTGATCTCCGTCTGGTGGTAGGCAACATCGAGCCTCACCAGTTCCAGGGGTTCTCTGGCGGGGTCAAGTCGGCGGCTATCGGCCTCGCCGGTCGCAAAACCATCAACCACAACCACGCCATGATGGCCCACCCCTTGTCGGCCCTGGGAGAATTCGAGCGCAACCCCGCCCGGCAGGATGTCGAAGAAATAGGCGCCAAAATTGGTATCCACTTTGCCCTGAATGCCATTCTGAACGATCACAAAGAGATCGTGCATGCGCTGGCAGGTGACCCAAGAGCAGTAATGGCTGTTGGAATACCTCTGGCGCGCCAGATCTGCCAGGTGAGCGTATCCGCCCCCTACGATCTGATCATCGCCTCGCCGGGAGGGCATCCAAAAGATATCAACCTGTACCAGGCCCAAAAAGGTCTTGCACACGCCTGCCTGATCGCCGCGCCTGGAGCCGTGGTACTGCTGGCAGCCGCCTGCCCGGAAGGCACCGGCAGCCGCGGCTATGAAACCTGGATGCAAGGCATGACCGGTCACGCACAGGTGATCGAGCGCTTCCAGCGCGAAGGCTTTCGGGTTGGACCGCACAAAGCCTATCAGATCTCCCGGGATGCCGTCAGGGTTCACCTGTATATGCTCAGTGAGTTGCCGCAGACTTTTGCCGGCGAGCTGCTGCTCAATCCTGTTCCACAGCTTCAACCCGCAATCGATGCTGCGCTCCAGCATTTGGCGCCTGGAGCGCGCATTGCGATCATGCCAATGGCCTCAGCCACCATCCCATTCATCCCATAAAATCGAGGACGCCATGAAAATCGCTATCCAAACCAATGTCTGGAACAACCAATACCACCAAAACCTGCCCGAGTTATTGACCGAGATCAAATCAGCCGGGTACGATGGGCTTGAAATTGGCGCTCACCGCCTTGACCTTTCCCGCCCCGGCGCCTTCGCCGAGCTGCTGAATCGCAGCGGATTGGCAGTATCGGGTTTGCACGTTCACGGTGAGCTGCACAGCCCAGAAGCCATCCAGCCTTTGTACGATTTCTATACGCAGGCTGCCCGGTTTGCTGCCGCAGTCGGAGCACCCTTTCTCCTGATCAGCGGCAAACCCAAAGAAAGCGGGAAAACCCAACCGGAATTAGCAGCCGAGGTCGAAGTACTGCAGCGTGTCAGCGACATTTGCCGCCAGCAGGGCTTGCTGTTGTGCTACCACAACCATTACTGGGAGCTCCAGCAGGAGCTGCACGAATTGGAGTACCTGGTTGAACACACCCACCAACAAGATTTCGGACTTGCGTTGGATGTCGCCTGGGTGCACCGCTCCGGGCATCGCCCTGCCGATATCATCCACCGCTTCAAAGAACGTGTTCGCTACCTGCACATGAAAGACACGACGCCGGATCGCTTCACCGACCTGGGGCAGGGAGATGTCGATTTCACAGCCGTCAAGCATGCCATTCAAGACCTGCCTCTCCCCTGGCTGGCTGTCGAACGGGATGAAGTACTGCCCGAGGCCCTTGCCAGCGCGAGAGCTTGCCGCGATTATCTGCGCGCATTATTCTCTTGACCGCTTCGAGGCAAACCACAATGAGCAATAAACCGTTAGGTGTGTGCATTATCGGCTGCGGGATGATGGGCACCATCCATGCCGAGAGCTGGTCGCGCCTGCCCCACGCGCAGATCCGCGCCGTTGTCGACATCCGCCCTGAGCGCGCTCAAAAACTCGCCTTAACCTGCGGTCTGGATAGCTGGTACACCGATTATGCGGACGCGCTCGACCAGCCCGGCATCGACGCAGTCTCGGTATGCATTCCCACCAACCTGCATGCCGGCGCCACTCTGGCTGCCATCGATCGCGGCAAGCATGTGCTGTGCGAAAAACCGATGGCCTTACACCTGGGCGATGCCCAGAAAATGCTCGCTGCAGCCCAGGCCAAAGGTGTAAAGCTGATGCTGGGCTTTATGCGCCGGCATTCTCCCGTGATGGCGGCGCTCAAAGAATATATTGCCGCCGGAAAGATCGCAAAACCCTTGTTCTATCACGCCACTGATTTTCGGGAAATCCGTCCCAAGCTGGAAATGCACGATGCTCACGCCAACGGTGGACCGGTCGTCGACATGGCAGTGCATCTGTTCGACACCTGGAGCAGCCTTTTCGCTTCGCCACCCGAGGCTGTGTACGCCCAAGGATTGCGCCTGGGCACGGGCAGGCCTGAGCTCAGCACAATCGACCATCTCGCCTGGGACACCGCCAGCATCACCGTGCGATTCGCTTCCGGTGATCTCGGCAATTTCCAGGTGTGCTGGGGTTTGCCGCCGGGGGTAAATCCAGACCCACTTCCTGAACGCCTGTTAGGTCCTTCCGGAGCAGTCGAGACCGTCTTTGGCAGGACTCATCAAGAAGCCCTGTGGCTGCGGGATGGCAGCTCACCTGTTACCCTCGCTTCCAGTGATGAAGATATGTACCATCTCCAGGCAGCCAGTTTCGCTCACGCCATCTTGCACGATGAGCCGGTGGCGGTCGGTGGGGATCAAGGAGTGGCAGCCCTGACAGTCGCAAGAGCAGCAGTGCAGTCCATCGAAACAAACCGCCCAGTTCTCCTGGCGGGTGAATGATTAGGAGCAGGAAATTGTCAACCCGCCAGATGATTTGGAATTCCCACCTGGAAGGTGGTACTTTTTTCTGGCAAGCCGGACCAGTCGGTATCCAATTGTGTCACGGCTTGACAGCCACCACCGCAGAGGTGCGGCTGCTGGCTGAGATCCTGCACAAACACGGGTACACCATCTCTGCTCCGCTGCTTCCCGGTCACTACACCCGTCCGGAAGACTTGAACCGGGTGACCTGGCAGGATTGGTATGCCTGCGTATCGGAGGATTACAACCATCTGGCCTCTCGCTGCGAACGGGTGATCGTCGGCGGCGAATCTACCGGCGCGCTTTTGGCGCTGCTGCTGGCAAGCGAACATCCCGAAATCGCGGCCGTGCTGGCTTACGCACCCGCCTTGAAGCTGCAGATGTCATTCACCGGCGAGATGCGCCTGCGGCTGCTTTCGCTGTTCGTACCACATACGCCCAAAGCTAACTTGAATTCAGAAACCCCCTGGCAGGGCTACATGGTTAATCCGCTGAAAGGGGTGCTGCAGCTGTTGAGGCTGCAGCACCAGGTTCGCAAAGCCCTGGTGAATATCCACCAACCCGTATTGGTGATCCAGGGGCGTAAAGATGCCACCGTTCACCCGGCGGTGCCCGGTATCATCATGGAGAATATCCCTTCGAGCGTGAAACAAAGCCACTGGATGGAGTCGTCAGGGCATGTCGTCATCCTGGAGCAGGAGCTGGACCAGGTTGCCACACTAACACTCAAATTTCTGGAGACTGTATAATTAAGTCATCATTGTCAGGAGGAAAATATGCCGCGCTTTGTTGCTGCAATTGATCAGGGAACCACCAGCACTCGCTGCATGCTCTTTGACCGCCGCGGGCTGGTGATCAGCGTCTCGCAAAAGGAACACCAACAGATTTATCCCCAACCAGGCTGGGTTGAGCATGATCCCATGGAAATTTGGGAGCGCACCCGCGCGGTGTGCTTTGAGGCCGTCGAGGCAGCGGGAGCGGAGCCGGGCGATATCGCCGCCATCGGCATCACCAACCAGCGCGAAACCACCCTGGTCTGGGATCGCCGTACTGGTAGACCCTTCTATAATGCGATTGTCTGGCAGGACACCCGTACCAAGGCAATTTGCGATGCGTTGGCTGCCAATGGAGGTCAAGACCGTTTCCGCGAACAGGTCGGTCTGCCGTTGGCAACCTACTTCTCCGGCCCAAAAATCCAGTGGATATTAGAGAACGTCACCGCAGCGCGGCAGGCAGCTGCTCACGGCGATGCACTTTTCGGAAATATCGATACCTGGCTCACCTGGTGGCTCACCGGAGGCCCGCAGGGAGGCGCACACGTTACCGACGTCTCTAATGCCAGCCGTACGATGTTGATGAACCTGCAAACTCTGCAGTGGGATGCAAACATCATGGCAGAAATGGGCATTCCGATGTCGCTCATGCCGCGCATCTGCCCTTCCAGCGACCCGCAGCCTTGGGGCTATTCATCGAAGAGCGGGCCTTTCAAAGATTCTGTTCCCGTAACCGGCATCCTGGGAGACCAGCAAGCTGCCCTGGTCGGTCAGGCCTGCTTCAACCCTGGCGAAGCCAAGAACACCTACGGAACCGGCTGCTTCATGCTGCTCAACACAGGTGAAGAGATCGTACAATCCGCCAGCGGGCTGTTGACAACACTGGCATACCGCTTTGGCAGCCAGCCGGCCGTCTACGCCCTGGAAGGTTCGATCGCCATCACTGGCGCGCTCGTGCAGTGGCTGCGAGACAACCTGGGAATCATCGAAACCTCGTCTCAGGTCGAAACGCTGGCGCGCAGTGTGGAAGACAACGGTGGAATTTACTTCGTGCCTGCATTCTCCGGCTTATTCGCCCCGTATTGGCGCTCGGATGCACGCGGTGCGATCGTTGGGATGACGCGCTTCGTCAATAAAGGACACATCGCCCGCGCTGCCCTGGAGGCTACTGCCTACCAAACGCGGGAGGTCCTGGATGCGATGGAAAAAGATTCCGGCGTCGCCTTAAAATCGCTTAAGGTCGACGGCGGCATGGTTTACAATGACCTGCTCATGCAGTTTCAAGCCGACCTGTTGGATGTGCCTGTGGTGCGCCCGCGGGTGTCCGAGACCACTGCCCTGGGCGCGGCATACGCCGCCGGTCTGGCGGTCGGGTTCTGGGACAATCTCGACGATTTGCGCCAAAATTGGCAGATGGATCGTACCTGGAAGCCATCCATGCCGGAAGAACAGCGGCAGAGATTGTATACCGGCTGGCTGAAAGCTGTCGAACGCACCTTTGACTGGGTGGAGACGTAGACTCCCCCGAATTTCTACCTGATCTGCTGAAGGACAGGATGCAAAAAATTCAAACCGAAGTTCTGGTGATTGGCGGCGGGGCAACCGGCGCAGGCGTGCTGCGTGACCTGGCGATGCGCGGCTTCCGGTCTGTGCTGGTAGAGAAAGGCGATTTCTCCCACGGCACTACCGGGCGCTACCACGGGCTGCTGCATTCCGGCGGGCGCTACGTTGTGAAAGACCCGCAGGCAGCACGCGAGTGCATCGAAGAAAATCGCATACTGCGCAAAATCATGCCGCAGTGCATCGAAGAAACCGGCGGGTATTTCGTACTCACCCCCTGGGATGAGCCTGCTTATGCACCGCGCTTTCTCGAAGGCTGCCGCCAGGCGGGGATTCCAGTCGAGGAAATCGAGATTGCTGCCATGCTGCGCCGGGAACCAAACCTGAACCCGGCAATTTCGCGCTGCTTTTGGGTGCCGGATGGGTCGGCGGACTCTTTCCTGGCATCCGAGCTGAATATCGTTTCTGCCCGGCAGTACAACGCGCAGGCGCTCACTTACCACAGGGTTCTCCAGCTTCTCACCGATTCCGGCTCATCAACTTCTGGTGCAGTGAAACGCGTGACCGGCGCACGCGTCAGAGATTTAGAAAAGAATGAAGAAATTGACATCTACGCCGATCTGGTGATCAATGCCTCCGGCGCCTGGGCTGGTGTGATCGCCGGCACGATCGGCGTCAAAGTTCACATCGTCCCTGGCAAGGGAACCATGCTGGCGGTCAACCACCGCATTGTCAATACCGTCATCAACCGCTGCAAGATGCCCTCGGACGGCGACATCCTGGTGCCTGCCCACACCGTCGCCGTGATCGGCACCACCGATGTCAAAGTGGAAGATCCCGATCATTTCGCCATCGAACCGTGGGAAGTTCAGCTCTGCCTGGAAGAAGGCGAAAAGATCGTCCCGGGGTTCGCACAGCTTCGGGTGCTGCGCGCCTGGGCAGGCGTGCGTCCCTTGTATCAGGAGAGCGCAGTCGAGGACACACGCGACGTAACCCGGGCTTTCGTGCTTCTGGATCACAGCCAGCGCGACGGCGTGGATGGCCTGATCACCATCACCAGCGGCAAATGGACCACTTACCGCAAGATGGCACAAGAGACGGTTGATCTTGCCTGCCGCAAGCTGGGCGTATCGCGCCCGTGCCGTACGGACAGCGAGGCATTACCAGCGCCCGCAGCGGCTAAACAGCACATCCACACTGGCTTTCATACCCTGGGCTCAAGATTGAGCGCTGTTGAAGATGAAGGATTGTTTAACGAGCTGATCTGCGAATGCGAGCTGGCATCCAGGTCAGGTGTTGAAGCCGCCATTACAGACGGAAAAGCGAAAACGATCGACGACATTCGCCGTGATGTTCGCCTGGGGATGGGACCTTGCCAGGGGGGCTTCTGCACTCTGCGCGCCGCCGGTATGCTGCACAGCAACGGGCGCATGAACGCACCCGCGGCAAATGCCGCCCTGCGTGATTTCGTCGCCGAACGCTGGAAAGGGCTGCTCCCCATCCTGTGGGGGCAGCAGCTGCGCCAGGAACGTCTGGATGAATTGATCTGGCTGAGTGTGTTGAACTGCGACCATCTGCCCGGTCCGCCGCACAGCCCGCTGGCGCCAACACCTTACCAGCCGCCGGCAGCCCACGCCCCTGCAGACCTGACTGCTCGCTCCCGCACCGTTCACCGCCGGGAGACCACTTCTGCGGTGAAACCCCGTTTTGATGTGCTCGTCATCGGTGCAGGTCTGAGTGGGCTGGCAGCTGCATGGCAGGCATTGCAGAACGGCATGAAAGTAAAGGTCATTACCAAAGGCTGGGGCAGCACCCACTGGCAAACGGGATCTATCGACGTGCTGGGCTATCTTCCCGGCGAGGAACCGCGCGCTGTGACGGCGCCAAATGCAGCCATCGAGGAGTTAATCCGCCGCCAGCCCGATCACCCCTATGCCAGGGCAGGTCTAAAACCGCTGGAAAAGGCGCTCTACGCGTTCCAGGCTTTGTGCCAGAAATCTGGCTACCCGATGCACGGCACTCTCGACAGAAACTGGCTGCTGCCATCCAGCCTGGGTGCTGCCAGACCCACCTGCCTGGCGCCCCAAACGATGATCGCAGGCGACCTGTCCAAAGATGACGAGATGCTCATCGTCGGATTCCGGGGGTACTACGATTTCTTCCCAGACTTGATCGCAGAGAACCTGCGTTTGCAGGCACAGCCCGCGCAAGCCGTGACCCTGGATTTGAAGAGCATCTACCCACGCCAGATGCTGACCACTCGATTGTTAGCCGCTCATTTCCAAACGCCTGGCTTCATCGAAGCATTTGCCAATTTATTGCGCCCTCATCTGAAAAGCGCACCGCGTATCGGGCTGCCGGCCGTATTGGGGTATGAGCAGGCTGCTAGAATTCACCAGGAGTTGGAGGAAGCCCTGCAAACCCGAGTTTTCGAAATCCCCACCTTGCCCGCCTCGATCCCGGGTATACGTCTGCACCAGGTGCTCTTGAACGAAATTCGCCGCCTGGGCGGGGCAGTGTATGAAGGGATTCAGGCCCTGGGTTTCGAGCACGCCCGGCAGCACATCCACAGCGTGCTGACGGAAGCCGCTGCCCGCCAGAAAGCCCAACATGCAGCCTCATTTATCCTGGCAACCGGAGGCATCTTAGGAGGCGGCATCTATACAACATACCCGGCATCTGCCGTAGAAATCGTCTTTGATCTGCCGGTCGACCTTCCCCCTGACAGGAAGGATTGGCTGCAGGAAGACTTTTTCTCGCCTGCAGGACATCCGGTTTACCAGGCAGGTGTGAAAGTCAATTCGCGACTGCAGCCCGTGGATGCTCAAGGGAACCTCCTGTACTCGAATCTGCTTGCCGCCGGATCACTGCTGCACGGCGCAGACCCGCTGCGTGAGCGCTCGCTGGAGGGCATCGCTTTAGCCAACGGTGTTTTCGCTGGCGCCACCATCCCGGCACTCGTTGAGGCCTGAACCATGGAATCGCACAACAAGCCCGCCGAAATGTCCCTCGACCAGTGCATCAAGTGCAATATCTGCACGACAGCCTGCCCCGTCTCTGCGGTCACCGATTTATTTCCCGGCCCCAAGTACGAAGCTCCCCAGGCAGGCAGATTCCGCCATGCCAATCAGCCCACACCAGATCATTCTGTCGATTACTGCAGCGGCTGCCGGGTGTGCAATATGGTGTGCCCAACCGGGGTAAAAATCGCAGAGATGAATGCCCGCGCCCGGGCATCAATGGTCGCGCAGGGTAAGGTCGGGCTGCGCTTAAGGCTGCGCAATAACCTGATCGCCCGCGCAGAGCTGGTTGGAAAATTTGCCTCCCCGATTGCCCCTCTGGCAAATGCCGTCTTGAAAATTAAAGTGGCGCGCATGGCGATGGAGGCCGCCTTAAGCATTCATCGCGATGCGCCGCTGCCTGCGTTTTCTTCCCAGCGCTTTACACCCTGGTTTCGCAAATTCGACCAGCCGGAGAGGGATAAAAAAGTAGTTTACTTTCACGGCTGTTCCTCGCAGTATTACGAACCGCGCGTGGGTCGTGCCGCTGTGCGCGTCTTGCACGCGCTTGGCTATCAAGTGATTGTGCCCCCGCAGAACTGTTGTGGACTGCCGCTGCTTTCCAATGGCGAATTTGCGGCTGCCCGCCGCTACCACCGGTCTAACGTCAACAGCCTGGTTGGCTATGCTCGCCAGGGGATTCCCATCGTGGGCACCTCTACCAGTTGTACTTTGACGCTCAAAGAAGAAGCGCCCGAACTTTTGGACATGTATGATGAGGATACGCGCCTGGTCGCCGAGAGCACATTTGATTTCAACGAATTCTTGATCAACCTTTACGATCAGGGTACTCTGTCGCTCGAGCTTAAGCCCATACCCTTGACTCTTGTCTACCATATTCCCTGCCAATACCGCGCCCACCGCATTGGTAAGCCCGGGCTGGAGCTGCTCTCCCTGATCCCTGATTTGAACCTGATCGACAGCCAGGCAGCCTGCTGCGGCATTGCAGGCACCTACGGATATAAGCAAGAGAAGTATGCCATCGCCATGCAGGTGGGTGAAGGATTGTTCGATTTGATTCGAGAATCCGACCCTCCTGTGGTAGTATGCGACAGTGAAACCTGTCGTTGGCAAATCACACACGCCACGCACAAACCAGCCATCCATCCGGTTGAGCTGCTGGCGGCAAGCATGGGTTTAGAGATCGATGAGCCCCTGGAAGGAATCCTGAGAGCGCAGACTCTATCTTGATGGACAGCCGGCGGTGGATCTATCTGTTCTTGATCGGTGCCTTGACGCTGCTTACTGCCTGTGTCAGGGCTGCCAGCATCCCTGCAGGCAGCCCCGATGCGCCAACCAGCCTGACCCCAGGCCAATCTGCCCAAACTACCCTGGCATCCGCTGAAGCTCCAGCCTCCGCCGCGACGGGCGCGGCGAGCCAGCTACCCGCCACGCCGGCAGCATCCTCGACACCCAGGCCTGCCATCACTGAACACGAAGTCCGTCTCATCGAGCTTGCCGGGCCAATTCAATCTCCGGATGCCGAGATCTCCGGAATGACCTGGTACCAGGATACTTTGCTGCTTCTGCCGCAGTACCCTGAAAGATTTGGCGATCAGGCTGCCGAGGGCTACCTGTTCGCTATCCCGAAGGCTGCCCTCCTGGATTACCTGGATGGAAAAAACACAAGCCCCATCACACCCCAACCCATCCCGTTCATATCCAACGAGGTTGGCGCCGGCTTAAGAAATTACGAAGGCTTCGAGAGCATCGCTGTTTCTGGCGACCAGGCTTATCTTACGATCGAGACCGGTCTGCCCGGCACACAAGGCTACCTTGTCACAGCAAACATCCTCGCCGGTCTGCAAGCCGTTGTCGTAAACAGTACAGCCATCCTGGAAATACCCTCCCAGTTGAGCAGCCCTAACCACAGCTATGAGTCGCTGCTGGTCTTTGGACGGAGGCTGGTTGCCTTGCACGAGATCAATGGTGCGAAATTAAATCCCGCACCTTCTGCACCCATCTACGGCGTCGACTTGAGCGCCATCGACAGCCTGGCTTTTCCGAACATCGAATACCGGGTGACAGACGCCAGCGAAGTGGATGACAATGGACGGTTCTGGATAATTAACTATTTCTTCCCGGGCGATCTGGCTCTGTATGCAGATGATCCGCTCGCCGAAGAATATGGGGTGGGAGAAACACACCAGCAGGGTATCGGCGTAGAGCGCCTCCTCGAGATGCAGTTCACCGAAGCCGGCATCGTGCTGGCGCCGGAAGGCTATCTCTTGCTGAAGCTGGATACGGCAGCCCGCAACTGGGAGGCCCTGGCGCGGTTGGACCAGCGCGGCTTCCTGATCGCCACCGATAAATTCCCGGCGACATTGTTCGGATTCGTAGAATTCCCCACAACTCCATAGATCGGCCAGGGTTTATAATTTCGTACATTCATACTACCTGAACGGTGCGAACAAGGAGAGGTCAGCGAATGTCGGTACATCCCTTGAGGATATTCAGCGGAACCGCACACCCGGCGCTGGCAGCAGAAGTTGCACAGCACCTCGGCGTCCCCTTAGGCAAGTCAAGCGCCACGCGTTTACCGGATAGCGAAATCTACATCATGATCGACGAGGTCGTCAGAGATCAGGATATCTTTCTGGTACAGACCTGCTGTGCACCCGTGAACGACAACCTGGTAGAGCTGCTGCTGTATCTGGATGCCTTTCGCCGGGCCAGTGCGCACTCGGTCAGCGTGGTTATTCCCTATTTTCCCTACGCCCGCCAGGATCGCATGGCCCGCGGCCGTGAAGCGATCAGTGCTCGGGTGGTTGCCAATCTATTGGAAACCATGGGCGCCAATCGTGTGATTTTTATTGATATTCACAATCGCGCTATCCAGGGTTTCTTCAATATCCCCGTTGACCCCCTTTCCGCCATGCCTTTGTTGGCGGCTTATTTTCGCAAGCCGGAGTACGCCAACGCTGTTATCGTCAGCCCGGATGTCGGCCGCGCCGGTCTAGCCGGGCGGTATGCCGAGCTAACCAACCTGCCCCTGGTGGTGATGCACAAGCGCCGCACGGGGTTCTCCACGACCGAAACCGCGCATGTCGTCGGTGATATCAATGGGCGCCGTCCGATCATCATCGATGATTTGATGGCAGGCGGCAGCGTGCTGCGCCAGATTGACGCCTTATACGAGCGCGGCGCCGAGGGTAAAGCCTGTTTTGCGGTTACACACCCGGTCTTGCTGCCGACTGCTCTGAAAATTCTGGACGAAGATGAACGCATCGAAAAGCTGGTGGTCACCAATACCATTCCGGTGCCTCCAGAGAAACGCCATTCGAAGATCGAGGTTTTGTCAGTAGCGCCCATGCTGGCGGAAATTATCCAGCACATTCACCAGGGGCGCAGCATATCCGCGAAGTTAGTTCTCTCCTGAAAAGGCTAAAATAACATGCGCCAATCCTCGAATTACCGCTGGTTCGTTGTGGCAGTCTTTTTCGCCTTTATGCTGCTGCATCAGTCCGACAAGCTGTTAATCGGCCCGCTTACTTCGCAGATCATGGAGACCTTTCAGATCGACGAGGTGCAGATGGGTCTTGTGTTCTCCGGCGCATTATTGGTAGGCGCCATTCTCTACCCCATTTGGGGATATCTTTACGACCGCTATGCCCGTTCCAAACTGCTCGCCCTGGCATCCTTGATCTGGGGTTGCACCACCTGGCTGAGCGCCATCGCCCCAACTTTCCCCACCTTTTGGGCCACGCGTGCCAGCACCGGCGTGGACGACTCCAGCTATCCTGGGATCTACAGCCTGATTTCGGACTACTTCGGTCCGGCGGTACGCGGTAAGGTCTACGGTTTGATCCAGCTTGCCCAGCCGCTCGGTTATATGCTCGGGTTGATCATCGCCACCGTATTGAGCGGTGCAGTTGGCTGGCGGGGTGTGTTCTATATGACCGGCACACTCGGTATCGTACTCGCGGGCGTAATTTTCTTCGGCGTGAAAGAAGCGCCCCGCGGTCGCAGCGAACCCGAAATGGCCGGTCTGGAGCAAATTAGTATCTACAAGTTCAATTTCAGAATTGCCCTCGACTTGTTTAAAAAGAAAAGCTTGATCCTGCTGTTTATCCAGGGCTTTGTGGGCGTATTTCCCTGGAATGTAATCACCTACTGGTTTTTCCGCTATCTGGAAACAGAACGCAATTACGAATCGGACGCTGTGCTCGGCACCATGGCGCCGGCGATCCTGGTACTGGCTTCGGGCTATTTCGTCGGCGGCGCCTTAGGCGATTATTTCTTCAAGCGCACCCCGCGCGGCAGGGTGTTGGTCGCTATGGTCGGGGTCTTGATGGGCGCAATCATGCTGACCCTGACGATGAATGTACCCATCGCCAACCAGACGCAGTTTCTCATCCTGCTGATGGCAACGGCTTTGTTTATTCCTTTTGCTTCTGCCAATGTCATTTCGACGGTATACGACATGACCCTGCCTGAGGTTCGCAGCACGGCGCTCGCCGTTCAGTATTTCATCGAAAATGGGGGCGCGGCTCTCGCTCCGCTGCTGGCTGGATATATCGCCCGGGCGACTTCACTGCACACCGCCATCCTTAGCATCTGTGTCAGCGCCTGGATCATCGGCGCGATTTTCCTGGCTTTCACTGCCTGGTTGGTACCTCATGATATCAACACCCTGCGCCAGCAGATGCGCGAACGGGCGGATAACGAGAGGAAAGCGATTGCCGCCTGACACTGAGCGCCATCCAAATCTTACAGAAGACCATCCTCACACCGCGCCCTCCCCAGCGGGCAAATGGTGGATTCTGGTCGCCATCGGCGCAGGCACCTTCATGTCTGCTCTGGATGTGAGCGTCGTCAATACGGTGCTGCCGGTAATCAACCGCAGCTTCAACAGCCAGATCGCCACAGTTGAATGGGTGGTTATCATCTACTTGCTGCTGGTCAGCGGCTTACTGCCTAGCTTTGGAAGACTGGGCGATCTGCGCGGCCACAAGACGATCTATATCTCGGGATTCTTTGCTTTCATTTTCAGCTCTGTGCTGTGCGGGCTGTCTTCCTCCGTAGGCACGCTGATAGCAGCGCGCGGCCTGCAGGCGCTTGGCGCTGCGATGCTCTCGGCCAATTCGCCCGCCATACTAAGCAAGAGCTTCCCTGCCCGGCAGCGCGGGCAGGCGTTAGGGCTTCAAGCTACGATGACCTACCTCGGCTTGACCGCAGGGCCATCTCTCGGCGGCTGGCTTACCGAGTTAATCAGCTGGCAGGCCGTATTTTTTATTAACCTGCCGGTCGGTTTGTTTGCTTTGTTTCTCAGTTGGAAGTTCATCCCCATGGATCGCGGCAGTGCCATTCAGGAACCATTCGATTGGGGCGGTGCGCTGCTGTTTATGGCTGGGTTGACCAGCCTGCTTTTGGGGCTCAACCAGGGTTCCAATTGGGGCTGGCTCTCACCTGCTGTTCTCTCCTTGCTAGTACTGGCGGCAGTCTTATTAGCTTCTTTTACCTGGTGGGAGCAAAAAACGGCCTCTCCAATGCTGGATCTGCGCCTGTTCCGTTCGCGCATGTTTTCTGCCTCGATGACCAGCGCAGTGATCAACTACATCTGCGTGTACAGCATCATCTTTTTGATGCCATTCTACTTAATCCAGGGGCGTAGTCTGAGTCCTGCCGAAGCCGGGCTTCTGCTCACCACACAGCCGATCGTCATGGCCCTTGTTGCGCCGGTCAGCGGCACGCTTTCCGACCGTATCGGCACATTGATTCCCACAACCGCGGGCATGGGCATTTTAGCCGCCGGTCTTTTCATGCTCTCGCGCCTGGGGCCAGAAACGCCCACCTGGTATCTGGTCGTTTGTCTTTCGGTAACTGGATTGGGTATCGGCAGCTTCATTTCTCCAAACAGCAGCGCTTTGTTGGGGTCAGCCCCCAGGCAGCGCCAGGGGATTGCCTCAGCCCTGATGGCAACCGCACGCAACGTTGGCATGGTGCTGGGTGTAGGCATCTCGGGGGCTATCTTTACCACGGTGTTATCCCTCACCCAAGGAAACCCAGGTGCGCTGTTCAATGCCGCCTCGACCAGTTTTCTGGTCGCAGCGGGAATCGCGATCGCAGGCTTGCTTACCTCCTTCGTACGAAGCACAAATAACCCAATCAATCCTACACTTAACTCACCTGGCAAAGAAAATGAATGAAAGCATACCCGATCCCGAGAAAAATAACGCTGGCTGTCTCAACCCCCTGATCGCTTTCATCGCCGCTGTATGGATTGCCGGGATCAGCTACGCCAAGGTTGCGATAGAATATGTTGCCACCTCCTCGGTCATGGCTGTCCCCAACCATTACTGGGGTCTCGTGGCAGTTGGGCAAATCATTCTTCTGGCGCTGCCGCTGCTGTTGTTATCCTGGTTTTGGAAGAACGCAGTCTACCGTGCCATCTTCCAAAGCTGGCTCCTGGCGATTGGCTTTCTGCTCATCACTCTGCCAGCCTACTTTCTACCCCAGGCCGCGGCCAATGGGCGCGCCCTCTATCAGATTGCAGCCGCGCTGCTGCTTTCAATCGTTATCCGATTTGTTAACTTGCGAGGCAGCGCTCAATCCACAACAACTGCCAGTCCCTCGCACACGATTGCACTGCCTGCCGCACTTTTTGTGGCAGGAATATTCATGCTACCGTGGATTGTGTGGGGCGCGGCAGGATCCCTGCTGGAAATGCTCTTGCAGCTGCTCTCGGCATTGTCTCTCGGTGTATTGGCGGTGCTGCTTAATGCGGTCAGCCTGAAGCCTTTTGCCTCCCCTGATGGTGCTGGCGGCAGTGCGGGCATGAGCTTTTCGCATTTCCGGGCTGGTTTTGCTGCCAGCATTACTTTGCTGCTGCTGGCAAGCGGCACCACCTTCAGCTTTGGTGCGATGCAGTTTCTTCTGATGATCAGCCTGCCGGCGTTGGGCTGGGTGATGCTTGGAGCCGGCAGGCGTAAATCCCGGGATGAAGAGCCACAAAAAGTGGCGATCTCTCTCGCCGCCCTGGCGCCGGCTGCACTGCTCGTCGGGTTGTGCGCCGCAGCACCCATGATGTGGTTCGATCCGGATGAGCTAGCTTTGATCATCAGCGCCTCGATGGGAGAGTCGATGATCTGGGCCGGCTACGCATCTGCTGTCTCGCTGGCCCTGGGCTTGTTAGCTGCAATCACAGCGCGCCTGTGGGTGGGATTCTGGGGTGAATTCTCCGGCGAGGCGCCGCGACCGGCTGCCTGGCTGCTGCCTGCCGCTGCCTGGATCGGCGTTGCCATCTTATTCGTTGCTGAAGTGCGCGGCGGCTTTCACGGTGAGGGGTTGTTCGTAATCCTCACAGATCAGGCTGATCTCGGGGCTGTCCAGTCCATCGCCGACCCGCTCCAACGCCGTTCTGCCGTCTACCAGTCGCTGCTCGCCCATGCCGGTGGCAGCCAATCATCGCTGCGGGCGCGGCTGGATCGCTGGGGCATCGCTTACCAGCCCTATTTCCTGGTGAATGCCATCCAGGTGCGCGGTGGACCGCTTCTCAGGTTGTGGTTGGAACAGCAGCCCGAAGTTGATCGCGTGCTCGATAACCCGTGGATGCGCCCTCTGCCCCGCCCCGTGCCGGTGAGCTCTGGCGAGGCATCCGCCCCTGACCAGGTACCCTGGAATATCACCCAAATCCAGGCTGACCGCGTCTGGGAGGATTTCGGCGCGCGCGGGCAGGGCATCGTCATCGGGAATTCCGACAGTGG
Organism: Anaerolineales bacterium; assembly: GCA_041736465.1. Taxonomy (GTDB): domain Bacteria; phylum Chloroflexota; class Anaerolineae; order Anaerolineales; family UBA4823; genus JAJUJL01. The sequence continues at coordinate 216,122 of JBGSTO010000462.1, read as the reverse complement.
AATGCAGGTCGATCACCCAGAACTGCAGGACAGCTACCGCGGTTTGGGCGGATCGAATGACTATAACTGGTTCGATCCCTGGAACCACACGCGCCAGCCAACCGATATTGGTGGTCACGGCACCCACACCCTGGGTCTCGTCCTGGGCAACAGCACCGGCGTGGCGCCGGATGCGCAGTGGATCGGCTGCGTTAACCTGGCGCGCAACTTGGGCAGCCCGGCTCTGTACCTGGATTGCCTGCAGTTCATGCTGGCGCCGTTTCCACTCGATGGAGACCCCTGGCGTGACGGGCGTCCCGAGCTGGGCGCGCAAGTGCTGAACATCTCCTGGGGCTGCCCGCTTCTAGAGGGCTGTGACGAGCAGTCGCTCGAACCGGCTGTACAGTCGCTTAGGGCGGCAGGCGTATTTGTGGTTGCCTCGGCTGGCAATGACGGCCCAATCTGCGGCAGCCTGACCTCACCACCGGCGGTTTATGATGCCGCCTACTCCATAGGCGCTGTGGATTCGTCTGGATCGCTGGCATTTTTCAGCAGTATCGGACTGGACCCTGCCGCTACAAACCAGGGTGTAAAACCCGACCTGCTCGCTCCCGGTGTGGAGGTGCTCTCAGCATTTCCAAACAGCACCTACGCCGTTCAATCCGGTACTTCGATGGCGGGTCCGCACGTCGCCGGTGTGGTTGCCTTGATCTGGTCGGCAAACCCAGATTTGATCGGCGATATCCAGGCCACGGAGCAGATCCTCTCCTCAACCGCCAGAGCCTACACTGGCCTGCTGCCCGCCTGCCCGGGAGCCAGTGCAGACCCAAGCACAGCCGCTGGCTACGGCCTGGTGGATGCCTACCAGGCTGTCCAGCTCGCCCTGCAAGGGAAATGACCTCCTAGCAAAGCAACTTTTCTGGTGGGCTGGCGTATATCCTCATGAAAAGGTAGCTGATAAACCTAAAGGAGAACATAATGGACGATCGCAGTGGTTGTTTGGGTGGGTTTTTAAAGCTGTTCTTGCTGGGATGGCTGTTTGACTGGCTTCAGGACAATTTTGGGTTTGGTCGCGGAGCATCCTGCACTGGCTGTGGCTGCGGGATCATTCTGCTGCTTATCTTCATGGCGTTTGCCTGCTCGATCCTCACCGGAACAGATTGGTTTCGCTTCGCCTTCTAAACCGGCATCCGCTGAAGATCAGCGAGGCAGGGCGATGACCTGCCTCGTTTTTTTTATCCTTTTCAATACATTAACCTGTTATTGACAATTCGTTAAAGTGTTCCTGGTATCATACAGGTAATAAAGCATTTACTGCCCGTGCATGCACAAGCATAAGCCTTATTTGGTAGAGCACTTCTCTCCTCCCGGGGCCGCCGGCTGACCTCCCACAGCCGGCGGCTTACCTTTAATCGCTATTCGATACTTCATGCTATCATTCAGGTAGCCCATCATCTATTCGGAGAAATAATATGACCCATATCATCACTGACACCACATCCACCTTGACTTCTTCAGAGGCCGCCGAGCTTGGCATCCCCGTCATCCCTCAAATCGTGAACTTTGGCGAAGAATCCTACTATGAAGGCCGAGACATCGACATAACCACGTTTCTCCGCCGCCTGCAGAGCGCGAAGGTACTGCCCAAAACTGCCGCGCCCCCGCCAGAATTATTCTCAGAGCTTTTCCAACGACTCGTTCCCACCGGCGAGACGATCATCTGCATCCATCCTTCGGCGGAGGTCAGCGGCACGGTGCGTTCTGCGACTGTAGCCGCCATGGATTTCCCCAACGCGGATATTCGGGTGATCGATACGCGCATGGTAGCCAGCCCAATGGCGACGCTGGTTTTGCTGGCGGACGGCTGGGCAAAAGAAGGCCAGACCGCCGACTTCATCGAAACCCAGATCCGCGCCATGATCCCTCGCTGCCGAATCTATTTCCTGGTAGATACCCTGGAATACCTCGCCCGCGGAGGCCGTATCGGCGGCGCAGCGGCGTTGTTAGGCAGCGTGCTGCAAATAAAACCCATCCTGATGATGCAGGATGGCAAAGTGAACCAGTTCGAAAAAGAACGCACACACCGCCGCGCCCTGGCTCGATTGAAGCAGGTGGTACAGGAGCAAATCGCTCCAGGAGAAATGGGATATTTATCCGTGATGCATGCCGGGGTTCTAGAGCAAGGCACAGCCCTGGCTGAAGATCTAAAAACAACGCTGGGGTTGGCGCATGTGCCGGTTAGAGAAGTTCCCCCAGCCATCATCACCCACGGTGGCCCTGGAATCCTGGGTGTAGGATTTTTCGTCGCGTAAGTTAACTTCCCAACATGCGATCCTCTACAAGCCCAGGCCTCTGCCGTGCCTGGGCTTGCTGATTCCCTGTAGACACAGCCTTAATCTTGATGTATAGTATTATTGACTGGTATGACCTCTGACCATTCGATCCAGGAGCACCCCCAAATGCAGTGGAAAACCATTTTGAAACCGGCAGAGCTGGCTGAAACCCGCCTGATTGATGCCATCCTAAGCAATTACTTCCCCATAAACAGCTCACTGCCACCTGAACGCGAGCTTGCCGTCCGCCTGGGCGTCACCCGCCCAACCATGCGTGAAGCGCTGCAAAGGTTGGCACGCGATGGCTGGCTGGAGATCCGCCATGGTAAATCTACCCGCGTCCGCGATTATTGGCAGGAGGGCAATCTGGCAGTGCTGTCTGCCATCGCCCGCCGCGAACAGGGTCTTCCAGACGGGTTCATCTCCAACCTGCTGATGGTGCGGATGCTGATGGCGCCAGCTTATGCCCGCCTGGCAGTTGAAAACACTCCTGGCGCCGTGCTCGAGTGTTTGACAGGGGCCATCACCCTCCCAGAAGATCAGCACGCTTTTGCGAATTTCGATTTCCGTCTCCACCACACCCTGACCGTGGCGTCGCACAATCCAGTCTTCACCTTGATCTTGAACGGCTTCCGCGATCTGTATTCCCAAATCGGCAGCCTCTATTTCTCCACCCCGGTCACCCGGAGACATTCCAGAGAGTATTACCGGTCTCTGGAAAAAGCAGTCAGCGCAAAGGATGCTGCCCAGGCAGAAGCACTTACCCGCACGGTGATGCAAGAGAGCCTGGGTTTGTGGCAAGGGGCACTCGAAAACGGAGGCAATCGATGAGACGATGGAATGGTTGGGGAGATACTGCCACCACATACCCACTGCCGCCCAGCGCCAGAGCATATCTTGAAACCGCGGTCGGTGTTGGGGAATCGTTTCCAGATGCGGATCTGCAAAGCGTCCTGGATCAGGCACTGGCAACACGCCTGCCAGAAAATCCACTTTTCACCACCGACCCCCTCGAGCGCGTGCTGCACGCCCGCGGGCACAGCTTGCCGGATTGGGTGGCGCTGCGTTCCGGCGTGCTGCGGGCTCTGCCGGATGGCGTGAGTTTTCCCGAAACTGAACAGGACATCCGCAATATTCTCGGCTATGCGAAAGATGCCCAAATTCAATTGATCCCTTACGGCGGCGGCACCAGCGTCGTTGGGCATATCAATCCACTTCCAGGCGATATCCCGGTGCTCACCGTTGATCTTTCGCGACTCGACCGGCTGATTGCACTGGATAAACCCAGCCGGACGGCAACATTTCAGGCGGGTGTGCGCGGCCCGCACCTGGAAGAGCAGCTGCGCCAGCAAGGATACACCCTGGGGCATTTTCCGCAGTCCTTCGAGCTTTCCACATTGGGCGGCTGGATCGCCACCCGGTCCAGCGGGCAGCAGTCTTATTATTACGGTCGCATCGAAGATGCCTTCGCCGGTGGGGTACTGCATACCTTTGACGGCGATATGGAGATGCCCTGCCTGCCAGCCAGCGCTGCCGGTCCTGATCTGCGCCAGGTCGTTCTGGGCAGCGAAGGGCGTCTGGGGATCATCAGCCGGGCTTCTGTGCGCATTCATCCTCTGCCGGAGATGGAAGGATTCTATGCGGCTTTCTTCCACGACTGGGAAGCAGGCTCGCAAGCGCTGCGCGCGATCGCACAGGAGCGCATCCCGCTGTCCATGCTCCGGCTGAGCGACGAAACTGAAACAGAGACCACTTTGGAGCTGTCTGGCAAGGAGAACCAGGTACGCTGGGCCAACCGCGGGTTGAATTGGCTCGGGTATCCATCCGGCAGGTCGCTGCTGATTTATGCTGTTACTGGCAGACGCCGAATCGCTCACCTGGCTCGCCGCCAGGCCGAAGAAATCATCCGCGCACATCGCGGTCTGTTAACCGGCGGCTTGATCGGGCACACCTGGCAGAAGAAACGCTTCCTGACGCCCTATCTGCGCAACACGCTCTGGGATGCCGGGTTCGCTATCGACACGCTCGAGACTGCGCTGCCCTGGTCAGCGGTGATGCCCGCCGCTCGGCAGATCCAGACAGCTCTGCGCAGCGCCTTGCAAGATGGGGAACGCGTGCTGGTCTTCACCCACCTGTCTCACATATATACCGATGGCGCCAGCCTCTATACCACCTACCTGTTTCGCCGCAGCCGCGATCCCCAAGTCACCCTGGAGCGCTGGAGCCGGCTGAAATCTGCCGCCAGCCAGCAGATTATCGCCTGCAAAGGCACCATCAGCCACCAGCACGGCGTTGGCGCCGATCACCTGCCCTATCTGTATGCCGAGAAAGGGCAGCTTGGCCTGGAGGCGATACAGGCGCTCAGCCGCCAGTTCGACCCGTTGGGATTATTGAATCCAGGCAAGTTGATCCAATAATTTCGCCCATTATGCGGGTTGGAAAGCGAGTTTATAAATGCTGTGGAATCAAGCCTGGCGCCAGGACGTCTGGAACAACCTGAACCAATCCTGGGATATCATCATCATCGGAGGCGGCATCACCGGTGCGGGAATTCTGCGCGAGGCCAGCCGCGCCGGCCTGCACGCGCTCCTGGTGGAGCAGGCAGATTTTGCTGCCGGAACTTCCAGCCGTTCATCCAAACTGGTGCACGGCGGTTTCCGCTACTTGAAAAATTTCCAAATCGGATTGACCTGCGAGTCGGTGCGCGAGCGCGAGCGGCTTCTCAAGCAAGGTCGCGGCCTGGTCACCCCGCTCTGCTTCTTGATGCCCGCCTACCAGAGCGACCGGCTGCCTGCCTGGATGCTGGGTGCAGGGCTGGCAGTCTATGATCTGCTTGCGATGAACTGGAGCCACCGCTTTTACGACACTTTCGATATCCGTGAGCTTTGCCCCCAATTGAGTGAAGCCGGTCTGCACGGCGGGTACCGCTTTTTCGATGCTCAAACCGACGACGCCCGCCTGGTCCTGAGGGTTATCCAGGAGGGGGTATCGTCCGGCGGGACGGCGCTCAATTATGCTCGCGCCTCTGGGCTGCTGCGCAGCCATGCCTCATCCCGGGTATGTGGAGTCGTACTGGAGGATGCGATCAGCGGCCAAATTCAGGAGGTTCAGGCCTCCGTGGTGATCAATGCTACCGGCGCCTGGGCCGATGAGCTGCGCGTACAGATCGGCGCTATTTCTCGCCTGCGGCGTCTGCGCGGCAGCCATCTGATCCTGCCATTCTCCCGTCTGCCGCTGACACGCGCCGTCAGCCTTTGGCATCCCCAGGACCAGCGTCCTGTGTTTGTATTTCCCTGGGAAGGCGCCATCCTGGTCGGCACTACCGATGTTGATCACGACCAGCAAGAGCTGCTAAATCCGGTAATTTCACAAAAAGAGATGGCTTACCTGCTGAGGGCGGTGCAGTTCGCTTTCAAGGAGCAGGAAATCTGTGAGCAGGATATTCTGGCGACCTTCTCAGGCATTCGCCCGGTAGTCAATACTGGAAAAGCAGATCCATCGCGCGAATCGCGTGAGCACGTACTGTGGAGCGAAAACGGCATGCTCACCGTCACCGGAGGAAAACTAACCACCTTCCGCTGCATGGCAGTCTCCGCTTTGAAAACCGCATGCCGTAGCATACCCGGATGTCCACAATACCGGCCCGGGTCGAAAATATTAGACCAGGCGCCGGGAGAAGAAGGCTTCCAGGCAAACATTCACCGCAGGACACGCAATCGCCTATCCGGGCGGCTGGGAGCGAATACTGCCAGTATGCTAGCCTGTGCTCAACCCGGTGAGATGCAAACCGTCCCGGGCACTGCTTATCACTGGGCAGAGCTTCGCTGGGCGGCGCGCGCCGAAGCCGTACAGCATCTGGATGACCTGCTCCTGCGGCGGCTGAGGCTGGGCTTGCTGCTGCCCAAAGGTGGGCTGGATATGCTTGCGCAGATCCGGCAGGTGGTAGCGCCAGAACTTGGCTGGGGCGATGAGCGCTGGCAGCAGGAAGTGCACGCCTATACACAACTTTGGCGGCAGTGTTATCATATTCCCAGGCAGTAACCGATCTACAACCCTGGTCACCCATCCACTGCTGGCTTACCCGCGAGGAGCCCATGAGCGAGAAAAATCTAATCTTGGCGCTGGATAACGGAACACAAAGTGTGCGCGCCTTATTATTTGACCTGCAGGGCAGCCTTTTGGCCAAAGCGCGGGTGCCGATCGAGCCTTATTTTTCCAGCGCACCTGGTCTGGCAGAACAGCATCCCGAGGTGTTTTGGCAGGCGCTCGCCAGGGCCTGCCAAAAGTTGTGGGCAATGGAAGGAGTGGACAGGCAGCGTATCGCCGGTGTGGCGCTGACCACTCAGCGCTCCACCATGATCAATCTGGATCGCAGCGGGCAGCCCCTGCGCCCGGCGATCGTCTGGCTGGACCAGCGCCGCACCGAAGGGCTGAAACCCGTCTCAGGTCTCTGGGGACTGGCTTTCCGGTTGTCGGGAATGACCCGTACGGTCGCTTATTTGCAGGCCGAGGCGGAGGCAAACTGGCTGCGGAAAAACCAACCCGAGATCTGGAAGAACACCCATAAATACATGTTTCTGTCTGGTTATCTGACCTATCGTATGACCGGTCGCTTCGTGGACTCGGTAGGCTGCCAGGTGGGATACCTGCCGTTTGATTACAAAAAGCTGAACTGGGCAGCACGCTGGGATTGGAAATGGCAGGCGGTGCCCATCCGCCGCGACATGCTGGTTGACCTGGTGCCTCCCACCCAACTGCTGGGCGAAATCACTCCGGCAGCCGCCCAGGATACCGGTATCCCTGCTGGGCTGCCGCTGATTGCCGCGGCTGCCGATAAAGCCTGCGAGGTCATCGGCTCCGGCGCCCTGCAGTCTCACATTGGCTGCTTGAGCTACGGCACGGCTGCCACGATCAACACCACCCACCAGAAGTACATCGAAGCCATTCCTCTGATTCCACCCTACCCTTCTGCAGTCCCCGGCGCTTACACATTGGAATTTCAGATCTACCGCGGCTATTGGATGGTAAGCTGGTTCAAGCAGGAATTCGGCCATCACGAGCAGGGCCTTGCGGACGCACGCGGCGTAGAGCCTGAAGTAATCTTCGACGAGCTGGTGCAGCAAATCCCACCAGGTTCGCAGGGATTGATGCTGCAGCCCTACTGGTCACCTGGGTTAAAGCTTCCCGGTCCCGAGGCACGCGGTGCGATCATCGGCTTTGGCGACACGCACACCCGTGCTCACATCTACCGGGCGATCCTGGAAGGTCTGGCTTATGCGCTGCGCGAAGGCGCTGAACGCACCGTCCAGCGCTCGCATGTCCCGATAACGGAGCTGCGAGTGGCTGGCGGAGGCAGCCAGAGCAATGCTGCCATGCAGCTTACCGCCGATATCTTTGGACTGCCCACCAGCCGTCCACATATCTACGAGGCCTCGGGGCTGGGCGCAGCTATTGACGCAGCGGTAGGCCTGGGACTGCATCCTGATATCGCCAGCGCGGTTGCCAGTATGACGCATCCGGGCGACACCTACGTGCCCGATCCCCAGGTCCACGAACTGTACGATCGACTCTACAAACGGGTATACTTACGCATGTACCAGCAGTTACGTCCGCTGTACGAGGAACTGTACCGTTTATCACCCTAGTTTCACAGAGATTTATTGATGATGGAGATCAGGTATGGGTAACGACGCAGTATTACCGCCCAAATTGCAGGCGATCGTCGAGGACTTCGAGTATAGTGAAGGTCGGGAAAAGATCGAGCTGCTCATCCAGTATTCCGATAACATGCCCGAGATCCCGCCAGAGCTGCAGTCGGATCGCTCTGAAATGGAAGCGGTAGAAGAGTGTATGACACCCGTCTTTGTCCAGGCGCAGATTCAGGATGGCAAGATGCATTTTTACTTCGACGTGCCGCGCGAATCCCCCACGGTGCGCGGTTTTGCCGTCATCATGGGCGAAGGCTTGGGCGGCTGCACACCGCAGGAAGTGCTCGCTGTTCCAAATGACTTCTTCAGCCGTATGGGCCTTGAACAGGTGCTGACCATGCAGCGCTTGAACGGCTTGAGCGCCATCCTTGCGCATATGAAACGCCTGGCAGCCCAGGCAATCAGCGCCTGATCGACCGCCAGCCGCGGCTCGATCGATCCATGAGCTTGTTTAATCCACAGGGCTAAGTGTCCATCTCGCGTGTGCTCTCCCACTGGCGCGCTGATCCGCAGGTCGGTGACCAGATCATCTCCTGGCAGTCCTTGCCCGCGCGCCAACCCGCATACTTCCCCCTGCCGGAGGATCTGCACCCGGGTCTGCATACCGCTTTGCTCGCCAGAAACATCCATGCGCTGTACGCCCACCAATACCAATCCTGGGAGCAAGCTCGCCTCGGGCAGAATGTGGTCATCGTGACCGGTACAGCCAGTGGGAAAAGCCTGTGCTACCAGCTGCCCGTACTGGATGATATGCTCCGGGATCCCGAATGCCGCGCTTTGTATTTATTTCCCACCAAGGCGCTGGCCCAGGATCAGCTCGACAGTTTGCACAGGCTGTGGTCGGGGCTGCCCTACGGGCTGCAAGCCGGGGGGCTGCCGGCGGCAGTATATGACGGCGATACACCCGCCAACCGCCGGTCTGCCATCCGCAAAGCAGCCCGCATCCTGCTGTCCAATCCGGATATGCTGCATACCGGCATTCTCCCTCACCACGCCATCTGGGCTGAGTTCTTTCAAAACCTGCGCTACATCGTGCTGGACGAGCTGCATATCTATCGCGGCGTTTTCGGATCGCATGTCGCCGATGTCCTGCGCCGGCTGCAGCGTGTTACCCGCTTCTATGGGGCTGCGCCTCAATTCATCCTGACCTCAGCCACGATCGCCAACCCTCGCCAACATGCCGAGCGCATCACCTCGGAAAACGTACAGGTGATCGACCAGGATGGTTCGGGCAGGGGGCCGCGCCACTTTCTATTCTACAACCCTCCGGTAGTGGATGAAAGCCTGGGCATCCGCCGCAGCGCCCTCTTGGAAAGTGTGCGTCTAGCAGATGACCTGTTGGCTTCTGACGTACAAACCATATTGTTTGGGCGCACCCGGCGCACTGTAGAGCTGGTGCTCACCTATCTGCGCCAGCAGTCAGGTCCTTACGGGGACGCTGTCAGCGATACTGTGCGCGGCTACCGCGGCGGGTACCTGCCCAACCTGCGCAGGGAGATCGAGAGCGGTTTACGCAGCGGGCAGGTGCGGGCAGTCGTTGCCACCAATGCGCTCGAGCTTGGTATGGATATCGGCGGAATGGGCGCGGCTATCTTGATCGGCTACCCCGGCAGCATTGCCGCTGCCTGGCAGCAGGCTGGGCGCGCAGGTCGAGGTCAGGAAGCGGCTGCCGCCATTCTGGTTGCCACTGCCGATCCCCTGGACCAGTACCTGTGCCGCCATCCCGACTACTTCTTCGGACGCTCTCCGGAACAAGCCCTGATCAATCCTGACAACCCCCTCATCCTGCTGGAACACCTGCGCTGTGCCGCCTTCGAGCTGCCGTTCACCAGGGGAGAGAAGTTCGGCAGCCTTCCAGCGGAGCAGTTAGCCGAATACCTTGACTTCATGCTCCAAGAAGGCGTACTGCACCTTTCCGGTGAGCGCTTCTACTGGATGGCAGATAGTTACCCCGCCCAGGCTGTTTCCCTGCGCAGCGCTTCGGCAGATACAGTCGTGCTGCAGGTAGAAGATGAGTACGGCGGATTGTCCGCAATCGGTCAGGTGGAAGCCAATCGCGCTGCCTGGCTGGTGCACAACGGCGCGGTGTATCTGCACGAAGCCCAAAGCTTTATGGTGACCAACCTGGATCTGGAAACTAAGACCGCCCGCCTGATCGCAGAGCAGAACGACTATTACACCGAGCCGCGTGGTGAGGTGACCGTCACACTCCTCGAACAAGCTGCTGCGCAGGAAGTGCCTGGGGGAAATAAATGTCACGGCGAGATCCAGGTCACTCACCAGATCATTGGCTTCCGTAAGCTGCGCTGGTACACCCACGAGATGCTGGGATTTGAGAGTCTGGACCTGCCTCCCAGCGAGCTGCTTACCACCGGCTATTGGATCAGCCTGTCCGACCAGGCGGTTGAAGCGCTGCGCCAGTCCGGATTATGGCGCAATGATCCGAATGACTACGGACCGGATTGGCCGCGCCTCTCCCAAGCCGTGCGTTCCCGGGATGGCTACCGCTGCCAGATTTGCGGCAGGCTGGAGAGCGGTCGCGCCCACGATGTTCATCACAAAATCCCGATGCGGTCATTTGCCCAACCCGGAGGTCCACCGCCTTACCTGCTGGCAAACCGGCTGGACAATTTGATTACCCTGTGCCCGGAATGCCACCACCGCGCAGAGACAGCCGTGCGGGTGCGCAGCGGTCTGGCAGGGTTGAGTTACGTACTGGGTCATCTGGCGCCGCTCTACCTGATGTGTGATCCAGGCGATCTGGGTGTCCACTCAGATCCCTTGTCCCCCCTTGCGGAAGGCAAACCCGCCGTGCTGGTGTACGACCAGATCCCGGCGGGAATTGGTTTCAGCCAGCGCCTATACGTAATTCACGATGATCTTACCGCCGGCGCCCTCGATCTGGTTGCAGGCTGCTCCTGCAGCGACGGCTGCCCTTCTTGTGTTGGCCCGGGCGGAGAAAACGGCCTGGGTGGGCGCCAGGAGACTTTAGCTATACTGCGCATGCTCACACCGCGGCTGCCACAGGCTCCCTCTGCCAACGCAGCAGCATCAGGCCGGTAAGTATCATCGCGCTGCCCCCAATCTGTACCGGTGTGAGCCGTTCATTCAACAGCAGGAACGCCCAAAGAGCCGTCATCGCCGGCTCCAGCGTGGCGATCAGGTTTGCCACACTGGCGGGCAGGTAGCCCAGGCTGACCGTGTACAATCCATAGCCTCCGATTGTCGGGAGAATCGCCAGGGCCGCCAGTAGGCCCCATCCCGGGAAAGATGCACCCAGAGAAAATAAATCTCTCGCTCCACCCACCTGGACACTCAAAAACTGTGGCAAAAATGGCGATAAAAACAGGTTGTATGCCAAAAGGAACAGGCTGGCAGAACCAAAACTGAACCACAATGCCGACCAGGGATTGATCTGGCGGCTGGAGGCTGCGCGGCCCATCAAGCTGTATCCCGCCATCCCCAGACCGGAGAACAATCCAACCAGAATGCCCACCGGCTTCAAAGCCCAGTATTCTGCTCGCCAGGCATCTGCAACCAGTACAGTACCCATCAGGCTCAAAAGGATCGCGGCGATCTTCCACCAACCCAGCTTTTCGTGCAGCACTCGCCATCCGATCACAGCAGTAATGCCGGGTGAACTGTAGGCCAATACGGTAGACACTGCCGCGCCGTTCATCGCCACAGATAAAGTCCACACCGCATTGAACAGCGATAAAACCAGGCCATAAGCGGTAAGGAAACCCCAGTGTTCTCTCCGAATGTGGGTCAGCCGGGGGATAAACACGCTTAATACAACCCCCAGAGTGAGAAAAACAAACAGGTCTCGCCAGAAAGCCAGCGGCAGCGGCAGCAGTGCGTAATGATCGGCTATATAGCGAATAAAGATAGCAGTAAACGACCAGATCACCGTGCCGGTGAGACAAATGATATATCCCTTTTTTTGCTGTGCTTCTGCGCCAGCAGCGTCAGCGTAGCTTGCGGTCAAGATGCTCTCTCCAGGGAAAGGTGTGTGCCGAGGAATCCGCCGGAATGATACCACCATTAAATAAAACAGGGGTGTGGTGTATGCACTTTCCAGCATTCCACACCCCTGTGCCTGACTCAAGGCCAGGTATCAGTCAAACACTTCTTCCAACGGCGGCGATTCGGGTTTGTAGCGTATGATAAAAAAGCCGCGCAATCCCTCGCCGGTGGATTGTTTAATCGCGATTCCCTGACTGGGCTTGGTCAGGTTTAGCGACAGGGTTGGGGTGATTCCAGGGTGATTGGGGTCGTACAGGTAAATAACCATCTGGCGAGTGCGCTCGTCAAAATCATAACCGCTTGCCAGCACCTGGTGATTCTGGGTCGCGCTGCTGCCGTATTTCGACCGGATCAGCGCCAGTACGACCGGCTTCGCCTGATCCAGCGAGCGGCGCAGTTTTGGCACCTCATAACGCGCCGTACGCAGAGCAACATCCAGGTCGTCCCGCAGCATCCATTCCAGCACCGTCGGTACGGTCAGCAGCCCGAAACTGTCTAGCTGCCTGTTCCACAAATAAAGCAGGTAGCGCGAGGGGAGCTGGTCGACTCGTTTATAGTTCGGCAAGCGCCGATCTGCATAGAAGTAATCCAATGCGCCAAAACACATGCCGCCACACAGCCCGTAGATAATATCACCCAGGTCGATCTGCCCCACCAATGGCAGCTTGAATGACGTCGAAAACGGAAACGGAAAGCTGTTTACAAACTTGAAGCCATGTTGTTGGGAGAAAAAAGCCGATTTCGCCTGCGCCACAGCGTCCTCCTGGTGGATCATGAACGGATGAGTTACGGATATCCTTTATGCTGCCTGGAGCGTGGTCTGCAGCAGCTCGCGCACACCGGTGACGCGATCGGGAATGTTGACACCAAAACGTCCAAAGAACGTCACTCTGCCGGAATCGACGTGATCGTACCCGGTATACAGCGTATATCCCAGCAGTCCCATGGTCACGCCGCCGCGCACGACCTCGACCGCCGGGAGCAGACCGGCGATGCTGGCAGCGATCCCAGGATTGAATATCGTCAATGCCGCTGCCAGTGTGCCGATGCTCTCCGGCACCGATCCCAGGAGCTTGACGAACTTCTGCACCCAGGCGGTCTTGGCATGAAAGCTGTCTGCCAGGCTGAGCACACCATTGGTCGCCTCATCCAGCTTTTCGATGCTGGCGGTTGTAGCGGGCAGCCATTCCCCCAGCTCATCGAGAGTCTTCTGGGTGACAAACAAAGTGCTTACCAGCTGGTCTGCCAGGTCTGGCACATCATCTTTCTTCTCGTGGCTGGAACGCAGCTCTTCGATCCATTCCTGAACTTTTTTACGCGCTTCCTGCTCGGCCTCTTTGCCGATGAGGTTAAGCACCCAATCATAAGCCTGCAGCATCAAGCGGAAGGCGCTTCGCAGCAGACCCTTGATCTTCTCGTTGATGCCGCCGGCGATCGATTCCATCAGTTCCGAGAGCTCTTTACTCACCGGACCCAGGGCCTTCTTAAGCATTCCGGCATCCAGCTCGAAAAGCGAATCCAACGCCAGGCTGCCGGTCTGGCTTGCGGCGCGGCTGATATTGCGCAGGCTGCGACGCACCTGATCCTGGAGCGCCTTGGAGGCTTCCTCCTTGCTGCCAGACGCCGCTGCACGAGCGGTAATTTCCTCCATGTAGGGCGCCAACCCGGCGTCGATGGGTTTTTCCAGAAAATCTGCCAGCGTCCCCAGGGCAGCGGCTGCATCCGCGGCTCGCGCCGGAGCGGTTTTCCGCCCGCGCAGCTCCGCTTCCGCCGAATCGACCAGCGCCAGGGCTACTTCGAACTCTGCACTGGCTTGCAGCAGCAGCTTTACTTCCGCCGCCTGGCGGAGATCCTGCGAGTCAGATTCCAGAAAGCCGCTGTTGGCCTCGCCAAAGCTGGTAGACAGATCCGCCAGCTCGTTGGCGCGCTGCGCCAGCGTTTCAGAATCAACCTTTCCTGCATCGCCGCGCGCAGCCTGCGCATCCAGCCCTGCTGGCGCAGCAAACATATTGCGCAGCTGGCTGGTATATGAACTGGTAAGATCGTTATAACTGGTATTGCTCATCGGTTCATCCTCCAAAGACTGGTTTCATGTTTTTTTCTGGTGGACTTATTAATCATCCAGGCTTGAAAAACGGGCGCCTATCACGGTGCCCTTATTAACATCGATCTCCTGACGAATAGTGAAATTGCCCTTCTGAGGATCGCGGTCGAAAACGATGCCAACCACCTCGCCGCCAGTTTCGTTCGTTTTCATCACCTGTTGGATTGCCAGCGTCACCTGTTCGGCAGTCGCCGAGCTCTTCCCGCTTGCAGGAGGAAACAGCACGCCGTCAGTGGCTCGCAGATACAGGGTTGGCACTCCCCACTCAATCCCCTTATCAGACGATTTATGGAGCATCGCCAATCGTCCGGCGGTGACGGCTTCATCGATCGTCAGACCGGCTGCCAGGCTGAGATAAAACGCCTGGCTGAACAGGATTGCCATATCGTCGAGCACCTTATACTGCATGGCAAGCACTGCAGGCACGCCTGCGGCGATCAAAGCGGGTGCAACTCCAGTCCAGGCCGATCTCCCATTTACACGGCTTGATTCGCAAGCCCCCAATACACACAGGCGCACACCTGCCGCGGCCAGCCGGTCTGCCAGCGCGCTGGCAGCCAGAAACGCCGGTTTGCGATCCGCTTTATCTTTGATGAGCAGCAGGCTTCCCAAGTCGTCCCGTTCGTTGAACTGCCCGTGACCGGAGAAGTGGAAGATGTCCGGCTTGGCAGTGAGGCCGGCGTCAAGCTCCTCTTCGGTAACGTTTTCGACCACCGGCTGCCAGGTGAGCTGGACTCCATCAACCTTGAAATCGCCCAGCGCCTTTTCTAAGATCCGCTTCTCGGTGGAAAGCTTGAGCGGCGGAATGCCTGGCGCTTCCGGGTTTGCCATAACAGCCAGCATACGCATCGTGTTGCGATCACCCATACTCAGATTGGGAACGGGACCCTCTTTCGCCAGGTGCCGTATCATGGAAATCTTCGGCTGCAGCACCATGAAGTGTGAGCGTCCTTCTTCCCCTTCGGTGAGCTGCAGGTAGGCAAACTCCCAGGGTATCTGCTGCAGGGCCACATCCCGAATCAGCAGCCGCAGACGGATGCCGCCATCTATAGTGGTCTGCCGCACTGCTGCCACAAACTTCTCGCGGATCGTTCCGGCAGGCAGGAGCCGCTCTAACAGAGCTTTTCCCAATGGGATCAGATCTTCGATGAAGATATCCTTGGCTTCCAGGTCAGCCAACACCGTCTCGATCTCATCCAACTTCAGATCCACGCGCACCGGCTCGGGCTCACCCCCCTCGTTCGAAGGGGGTATAGCGACCGTGTAGCTGCCATCCTTGAAGTCGCGCAGCTCGATCAGGAAATCTTTATAGACTCGTATTTTCGCCATATCTCAGCCTCAAACTGCTTCGGATTCCACAACCACCAGCTCTTCCAACACAACTCTGGATTGGTCCGGCAAGCGGATCTGCGCCTGGAGCGTGTAGTACCCTTCCTGCTCTGGCGCGATCAAAGCTGCCTCGTATCTGCCTGGTTTTCCTCCCTTGCTCTCTTTCAAACGGGTGCGCACTGTCGCAGGCGGCTCGTGCACCTCGGCTCCAGGCAGCGGCTCTCGAAAAGCCATCTCGAGAAAGATATCCAGGTCTTGCCGCGGCGTGCCATCCTGCCGGTCACTTACCTCCACCCAGGCGACGATCGCGTCTCCCGGGGCATAAAAATCACCCTCTGCTTCGAATTGGATGAAGATATCCGGCAGGTAAATTGCCGGGCGAGCCTCCCCCGCATATTTGCCGACCATCTCAGCCCGCAAAAATTCGAGCACGGCGTCATCCACATAAATATCTCCATGCGTGGCCGGGAAAGGCAGGCGGCTCTTGTCTGCTATCCACGGGTGCTGCGCACTGCGTGAAGGTACCGTACCGTCGCCGGCACCGGTTTCGACCCATTGAATGCTTTCCCACTTCCCGCCCGGGCCGCGTGTGAGGATACCTTTTGTGGTCGTCGGTTTGCGCATGCCATAGAAGCAGAGCGTCTCTACCCCTGGATCTTTTGCCAGTGTCTGGTTGAAAACCAGCGCGTCTGCCAGATATGCCTTCTCCTGGGCGGTAGACAACCAGCTCGTGTCAGCGAACAGATCCACATCGTTGTTGTCTTCATCTTCCAAAAATGGATTCACGTGCGGGATTAGCTGGTAGAACGAGGGAAAGCTGCGAATCAAATCCTTAATTCGCGTCCCCAGGTTCCACAGGTTGAAACGTTTCAATCCCAGCACATCCAGCCCATCCATCATCACTTTGATTGCCTTCGGAGCGCCGTCCCAGGGAGAGCCCATCAGCAGCAGCTTGCCAACCCGATCTCGCCCGCCTTCTTCTTGGATGTACCAGCGGGAGACGATGCCTCCATTGCTGTGTGCGACCAGCCACGCTTCAGCGCCAGGGTGAATTGTGCGCCAATGATCGATGGCCTCGCCTAGCTGCTGCGCCGAGCGGCGGTTATCCTGCCGCCAATCGTAGGAAAAGGAATAGACCGCCGAGACATCTCCCATAGGCTCGTTTGGATCGACGGCATACCCCCAGTGCTTCAAATGCTCGATTAATCGCCCGTAGTGCTCCTGCTTGGCCCACGGTGGGATGAGAAGCACTTCATTCATCATACCGGCTGGTTCCAGATCATCGTTCGGATACACCATGCGCGCCAGCATATCATCGATAGCCTGCCCGGTTTTGAAAGGATTTTTTAGCAAACCCGGCAAATCCAGCCACACGATGTCCCCTTTTTTCTTGTCGCGCAGCAGGCTGCCCATATATCCCGGTACAATGACGATGAAGTGTTTCGGTCGTTGATCAGACATTAGAATCCTCCTGAGGTGTCCTTCTGGTGCTTGCCTGGAGACCGCACAACATCACAGCATTGCCCGGCAAACCCCCAATATTTGCAATTACGTTCTCCATATTTTTCAGCCGTAATTTTACCATATCTGTCTTAATATTCTGCCTTGACTTCGGATGGCGAATTTAAAAGACCCCGGTCTGGAGTTCAGTACTGCTGAACTCCAGACCGGGATATCGCCAGACTGAGTCTACACAGCTACTCTTCGAACCGCACCACCACCGTCATCCCCCAACGCAGGCGTGGGTCAACGTTATCCACCCGCAAGCGTACTGTGTACGTGATATCGCCGCGTTTCTCTTCGGAAAGATCCCCAATGCGTTCAACCACCGCATTCATTTCCACCTCTGACAGCGCGTCGGCGCTTACCACGGCTGTCTCTCCAATTTCAACCTCCACCACATCCAGCTCGGTGAGGTTGTCTGTTTCCACATACCATTGCGAGAAGTCGGCAATCCTGGCGACCGGCGTTCCCGGGGTGATGCGCTGCCCCGGGATGAGGTCCAGCTCAACAACCGTACCATCAATCGTCGCCTTGAGCTCCAGGTTGTTCAATGCAGCTTCGGCTGCCCGGATACCGGAATTGGCAGCTTCGATGCGCTGTTTTGCAGTTTCGATGCGCCCCTGCAGTAAGGCGACATCATCCGGGTCTGGCCCCTGCTGCAGCAGATCGTATTCCTGCTTGGCAATGTCAAACCGCGCCTGGGCTATTTCTACCTCCGCCTCAGCCTGAGCCTGGTCGAAATCATTGGTATAAATCCCTGTCAGGTTATTCACCAGGCGCACAGCGGCGTCGTAGCTCCTCTGGGCAGATGCCAGGCGGCTGAGATAAGCGGCTCGCACCAGGTTATCTTCAGGTTTGTTGGCATACGGCTCGTAATCCTCTTGAGCATCTTCTAGTGCTTTCTTCGCCAGAGCCAGGTTGGCCCTGGCTTCGTCGATGTCGAACTGCTGCGCCGGTGTGCTCAAAGCATTCAACCTGCGTTCGGCATCCCGCAGTTCGTCCCTGGCAGATGTGACTGCCTGGAGAGCGGCATTTTGTGCTTCGGGCAGGTCTTTGGAGAGCTGTTGAAGCGCCTGTTCAGAGGTCAGCAGCTCTTGCCCGGCTGCCGCCAGCTCTAATCGTGCGTTTGCCAGGCTGCTCTCCAATGTCTCCCGGTTGCCCAGCCTGGCAAGCACCTGCCCGCTCTCCACCACAGCGCCTTCTTCAACCAGCACTTCGGCTACCTCGCCCGAGCTGTTGAAGGCGATCTGTACGGTCTCGTTCGGCACCAGACGGCCCTCCACCACCAGTGTAGTATCCAAAACCGCCAGCGGCACCTGTGTGGCGCCTGGTTCTGCTGTAGGCGTGCTGCCCAACCCCTGGCAAGATACCAGCAGCAGACCGGTTGCCAGGATAATGCTTATCACAACGAAGGTTTTTCTTTTCATTTTCAGCTCCTGATTTTATTCATAGGCCAATACTTCCCGCACGGTGAGGCGCGATGCGCTGCGCGCCGGCGCGAAGCTTGCCAATGCAGATAATACAATCACCACGCCCAGCCAGATCACATACCCCTCGGCAGCTAGGACAAAATCCAGAGGGGTTTGTAAAATGGCGATGCCAATCAAGTTTGTCAATGCCATCCCAATCGGGATGGCGAATATCCCCGCCAGGATAAAACTGATCAAGCCGATCAGCACTCCTTCGACAATCACCAGCTGCATCACGTCCCCGTTCCCCGCTCCAATGGCGCGCACAACGCCAATTTCACGAGTACGCTCGATGACGTTCATGCTCATTGTGCTTGCCAGGCCCAATCCGCCCACCAGCGCAACAAGCCCCGCCATAACGATCATAAATATGACCAGCAGGTCGATCTGGGCGGTATTCTGGCGGGTGACCACCTCACCCGTGAGCACCTGGCTCACCTGGACATCAGCCTTTTCGAACTCATGCTCCAGTGCATCCGCTACTCGCTGTTGTGTAGCCAGGTCGTGATCAGTGGTTTGAATGCGCAGCTGGCTAACTTTGTTTACCTGACTCAAAGCCGCCGCCAGATGATCCGAATTTGCATAAACAATTGGCGGATTTACGTTTCCTGCCAATACGTAAGTCCCCACGATAATCCAATGAGAGCTTTTACCGTTGCTGAGCTTTATCTCAACCTCGTCACCCACTTTTAATTCAGGCCTCGCTGCCAGCAAGTGATTGCCTATCACGATTCCATTTGTATCACCAGGCAGCAGCCAGCGTCCAGAGGTAAGCGTCGGCTCGATCATATGTGAACCGGCTGGAGGCGCAAAAATGAGCACCTGGGTGGAGACGGTATCACCAGGAATCAGTAAGTCCGCGGTTTGTATCCCCCAGCTTTCGTAGTAGCTAATTTCGGGAATTCTGTCTAAAATCGGCTGCAGCTCATCCATGCGGTAATACCCTGCAAAGGCGACATTGACATCGGAGAGCAAGTAGCCCAGACTGTCATCAATGGCAGCATTCATCGACCCGCGCAGGTTCATGACCGCAATAAACATCGCACCCGCCAGTGTCAGCCCTGAAAGCGTCAGCAGCAGGCGAGTTTTTCGGCGAAAGGTATTCCGCAGAGAAATCAACAGCGGTCTTGGTAAGAAGCGCACCAATTCTACAAGGCGATCGATGAAATTATTCCCAAATTTGCCTCCCTGGATGCCATAACTCCCCAGCGCCTCGCGAATCGTGGTCTGCGTCGCACGCAGTACTGGGAACAAGCCCGCCAGTATCGGTACGCCCAAAGCCACGATCACCTGCAGCTTGATTGTATTTTCAGATACCCGGAAAGGGCCAATCCGAAAATTTAGATACTCGGCTGTCCCTTGGGCGGCTGCATACCCGTGCGAGGCAGATAATGGCACGGCAATCAACAACGAGAGAATACCGAAGATAACCAACATCAGCAGGTACATCCCGATCAACTGTCCTCGGCTGGCGCCAATCGCCTTCATTACACCAATCTGGCGGACTTGCTGGTTGAGCAAGGCATAAATGGCGTTGATGATGAGAAAGGCTCCTAAGAGAACCGATAGACTCCCTAATAATGTCAGGAAGATCCCCAGAGATTGTGTGATATCGCTGGCGAAATGCCTGCCCGGTTGAAATATGCGTGTGAAGTATACCTGCCTGCCGCTGTCTTCTAATTTCTCAGCCACCCGGTTAGACACGCTTTCGACATGCGCCTCATCCCGCGGGTCGCCGGTAACCGCTACCAACAGCTGGTCGAGTTCGCCCGTTCCGCCCAACCAGGCAGCCGTATCAAGGTCAGAGTAGAGGGTCGCTTGCAAGCTGAAGACATATGGAAGGGCATTGACGTCGCGGATCAACCCCGCAACCCGCACCTGCCGGCGGTATCCGTCCAGGAGCGTCAGGTTCAACAAGTCTCCCTTTTTGATATTCAGGGCATTCGCCCCGGAATATTCCACAAATACTTCATGCTTTCCCAGGGGAGGGATGGTTCCAGGCTCTGCCGGGCTGAGCAGGTCCAGTCGAATTTTCTCTGGGGAGGGTATGCCGGTAACAACAGCCTGAGTTTTCTTATCCTGGGGCAGATTCAAGGTGACTGAAGCGCTGCTGCGAGCATCCAGATCATCCACGCCCTCGATGCTGCGCAGCTTGTTGATATCTTCTTCTTCGAAAGGATCAGAATATATAACTGCATCGTGCGGCTTAGAGGACTGGTAATCCGCCTCCATATCCATCATAATAAATTCGAGCGAGCTGTTGATAATCCCGATCGCATAAACCCCCACCCCGATCGTCAATACAACCAGCACGGTACGCAGCTTGTAGCTGAACAGATCCTTGAGGATCTTTTTCCAACGAGGGGCGATCATGCCTGCCGCTCCTGGCGGGTACGCAGATTCTCAGCCAGCCTTGTTGAAACGATCGTGCTCAGGGCATCACGCGTCTCTTCAGATTCTTGCAGTAATTCCACGAACGATTCCTTGTCAAGCGCGACCAGTTCGACCGCTCCCTCAGCGCCGGCCCGAGCGGTTGCCAGGTTCATTCCACCGCGCATCAGCTCAATTTCGCCGAAGTAATCGCCAACTCCTGGACGATAAACCACAACATCGGAGCCGCCGGGACGCTGCAGGGCGATCTCAACCCTGCCCTTGGTGACTATAAAGAATTGATCGGGCTCAGCCCCCTGGCTCAAGATGACAGCCCCCGGTTCGTATTTTTTCGCCTGCAGCAAATTAGTAACCTTTAGCATCTGCTGCATGGTGAGCTGAGGCAGCGCCCGGGCGATATACTCACTTACGATCTGCCCATCTGCGAGCAGCACGGTGCGGTTGACGCGCTTCGCCAGGCTGGAATCGTGTGTGACCATCACCACCGTTTTACCTTCGCTGACCAGCTGCTTGAAAATACCAAAGATCACCTCGGCGGTCACCGAATCCAGGTTGCCGGTGGGTTCATCGGCAAGCAAAATGGGAGGGTCGTTTGCCAGGGCGCGGGCAATTGCCACCCGCTGCTGCTGCCCACCAGAAATTTCCGAGGGCAGTTTACGCGCATGCTCTTGCATATCTACCAGCTCCAGCAGCTCCATGGACTTTTTGCGCCGCTGCCTGGAAGGGTACACCCGGCAAAAATCCATCGGCAGCATGATATTTTCCACCAGCGATAATGTTGGCAGCAGTTGGAAGAACTGAAAAACGATCCCCATCTGCAGGCCGCGCCAACGCGCCAGCCGGTTCTCGTTCATCTCGTGTACCGCTTGCCTGGTCACATAAACGCCGCCCGTAGTCGGCCGGTCGATGCCGGTGATCATATTGATCAGCGTAGATTTCCCGCTCCCAGACTTACCAATGATACCGATAAATTCGCCGCCAAAAAAGCGTACGTTGATGTTCTTGAGCACCGGAAACTCACCGGCGGCATTGCTGAATGTCTTGTAAATCCCACGCAGTTGAATAACCTCGCCTTCTTCGAACTCCACCCCATTGCTGCTGCGTTCTTTCCGTTTGAAAATATTACGCATACTGCCTCCCACTCATACGAAGCAATTTCCGAGAGCCCCACCCAGATGCCCGGCTATTTCATTATACGTCTAAACTTTCCTCAGGTTTCAAACAACCAAAGCACCACCACCGGTGAACGCTCGGTGGTGGTGCAAAGGAGAATATATGCGAATGTTCTTCGAATTTCTACGGGGTTACAATTAAGGTCGCCCGCATCCCGGCCTCAAGATGGCCCGCAGTCCCGCACACAACATTGTACTCACCTGGCTCGCTCGGGGCGGTGAATGTTACCGTTTCCTCTTCGCCTGTTTCTAACTCGTGCTCCCAGTACACGTTTGGCTCATCGTCATCATCGAAGGGGATGGTTGCATCTTTCCCGAATATCATGATCACGTACTCGTGCTCAAGAGAGCCCATATTGTGCATCTCTAAATTCACCGTGGAACCGGCAGGCACTGTGAAGGTATCAGGGTCGAACTTGAAATCGGTCATCTCTACTGAGAGATCAACGCTCTTCGGCCCGCAGCCGCTCAAAACAACCAGCGCCATAATGAAAACTGCAATTAATATCAGATGTTTCTTCATCGATTCGCCTCCACGACAGAATAAGTCTGATCACACGATCCTTAATAGAATCATAGCGATTTCCAGTCTATTTACTATCAACTATAAGCATGATCGGGTTCATCACAGAGGGGTGATTGGGCGATCATTCGGACTAGTCCTGCCAACGATGACGTGAAATTTTGCCGGTTCTCGCCGCCCTAGGATGCGGGCGAGGAAGGGACGAAATACCCAGCGAAAACCATAGAATGGGGTCAAGATTTTCCACTGCATCTGCAATCTTTTTCCTACCAGCCCTAATTGTTCATAGGTCAGGTAATTCTCGCTGTGCAAGGCATCCGATCGCAATCCATACGCTTGCAGGAAAGCCGATTGCCTCTCCTGTACCATCTGCGCTCCGCTGCGGGATTGGTGATAGACCGGGGTATCCAGGATAACTACAAAGCCGTCTTGCCGCATTACTCGCAGCCCTTGGGCCAGCGTTTGGTGGTAATCCTCGGAATAATGGAAAGATGCATTGTAGATCACCATGTCCACAGATTCCAGACGAAACGGTATCCGGTCGAATTCCGCCTGCAATAGTGTAAACCTGCTCTCATAAAAGCGATAACAACCCAATCCATCAAAATCATTCACAGCCAGATCCAAAGCCGCCACCTGATGGCCGCGCTGTGAGAGCCGGTTAGAGAGCCAACCATTTCCCGCCCCCAATTCAAGGATTTGCAGCGCACGCTTCAGCCGGGCCTCCATTGGCGCCACGACCTGCTTGAGCAATACCCGGGAGCTGGCAGCCCGTATGCGCCAATCAGCAGATCGTTTCCCGCTTAGATCCCGGTAGGGCAATGCCCGGTAGTATTCAGGTGATTCGGCCCCACGCCCTTCTTGTCTGCGAATGCTCTCGTAATCTTTTACAAAGGGTTCAAAGTGAGACATCCGCTCAGGAAGGATGAACCGCCAGATACCATCCCGGCATTCGTACTCCATCTCATCGCGAGAACAACGCAGGACTCCCGACTCGACGCTTTCCAGATCGCCAAGGCAGCGCGGGCAAGCGAACGTGAACATTCCATTCATCTGCTCAAGACTCCCCCAGCACACTGATCGCCGCCTGATATACCAATTCCAATGAGCGTTGAATCTGATCCAACTGCTCGGGAACCTGCCAGGTCAGGCTCGCCAGGTTGTCCATGATGACGACGACCGAGGCTGTTTGCACACCGCGCACTCGCCCAACAGTGAACAACCCCGACGATTCCATCTCCACCGTCTGTATACCCTCGGATTGGTACTGCCGGATCTCCTCGGCAGTTTCCCGGTAGGGTGCATCTGTCGTCCAGGTAGCTCCTATGGAGCAAGCCGCGCCGCGCTTCCGGATGGCGGCTTCAAGCTGATCCACCAGCTGCGAGTCAGCCTGTATATATTTTTCAGCCGGCAAGTAGTGATGCGAAGCACCGTCGTCACGAACAGCCCGATCGCAAACCACGATATCTCCAGGTTTCAAGTCCGGCTGGAGCGCACCTCCCCAGGTCATCAAAACCATCTTGCGAATACCCATGACAGCCAATTCTTCAGCCAATTCCACGACGATTGGCGACCCCCCACCAAAATTGGTCATTATCGCCACAGGAGACCTGGTGCGCTTCGTCTCGTATACTTCGGCGTTCATGCTGCCGGCACTGCGCACGGGAACACGCCAGCGCATGCGCTGCGGCAGGCCTCTCTCCAGACAGAATAAGGCACCTTTGGGGGCATGCAGATCCGGCATGCGCCCCAAACGCGCCCGGTAGGCAACGATATCTTCTGCCCTCAGAATCGATGGGGCACTGGTCTTTGCCGGGTAATTGGGAAAATTCATATTTTTGGGTTTGCCTTATAGCGCATCGTCACGATAAAAAAATCTCCCCATCCCCACCACGGCGGGAGAGGGCTAAGCCGGTCGTCCAACCAGCAAAGAAGGCGGTAAATGCCTGGATACTGTTTTGCAAAGTTCTTACTTTCGGCAGTGGGTGTAATCACCGATAGCCCCTCAAGCTTCACCAGCTCAAAATCAGCGTCAAGCCAATCCAGCACTCGCCGGGGAGAGTAGTAATACACCGGAAAGGTCAAACCCTCCAGGTGAGACATGACACCGCCGCGGTGGAAACGCCGGAAAGCGAGGCGAAAGTTGCCGCGCAGCACCTCCGCCATCTCCCACAGACAGACAGGCGGCATCAACACCCAGGTAAGCGTGCCGCCAGGCTGCAGAACGTGATCCAACTCGCGAATCACAGGCCACAGATCAGGGATGCAGTTCAGTCCGCCCAGGTTGGAGAAAACCGCGTCATAGGGAGCGCCCTCCACCAGGTGCAGATCGGTGAACGAGCACTGCTGCAAACTGACCTTGTGATTTAGCTGGAATTGATCGATTTTCGTTCGGGCGCGTGCCAGCATTCCGGCAGAGATGTCGGTGGCATGCACCTGGTAGCCTCTTCGAGCCAGCTCAAGCGCATCGATACCCGTGCCGGCATTCAATTCCAGGATGCGCGCTCCTGCTGGCAGCACCTGCTCGATATGCGCGTAAACTTTGCTGCGTAAACGTGCCAGGTGAGGGTGATCCTGGGCGAAGGCGTCATAACGAGCAGCCGTTCGCGAAAATGCTTCAGCAATCACATCATTCGAGGTTTGCATTACTATTCTTGAGGCGTCGGTTGGGCTGCCTGCTCCTGCGGCAGGTGTCGCATACGAAACACCTGGTTTTGCACTCTTTGCAAACGGTGCAGCCGCCAGCGTAGATATGGCAGCCTGAGCGAGTGATACAGCCATCGTAAAGCCTGCTGTCCGTTGAGCCGCTTTCTCAACCCACGCCAGGCCTGGCGTGCCCGGAATTCGCTGTGAACCCTGCGGTGCAGCAGGCGATAGAATTCTGTGGAAAAGGTTCCATGGTACAGCATCGCCAGGTCACTGGAATCCTGCCAGTTTTGTTTGTCTCCCATCTGGAGACTGACCGCCTCAAAGAACCTGGTTCCCGGCATGGGGTATGAGATGGAGATGCCGATGTCATCTGGCATTTCCTCCCACACCAGCTGCATGGTTTTCTGGATATCCGTCCAGGTCTCCCCGGGATACCCAAACTGCAGGAAAAAGCAGGCGCGAATTCCTACGGATTTTAGCAAGCGAGCGGCTTCTCGGATTTGTTCTACTCGCGTGCCCTTATCCATTGCATCCAGAATTTCTTGCGACCCTGACTCAGCCCCTAACCACACCGTCTGTGCCCCGGCTATGCGCAAAGCGTCCACTTCTCCCGGACGAATAAGCAAATCCGCACGGCTGAGACACTTGAAGGGGATTTGCGCTTGCTTTTCTGATGCCAGCTCACCAAATCGTCTCAACCACCCGGGCTTCAGACCGAATATGTCATCGGCAAACCAGATGTGATCGGGCTGGTAGGTTTCTTTCAGCCAGCTCATTTCTGCGACTACATCCTGCGGGCTGCGCGAGTTATAACGCTGTCCCCATATCGGCTTGGCGCACCAGTTGCAGTGAAATGGACAGCCGCGCGTGGTAACCATATTCATCGAATAATATCCGTGCTTGTCCAGCCAGATCTTGCGGTAGGCGGGCACATCCACCAGATCCCATGCGGGAAATGGCAGCGCATCCAGATCACGGATATCCGCGCGGCGCGCGGTACGCGCTACAACACCGTTCTCACCGGTATACGCTAACCCCAGGATTTGCTCGAGCGGCTTTTCAGACCTGCCCTCCAGCCACCCCAGAAGCTCGACCAGCGTTCCTTCTCCTTCGCCGAGTAAAACGAAGTCTGCGCCTTGCTTCAGGTAGGCATCGGCATGATCGGTCGCATCGGCTCCGCACAAGATCACCTTGCAGCCGCGCTGCTTCGCCATGTGGATCATACAAAATGCCGCCTGGCGCATGCGCAGTAAACACATTTTCGATAAATAGTTAAAATTGTCTTCGAAAAGTACGGCAAATTGGGGGTGATACTTATCCAACGCCTCTGCCCATTCTTCTTCAGACTCAGCCAACATGGCATCGAAGAGCGCCACGGAATATCCACGCTCTCTCAAAAAGCTGGCCGCGTACATCGTGCCCAAAGGAGGGTACGGCTGCACGGCTTGCCACAGCTTTGGATCAAAGCGCAGGAAATAGGACTGCCCGAGTAAGACCTGCGTCACCGGCCGGCCTCCATGGAGGTGATTTTCAGCCGTTCCGCCAGAGCCGCCCCCGTGCGCTGCTGGTGGCGGTGAGCATGCCCTTTGCAGTAATCTGCCGAAAATCCGGATTCCAGGCTGCCTCTCTGCTCGCGTGAAAAGCGGGCGATTTTCCGATTCATTTCCCAGCTTTCGACACGATCTACAGCCGGATGGCGCAAGGCTGCTTCCAGAAATGCACGCAGGGGCATGCGCTGGTCAGCCTCATCCTGACGGACAGGTGATAGCAGAGCCCCGGAAGCATTGGGAAGATACGCCTGTACCCATGCATTTTGCCGCCAGATCTCATCGTAGATCTCCAATCCGGTAAGCGGCACCATTTGAGCCAGCTCATGGGCTGCGTACAAGTTTTTGTCAGGAAATTCAAGGGAGCGTGTGCTGACCAGGTAATTCGCGCATAACCTGACGCCCCTTAATAGAGCATAGCGCACGACCAGCATCATCATAGCCCGGCACATCCACAAACGACCCGGATCCGTGACCACCAGCAGATCAATATCATCATCCTGATCGCTGTTGTTCACCGCCAATGAACCCGTGATCGCCAGCATACGTACATAAGGAATTTGCGCCAACAGGTGTTTATATGCGAGAGCGCTCTGCCAGAGCAGGGCTGAAGCACGCGCTCGCCGCTCTCGGCAAGCAATTATCTCTCCCCTGCCAGACAGGTGAAAATATATACCCACCTGGTTTAATGAAGCCATTTTGCACGCAGATGCGTATACTTCCTCAATCGCTGCCGTCTGCCCAATCAGGTAGCGGTGCATCTCATTCACAGTAAGCGGGTAATTGAAAATATCCGCATACGTAACTGTCAATAAGATCGCCTTTTCTAAATTCATCGATGACTGCCTGCTTTGTAGTATTATAGACCGGAAAAATATACCCTAATTTACTCGATTTTGTCAGATATACCTCCCTATTTTACGCCATGCGGCTGGCAATTGTAACCCCTTACCCACCGAAAATTACCGGGATCGGACAGTACGGTTTTCACGTCAGCCGCCTACTTGCAGCCTCTGGCGTCTTTTCTCAAATCACGATTTTGACTCCTCACCAGACCTACACCGCCGGTGAGAGTCTTCCGCCTGTGATCCACGCGCAGCAAGGGTGGGAGCACGATCGATGGAATGCGGGCTTTAGCATCGCCGCCCGTTTGAGGAGCTTGCAGCCAGACCTGGCGTGGTTCAACATCGGCGCCAGCGTCTTTGGGCGAGTCCCGATGGCAAATTTGTCAGGATATTACAGCGTCTTCCTGACCCGGCGCATGGGAATACCTGCTGTCGTCACCCTGCATGAGGTTCCGGAGCTGAGCGATCTTCGTTCGCTCAAAGCACCCGGCGGCGCCCTGGCTCGCAGCGGAGCGCGATTATTGACAACCCTTGCCACACGCGCAGATGTCACCTGCGTCACCCTCAAACGCTATCTCGACTGGCTAAGATCACGCTTCAGCAACAATCACTTCATGCACATTCCGCTCGGCTCCTATCACTCTCCAGAACTACTGCCCGAATCTAACCAGCCCGAGCTGCTTTTCTTCACTACCCTGGCGCCATTCAAAGGCCTTGAAGTGCTTCTGTCTGCATTTTCTGAGCTGAAACGCTCTTACCCTGCGCTGAGGCTGACAATCGCAGGCGCAGAACACATACGCTTTCCGGGCTACCTGGAAAAGGTGAAAAACACTTCCCGGCACCCACAGGGTATTCGGTGGTTAGGTCAGGTCGGCGAAGCACAGGTGCGAAGTATATTCGAGAGCTGCCAGATCGTTGTGCTCCCCTACCAGGCATCGACAGGATCGTCGAGCGTGGTGTGGCAGGCGGCGGCTTGGGGGCGAGCAATGGTGGCATCCGATCTGGCAGAGACCGTCGCGTCGATTAAAGAGAATCAACTGAGCGTGAATCTGTTTCGTTCTGGCGATGTGCAGGGATTGATAAAGGCGATTAAACAGCTGCTCGATTCGAGAGAGCTGCGCGCCAGGCAGGCGATGGGCAATATTCAGGTCATCCAGCGCCACCATCCTCAGGATACCTGCCGGGCGTACCTCCAGGCATTCAACCATGCCCTGGAAATCCGCGGTCGCACCTCACGCCTCCAGCTCCCCGCTGGCGTCAGCCTGGAGGCCTCTTGATGCCTCGTCGGGTGCTTAAAGCCACTCTGCTTGCGTTCAGCCTGCACGGCTTATTGATTTTGACGGCCCGCTACCGCCTCAGCTACGATGCTTATCACCATATGTTCTTTGCTGACCACTATCTGCAAGATTGGTGGTCGTTGTGGGAAACCCGCTGGTACACCGGATTTACGGTCACCTCCTACCCACCCCTCCTGCACCAGTTGATCGCACTGATCGGTCGAATCACCGGTGTGGATGCCGGCTTTGCCCTGGTGCTATGGGGGGTCTTGAGCGCCTATCCCTCGGCAGTATATGCATTCTGCCGCATCTTTGCTGGGCGGGATGCCAGCAGCTATGCCGCATATGCGTCCGCTTTGCTGCCTTCTCTTTTCTTAAGCGCACATGTCTTTGGACAGCTGCCAACGCTGGCAGCATTGCTGGGAGCCTTGTTTGCGATTGCAGCGCTGGTGCATTTCATCAGGGATGGGGCGCCTCTCACTGCGGCAGTGGCGGTATCCTTGTTCGCGGCGATGATGGCTGCCCACCACGCGACGCTTTTAGCGATTCCGTGGCTGGCAGGCGCAGCGATCCTGCAGATACTGTATAAAAAGAAGGCCAGCCGGCGTACTGTTTTTACGCGCCTGGCAGTCGTAGGCGTGCTGGCAGCCGCTGCGAGTTGGCTGGTTATTTTTCCTTTCTGGCAGTGGGGCGCTCAGCAAAGCCTGCAGACACCCATCGACCATCTCTCTCGCAGCAATTTTTTCCAGGAATCCCTGGCCTTTGTGCTTTTTTTCTTACCCGTGTATGGCTTGCTCATCCCTTTGATCCCGCTCTTGCCGTGGATTGGCCGGGGCAAACTTTCGCGGGGAGTAGCTGCGGCATTTGCCGGCCTGTTCATTCTCGGGCTTGGAGGCACGACCCCCTTGCCGCGCCTGTTATTTGGCGAAGCCTGGACCTGGTTGACCTTCGACCGTTTCGCTTTGTGGGCGTCACTGCTTTTGCTGCCGTATTTTGGTGTCTTCGCCGTTGATTTTCGCCGGAAATTGGCGACCTGGGTGCATGCGCCTCGTAAACCGCACACCGGGCACCTGATAATGACGTTGCATCGCGGCTTTTTGGCAGTGGCAATCTTTATCGCCTTGCTCATCGGGCTGATCCCTACCTGGATGCCCACCCAACCAACTCAATTGAATATGCAGCCGATCGTTGATTTTCTGGCACAAGCAGAGCACCAAGGCTGGCGCTACCTGACCTTTGGTTTGGGCGACCAGCTTGCATATCTCTCCCGCCTGACTCCTGCCACAACGATGGACGGCAGCTACCACACCGCGCGCACTCTGCCAGAACTCCGCAGCAGCGGTGTCGGACAAATCGACACTGCTTACTGGGTGCGCAATGGCCTGGGCCGTTTGGATCCGGTACTGCAGCAATCCGGTTTGCGCGGAGTGCGGTGGGGATTTGTCAATATGCGCGCCTATATTCCTATCCTGAGCCGCAATGGCTGGAGATGGGTGACCAGCCTATCGAATGGTGTTCAGGTTTGGGAAAATCCGGCAGCAGTGCAACCTGTACCAATCCAGCATCCTCCAACCAAACCTATCGATTCCTTTGCCTGGGGTGTTTTCCCCCTGGCAGCCCTTTCGATATCCGCAGCCCTGGCGCTGCAGCGCTATCTCCCGCAAACGTCTGCCCGGGTCCTGGTCTGGGTGCAAGCATTTGCAGTTGCTCTGCTGCCGCTGTCATTAACGCTGTGGTACTTTCGCCAGTTGTTCGCGGCCACGCATGCGCGCATTTATTTTACATACAGCGATGCTTTGTTTTTTCTAAGCGACGGTCTTGCCGTTATTGCGATTCTCGCCTGGCTTATCCCGCGCATTCCTGCGCGTGCTTTCTCCCTTCCAAAAATCACACGCTACGATCTGGTCAGTTCATTCAAAACGATCGACGGCTGGCTCATTGCGCTGCTGGCGTTTATGACTCTGAGTGTGCTCTGGTCTGCGGATTGGCGCACAGCTTTGTACGTGAGTTTACACAGTTGGCTTGCCTATGGGCTATTCCTATCGCTTCGATCCACTCCGCAGGCATGGCACTGGTTCGGGATAGGCTGCGTTGCCGCACTGTTCCTACAATTCTCGGTCGCCAGTGTTCAGTTCGTCACCCAATCCACCGTGAACGCCCGGCTGCCGGGGTTGGAATGGCCCGGTTCCCTGATCCCTGCGGTACGCGGCGCCAGTGTGGTTCAGCTCGCAGATGGTGAACGCTGGCTGCGAGCTTATGGGACGCTGCCACATCCGAATATCCTGGGAGGCTTTGCACTGGCAATGTTTGCAGCTTCCCTTCCCTGGATTTTTTCTTCACGCGGTTGGCCCTGGCTCCTACCGCTTCTGGTATCGATATCGACCATCACCATTACGCTGTCGTTTTCGCGCAGCGCCTGGCTGGGAGGGTTAATGCTCGCTTCAACCTTGCTTTACCATTTCCGCAGACTCGAACGCAGAAAGCTGGTGATGGTGCTAAGCACTGGCGTATTGGTGGTGGCTGTGCTGATCATCCCTTTGGGCAACCTGTTCTCCACCCGGCTGGGGGGTCAACAGGTAGCCGCCGAACAGGTCTCGACCTACACGCGCAACTGGTTGGTGCTCCGCAGCCTGGAGATGATCAGCCAGCGGCCCATTCTGGGGGTAGGCGTTGGCGGCTTCTCCCTGGCACTCTCCAGGCATGTAGCCAGCTTTTACCAGATCGAGCCAGTCCATAACATTCCCCTGCTCGCTCTAAGCGAATTGGGTTTGGTAGGGTTGGTGATCGTTCTCGGCCTCATTGTGATCGTCATGCACCAGTCCTGGCGAGCCCGCAGCCAGATTCAAATACTCCTATCAGCAGCTTTGTTCGGGGTAGCCTGCACCGGGCTGTTTGATCATTATCTCTGGACTCTAGCTCCAGGACGACTGCTGTTGGCGGCTTTGCTCGGTTTATGGGCATCACAGGCGAAAGTCAATGAAACCCGTAATTAATGGTCGTTTTACTACCAGGCCTGTGACGGGTGTAGAGCGGTACAGCCGTGAGATAGTTGAACGTCTCGAACCCGGAGTTCGTCTGGTCACCCCTGAGAAGTACAGCGCTGGAATCCGAGGGCAATTTTGGGAGCAGTTTATTCTACCGGGCGCCATCCAGCCTGGTGAGCGGCTTTGGTCTCCTGCAAATACCGGTCCGCTCACGGTCGCCAACCAGGTTCTCACCCTGCACGACATTGCACCACTAGAGCACCCCGAGTGGTTCAACCCTCTGTTTGCCCTCTGGTACCAGTATTTAATCCCAAGGTTGGTGAAGTCTGTGCACGGCGTCGCTGTCCCGTCTCGATACGTGCGTGATCGGGTGATCGGCCGTTTTTCATTATCAGCGGATAGAGTAATCGTTGTGCCCGGCGGAGTGGATACAGCCAGATTCAGCCCTCTTGCCCCGCATCCGCTCACCCGGATACCTGAGCGCTATATTTTATTTGTTGGTTCTATCCAACCGCGCAAGAACATCGGTGCGCTGCTGAAAGCCTGGCAAACGATCAGAGGCGGAAATCCCGAAGTGATCCTGCTGATCGCCGGTATGCCCGGCAGAGCCTTCCGAAAAGTTGCCCTACCGCATGAGAGCGAGCGAGTCATATTTACCGGCTACTTCCCAGATTCTGACTTACCAGGGTTATATGCCCGAGCGAGCCTGCTGGTTTTACCCTCGCTCGAAGAAGGTTTTGGGCTGACAGCGTTGGAGGCAATGGCCTGTGGAATACCGGTCATCGCTTCCCGCGCCGGTGCCCTGCCTGAGCTCATCGGCGATGCTGGTCTGCTTTTCGAGCCGGCAGACAGCGCCACCCTAGCCTCCCATATTCACAAATGTCTGAATGATCGCGCCTTGAGCACATATCTTGGCGAACAAGGGCGGCAGCGTGCCCGCCAGTTCTCCTGGCAGGATTCCGCCGACAGGGTATGGGGAATCATAAATCATGACGTCTGAGCCAGTTTGTTGAGCGTGGCTGTGATAAAGAAATGAACAACCCCTGCCACCATGGTAGCAGGGGTTGTCGACACCTGTCGGGGCGCGCGGATTTGAACCGCGGACCTCACGGACCCGAACCGTGCGCTCTAGCCGGACTGAGCCACGCCCCGTTCAAGCGCAGAAATTATAACCGACCCACCCCGCTTTGGCAAGTAGCCTATGTGGCAAAGATTCGAGATCCAATTCCGGCTTGATCGACCTCACTCGGAATCAAGAAGGTAAAATTGCTGCCCTTATTCTCCACACTCTCGGCCCAGATCTGTCCCCCGTGCATTTCCACCATCACCTTGGCTACCGATAGACCAAGTCCTATACCGCCATGTCGCCGGTTGAGATGGGATTCCACCTGGTAGAACCTGTCGAAGATATGCGGCAAGTCTTTTGCCGGGATCCCGATGCCATCATCGATGACCGAAACCTTGGAAAAACCCGGCAGCGTCTCCACCCTCACCAGCACATGCCCACCCAGCCCGCTGTACATCAGTGAGTTCTTCAGCAAGTTCCCCAGTGCAATCGCCAATTTATCATCGTCGCCCTGGATCATAATATCTTGAGCGGGCACATCCGCTCGCATGGATATTTTCTGTTGGACAGCCTGGTCCATGAAGGAGCTTACAACGTCGTTTACCAACTGATTGATCGAGAATGATTTCCGCTTCAGCCGGCTGCGAGGGGAAGCTGCCAGGTGCGTGTTTGCCATGTCTTCGATTAGCTTTCGCATGTGCATTGCGCTGCGCAAGATTACATCCAGTTGAGCGCTGTACTGCTCGCCCAAATCAGCCATCTCACGCAGATAACTGGCGTGCCCGACGATCAAGCCCAGCGGGGTGCGCAGTTCATGAGAGGCAATGGCGAGGAAATCGGATTTCTTCTTCTCCATCTCCTCCAGCGCCTGTGTTGCCTGCAGCGCCTCTTCATACAAGATGGAATTGAACAGGTATGTGCCCGCATACGAGGCTAATGTCTCTAGAATCATGACGTCGCCTTCGCCGTACTGAGCATCACCGAGTTTATTTACAGCTTCCAATACCCCCAATGATTCCTGCCGGTACGTGATGGGCACCGCGATAATCGAGCGGGTAACGAAGGACAATTCTTGATCGACACTGCGAAAAATGCGGTCATCATCACGGGCATCCTGTACGATGACAGGTCTACGGTTGGTGTACGCCTCTCCAGCTACACTGTGCTCCAGCGGGACGCGTATTTGTTTGAGTTTATTTCTCGAAGATCGAGGCGAGGCAACGAATTTGAGTAAGCCGGTTTCTGCCTCGAACAGAAATAGGGACCCGGATTCACTTTCGGTCAGATCGCATATGCTCTCGACCAGTATCTGCAGAAATGGTTCAAGCTCGATATCTGCGTTTAATTGCCTGCTGAGTTTCAACAGGTGATTCAGCTTGACACTCATCTGAGGACTGTTACGGTTGACCATCTCGGTATACGCAGCGCCTGAACTGCTCGGGATTATAGCATAGGCCTACAACGGCTTCACGATTACCTTGCATTTATTTTCGGCATTCTTTCAACACAATGATACAATTCTGATGAGCCATTGATATTGTGAACAAAGGAGCATTCAATGAGTAGTAGCAAGAAAGTTCGCGTCGCCATCATCGGCATCGGTAACTGTGCATCCTCCCTGGTTCAAGGAGTGCATTACTACCGCAATGCCAAGGATGATGAACAAATCCCGGGCATTATGCATGTGAATCTGGGTGGGTATCATATTCGCGATATCGAGTTCACTGCAGCCTTCGATGTTGTTGATACCAAAGTAGGAAAAGATCTCTCCGAGGCAATTTATGCCTACCCCAACAATACCTACAAATTTGTAGATGTCCCCTTTATGAATTTACCCGTGGAACGCGGGATGACCCATGATGGTTTGGGAAAGTACCTGCAGCAGATCTTAAAGAAAGCCCCTGGACCCACCGCAGATATCGTAGGAATCCTGAAAGAAACCAAAACTGACGTTGTAATCAACTTCCTGCCTGTCGGTTCAGAGATGGCGACTAAATGGTACGTAGAACAGGTGCTGGAGGCCGGCTGCGCATTCGTGAACGGCATACCTGTCTTCATTGCCAGCCAGGAATACTGGGCGCGTCGCTTCCGCGAGCGAAACTTGCCTCTCATTGGCGATGACGTCAAAAGCCAGGTGGGCGCAACCATCGTTCACCGTGTGCTCACCAGTCTTTTTGTTGACCGCGGCGTTAAGCTGGAACATACCTACCAGCTTAATTTTGGCGGCAATACCGACTTCCTCAACATGCTCGAGCGCGAGCGGCTGGAATCGAAAAAAATCTCAAAAACCGGCGCTGTTACCAGCATGCTGCCGTATGCTCTACCAGATACCGATGTGCACGTTGGCCCCAGCGATTACGTCCCCTGGCTTACCGATCGTAAGTGGTGCTATATCCGTATGGAAGGGCGCACTTTTGGCGACGTCCCCTTGAACCTGGAAGCCAAGCTGGAAGTGTGGGATTCCCCAAATTCAGCCGGCGTTATGATTGACGCCATCCGCTGCGCAAAACTGGCTCTGGATCGTGGTTTGAGCGGCCCGCTGATTGGCCCATCCTCGTACTTCATGAAAACACCTCCCAAGCAATTTCGCGATAGCGTGGCGCTTGAGGCGGTTGAAGCCTATATTCGCGGCGAGGAGCAAGCGTAACCTCGCAACATGCCGCATGGTATAATCACACTATCTGCACTTACCGGCGAGTTGTGACCTGGTAAATATTTTTGTCAATAACTCACAGAGAGGTTCATATGTCCGGACATTCACATTGGGCAACCATTCGGCGCAAGAAAGGCGCAGCCGACGCAAAACGCGGCCAGTTATTCACCCGGCTGGCCCGTGAAATTGTTATTGCCGCTCGCGAAGGCGGCAGCGATCCAGAAAGCAATATGCGCCTGGCTTACGCGGTGGATAAAGCGCGCGCCAACAACATGCCCAAAGACAACATCGAACGGGCGATCAAGCGTGGCTCGGGCGAATCGAAAGACAGCATCGAGCTGGTTGAGATCACCTATGAAGGCTATGGTCCGCATGGCATTGCGATGCTGTTTTCATGCGTAACCGATAATCGAAACCGCACCATTTCAGAAATACGCCACCTGCTCAGCCGGTCGGGTGGAAGCATGTCCGAGGCCGGTTCGGTCTCCTGGCAGTTCAAGAGAATCTCATACTTCGCCTTTCCTCTCGAAGGCCACGATATGGATAAGATCTTTGAACTGGCAGTTGAAGCGGGCGCAGATGACGTGATCTTTGCAGATGGCTCAGCCGAAATTTTCGGCCCGGTTGAATCCTTTAAGGAAATCGGCGATGCCATCAAAGCCGCCCATATTCTGCCAGAAGAAGCTGAGCTGAGATTCATTCCCAATAACGAAACCGAGCTGCCAGCGGACCATGCGCTCCAGGTTATTCGCCTGGTAGAAGCACTGGAAGAATTGGACGATGTTCAAAGCGTATACTCCACGCTGAGCATCAGTGATGAGGTGCTGGCTCAGCTTGAAGAAGCCTGATCATGGTGGTGATTGGGATAGATCCAGGCACTGCCACTACAGGCTATGGGCTGGTTCGCGAAAATGAAGATGGGTCGATTGAAGCCATCGCTTACGGGGTTATCCTCACCGCTGCTGGGTTGGAGCTTTCTGAGCGATTATTGACGCTTTACCATCAGCTAACCGAAATATTGCTTCTCCACAAGCCGCAAGGTGCTGCCGTGGAGAAGCTTTTTTTTCAACGCAACGTGCGCACCGCGATGAGCGTAGGGCACGGGCGCGGCGTTGTGCTCCTGTGTATGGCGCAAGCCGGCCTTGCAGTCGCAGAATATACACCTATGGAAGTAAAGCTAGCGGTTGCGGGTTATGGCGGAGCGGATAAACACCAGGTGCAGTATATGGTTCGCACCCTGTTAAATCTTGAAGACATCCCCCGCCCAGATGATGCTGCCGATGCTCTTGCCGTGGCGATTTGCCATCTCCATTC
This sequence comes from Anaerolineales bacterium, assembly GCA_041736465.1. Taxonomy (GTDB): domain Bacteria; phylum Chloroflexota; class Anaerolineae; order Anaerolineales; family UBA4823; genus JAJUJL01. Next base: position 179,250 of record JBGSTO010000462.1, on the reverse strand, counting down.
AACAGGCTATCTGCGCTCTGCGTAAAACACCATTAACCTTTAGCCGTTATTGCCTTCCTGTATCCGGGCGAGAATCTTTTTTCTGTCTAACATACCCACCAGCCTGGCTCCCGGGATCGAACCTGCAGGCGTATAACCAACAAGAATATCCCAGGAATTCAGCAGCCGCCCAATCGGGCGCAAGTTTACGCCGATTTTCCCGGTTTCGAAGGTCAGCACGAACGTACCGCTGGTCAGCTCAACCACCTCGACGACCGTTGCTTCATGTGTCCAGCGCAGCCACTCGGTGATTTGTTCGCCGCGAACCAGCTTCTCTTTTCGCATGGCGCGAATTTCCTGATCGCTTTTCCCCTGTTTCTTCAGGCTTTTAAGCTTACTCTCTGGCAGTGGAACCTGGGTGCGAATAAAGGGTCGCATCGTACGGTAAAACTCATTGCCGCTCGCATGGTAGGTCCACGTATCCGATGTGCTGCCGCTGCTGCCCTTGCGTTTGACGATTGTCTTACGAACAGACTTTACCGGTCGCATCTCCTCTGGCAGCAGGTCAATTCCGGGCAGTCGCAAGGCAATCTGCCACGGATTCGGCTTACGATCGGTCCAGCCCAGGAACAAAATGCTTGTTCCTGGCAAAAAATCCTGGGCAGACGCTGCCCGGCGCAGGAATGCGGACTCGGGTGATTTTCTCATCAAATTCAAGTACCAGGTTGGCTTGGCAGTTAAGCCGGCAGCCGGTTTGACGCCTCGCAGGTGTTGAATGTGCTCGGCAATCTCATTGCACACCGCCCGGCTGACGATCAATGACAGGGTCAGCCAATGCTGTTTCCTCCAGCCGGTTATATCCTTGTTCTGCCAGATGTTCATGATCGATCGCCAGCGAGAATTTTCTTGCCGCCACTTGGCCTGCCGCTGCGCTTCTGTCAGATCCTCCCAATTCTCATCCTGCACTTCGAGGCGCAGCTCCGTCCGGCTGACAATCTCTGCCCACACCCAATCTGGAAACGGATCTGCGGCATGGATGTCTTTCAACATCTGCAGTGCAGCCTCCTGACTCAAGCCGTGAATTCTTTCAATCTCACGCCGTGTATTGAACTTCAGCAGGGCTGCCCGCCGGTTCAAGGACATCAAATCCATCATCTGGTGATCGATCCACTCAACCTGGGCACGGTCAGTAGTCCGCATTCTTTCCTGGTTCAGCAGCTCCAACGCCTGTGAGCATGCGGCAGTAATTTCATCTTCCGAAGAGGCCCGGTTCTCTTCCCGCAGGCGTTCGATCTGCAGCATTTCGAGCAAATCTTTCACGTCCGCCCAGGATCCATGCGCACTGCGATAGCGCATCCCGGAAAAATGCAGCACCATATACTGCAGCCAGATGGGAAAACGTTCTTTTTGGGCATCGAACAGCTCAACCACCTTGCTCACCAGCTCGTCGTGTTCTAATAATTCAAGTTCACGGCGGAACTGGGCTACATCCCACTGCACCAGTATCCGGCTGCTCACCTGCCCCGATGGCCCCAGGGTTGGCAGCTGCTTCAAATACCCAGATTCCTGTGCAATTATCTCTTGAGCCTTTTTGACCTGATTTTGTAATTTCCGCTGCTCGGTCAAGTAATCCGCAAGCAGGTTCTCAATTTGCTGCTCCACCCTGCTCAGCGCATCCAGGACTTCCTGCATCGGTGCAGCCAGCCTGGATAACTCAAACTCCCATTTTTGCAAATACGGGTGTTCTGGTGCAAACCGCTGGTACCAATCCACCTGCCGTTCGAATGGCAGCATACGGGCTTCGATTTCCTGCCGTCTTGAAACCAGCATGTTCTTTTGGCGCTGGAGCAGCCGCGCTGGCTCGCTTTGCAGAACCTGGCGATAACGGGCATCCAACACCGTGAGCGCCGCCTGTGCATGCTGTATGTCTAACTTTGCCTGCGCAATGATGGACTCCAGGCGCTCATATTCATGCTGGATCTCCTCAGCCCTGACCGGATCGGGAGGTTGATTTTTAGATTTCTTCCACAGATCGCATTCATAATAGATGAGCAGAAAGTCGCGCAGTTTTTCGTTCCGGAATGGGTAAATCGATGCGCGCAAAAATGGATTTTGCCACGAGAAGTGATATTTCGTTACAGGGGGCATACAATCGTTCCGATCTACTCAGTACCGAGAGCTACATAGCTCACAACACCGTCGTTATAGCGGATCAACCGGTAAGGCGGCTCCACAGAGTAATGGGCGGTAAAATTCCCAACCTGCACTTTCCAGCATATCACCCGTCCTGCCGGAGTATCAACCGGCTCAGAGGTTGACACGTTCACCAGCACTGGCTGAGCGATGGGGATGGATTTTTGCAGCTCCTGTGACCACAGCGCCGGGCTGGCAAGCTGGGCTTTAACCCGGTATGGGTAGCCAACCGGCAGCGCCAGCAGGCGCCAGGGCCATTCCTGCGGCAGAATCTCAGACCCATCCAGGGTCAGGAGCTGATCAGGCTCACCCGTCTGGCTGATTCTCATGACGGGTTCAGGAGTGCTTGTCTCAAGCCGTAAAACGATCTGGCGATCTCCACCTTGAACCTCGACACTCTCGAATGCCGTCAGCTGCCCGTCAGCCTGCGACCATTCTGCCGACCAGTGTTTCGTCGACTGTTGCATGTTGAAATAGCTGCCAGGTACCTCAGCCTCGAACGCTTCCTGTTCTGCCCGGCAATCCAGGTGGTAGCTGCGCTCGAGCAAGATCAGGGAACACACGGCCTCGCCGACGTGCTGGTTTAGAATATTTCTCAGTTCGAAGCGTTCTTCCTGCGAGGTGGACCATCGCTCCGGACGAAATGTAAGCCCAGGGTCAGCCAGCCGTTCCGGGTACTTGCCAGAAATCACCTCGGAAGCCGCGGGGATCAGGAATAATGGCAGAACCAGAATGAATGGGAGGAATGCCGAAAACGATCCGAACCCCGCGCGCAGAGGTTTAACTGCCGCGGGTGCGGGATCGAGTATTTCGGGTTTCGATTCGCCGCGGATCCTTATGATTCCAATGACTGTAATCAAGAGCCCTATCCAAGGGAGCAGTGCCAACCATGGGTTCGCAATATTCTGCAGATTTCCCAGACCGGAAAACAGGATTGCCAATGTTCCGGTCAGGTTATAGCCGGCATGCAGCAGCATACTGCTTACCACCGATTGCAGCCGCCAGGCAACGAAGCCTGTGAGAACTCCTAACGGGATTAATACCAGGAAACGCTGTAGGCTGCTGTGAAAGATGGCAAACAGGGCCGCGCTGAAGAGGATCGCCGTCCAGCTACCCCACCGCCGGTAGGCGCGCATGATTGCACCGCGAAACAGCATCTCTTCACAGACCGGTGCAGCAACCAATAAACCTATCGCCAGGGCGGCAGCCTGGATGATATCCTGGGGGTACAGTTGAGGCAGAGTTGGCAGAGAATAACCTAGCAGCACGACGGTCAGGTTTAAAAGCCATTGGCTGAACAACCCCAGACCGATCCCGCTCAACAAGCTCCACAGCATGAGCGGGCGCGAAGGCAGGCTTAGGTCAAATCCCTTGCGCACAGGGATGCGCAGCACCCGGTAAACCAGCAGCAGCGGGAGCAATATCAGCAGCACTTCGGTTGCCAGCAGCCCCCAGCCCGCCGAAGCGGTCTGAAGTACGCCACCCACTAAAAAAACCAGAAGAAACAGGATGGCAAACAGCCAGTTAGCCAGGGGAATGCTTATCACAGCATGCCTATTGTAGATCAGAAATATCCTGGCGGCAAGTTTGACATCTCTGCTTCCTGGATTGATTTGAAAATTACCCTTGACAGATGAAATGCCCTATGATATTATTTCGACATCGAATAATTAGAACTGTAACCAATATGCCGACACACTATTCTGGAACCACCAAACAAACGCTTGCTCTCAATACCTTCATCAAGCTGAACCGCGCAGCAGACTCGGTCAACGCCAGGCTGCATGCTCACGATACCCATCCAGGGCTGACCGTGACGCAGTTCAGCGTGCTGGAAGCACTGCTCCACCTGGGACCCATGTGCCAGAGCGAGCTTGGCAGCAAGCTCTTGAAGAGCAACGCCAACATTACGGTGGTATTGGATAATTTGGAAAAGCGCGGCTTGATTAAACGGGAAAGCCCTCCGGAAGATCGCCGCAAATTCCGGATATCGCTCACAGTTGCAGGTAAAGAGTTGATCACCTCAATGTTTCCGGCGCATGTCGAAGCCATAGTGAGCGAATTATCTTCCCTGAGCCTGGATGAACAGCAGCAGCTAGGAGATTTGTGCCGCAAACTGGGTAAGGGTAAGCAAGGTTAATTTTTTTTAAGCATATCGTTCGATATCGAACGATATATCCTGGTTGAAGAAACCAACATATTACTTTTGGAGGTACTACCATGTCTTGGAACATAGATTCCACCCATACGAGTGTCACTTTTTCTGCACGCCACATGATGATCAGCAACGTACGCGGTCAATTTGATGAGGTGTCAGGCTCGGTTGAGTTTAACCCCGAGCAGCCTGAGCAATCATCCGTCGATGTCCGCATCCAAGCGGGAAGCATCAATACTCGTGAGCCTCAGAGAGACGCCCATCTTAAATCGCCAGACTTCCTGGATGTCGAGAGTTTTCCAGAAATCACCTATAAGAGCCGCCAGGTTGAAGTAATTGACGAAAAGCGCGGCCGAGTAACCGGTGATCTGACGATCCGCGATGTAACTCGCCAGGTCGTCCTGGATGTTGAATATGCCGGCATGTCGCGCAGCCCTTGGGGCACAAGTGCTGCCGGCTTTACAGCCACCACCAGCATCAACCGCAAAGAATGGGGGCTGGTCTGGAACGTGGCTCTCGAAACCGGTGGTGTATTGGTGGGCGATACCATCAAGATCACCATCGAGCTCGAGCTGGTTCAACAGCCACAGGTCGAACAAGAGCAGTCAGCATAACCAGCTCTTTGTAGAGTCCTTACCCGCCCCAATCATTGGCTGGGCTGCCTGATCCGGAATACTGGCTTATCAGGTAAGCCACAGGACGAAGCAGCCCAGTCCAACCTTTTAGAGGTGCAGCAATGACAGTGCAAGGTGCCAGCCAACAAATATCTGAACAAATGAATTGTCTGGCAGGGGTTAGCCAGCATCCTCATCGATTCGGCGGCATAGAATTTCGCCTGGGCAAACGCGAGCATGGGCACATTCACGGTGATTTCATGCTGGACATTCCGTTCCCCACCCGGGTTCGCAACGAAATCGTAGCTGCAGGACTTGCGCAGCCGCACCATTTGCTGCCAGAAACCGGTTGGGTGAGTTTTTACATCAATGAGCCACAAGATGTTTTGCTTGCAGTCGAACTGCTGAAGCGATCGTATGAGTTGGCACAAAAACAAAAGGGTGGCAGCTCTGCAGTTGACCCATCTAAAGATCAGCCGCACACAAAAGAGAGCGAGTGAATCGTATGACTATTTTAGGATTGCATCATATCACCCTGGTCAGTCATGACGCACAGCGGACGGTCGATTTTTACACCCGTGTGCTCGGACTTCGCCTGGTGAAACAAACTGTAAATTTTGACGATCCTGGCAGCTACCACCTGTACTTTGGCGACCAGCTGGGATTGCCCGGTAGTGTAGTCACCTTTTTTGAGTGGCCCACTGCCCCGCAGGGTAAGCCCGGTATCGGCGGAACACACCATTTTGCATTGGCAGTTGCCGGAGAAGACGGTCTGCTGATGTGGAAACGCCGCCTCACCGATCTGGGTTTGCCTGTAACCGGTCCTTTAGACCGCCACTACTTCAAATCGATTTATTTCCGAGATCCTGACGGGGTGATCCTCGAGATCGCAACCATGGGACCCGGATGGACGGTCGATGAGCCTGCGCATGCGCTAGGAGAACAACTTCTCCAGCCGCCGGTAGAGATGCTGATCCGCAATCGTGACGAGGTGCGCATCGCTGCTCTAATCTGGCCCACACCCGTTGAAACCGTTACCCCGCAAATGGCGCTCAGCTCGGGCATGCACCATATCACCGCCATTGGCTCGGACATCCACCGCACGCATGCCTTCTTTGGGGAGCTGCTCGGCATGCAGCGCGTCAAAATGACCTCGAATTTTGATGACCCGTCCTCGGCGCACTGGTATTGGGGAGTCGACCAGGGAAGACCGGGCACTCTGATCACCTACTTCGAGCGCAAAGTAGGGGTCGAACCGCGCGTTCGTATGGGCGCGGGTCAGACACACCACTTCGCGCTTGCAGTAGCGGATGAAGCCTCCCAGCTTGAATGGCGTGAGAAACTGCTCTCTGCGGGCTTACGAGTTTCTCCAGTGATGGATCGGATTTATTTCAAGTCCATCTATACGCAAGACCCAGATGGGCACATCGTAGAGCTTGCAACGCGAGGCCCCGGCTTCCAAACCGATGAACCGGTCGAAACCCTCGGACAATCCTTGCGTTTGCCGCCGTGGCTGGAAAAGCATCGCCCGGATATCGAAGCAGGTTTGAAGCCTTTGCAAGCACCGAATTACCCAATAGAAACCGCGGCATGATCACATCATCAGCTAACCTTCACAATTCCATGCCCGTGCGCACGGGCGGTTCGCCTTTGGAGCAAGCACAGGCCGGGATGATCCTGCTCCACGGGCGTGGTGCGACTGCCGAAGATATCCTGAGCCTGGCGCCTGAATTGAGTTTAAACAAAACGATCCTCCTGGCGCCGCAGGCTGCGCAGAATACCTGGTATCCTCAGCGCTTTTCCGCCCCGCTCGAGAATAACGAACCCTGGTTAAGCTCAGCTTTCCAAGTGATCGACCGCCTGCTCCAACGGCTCAACAGCGCAGGCATCCCCACCGAATCGGCAGTACTGCTGGGTTTCTCTCAGGGAGCCTGTCTGGCGTTGGAGTATGCCGCCCGGCATCCACGGCGCTATGGGGGCATAGCGGGGCTCTCAGGCGCATTGATCGGTCCGACAGGTATTGAGCGCATGTCATCCGGTGATTTTGAGCAAACCCCAGTATTCATGGGCTGCAGCGACGTAGATCCGCACATACCCTTGGAACGTGTAGAGTATTCGGCTCGATTTCTTGAGCAAATGCAGGCGCGCGTTTCGATGCGGATTTATCCGGGCATGGGACATCAGGTCAATATGGATGAGATCCAGGCGGTTCGAGAAATGGCTCACGCCCTGGAATCTTAATTTCAAATGTCCTCTCCACTTCCACTGTAAGGAAACGCCGTCCTTGCAATGGGTACACTGGGACCATTTTCGACCCAATAAACGGCCGCCATGATAAAATTCCGCTCCGGAGTATTAATCACCCGGATCACCATGCCGTTTTTTCCCGCGTAGCGCCGGCGCACTTATAATATGGATATCCCAATCGCCTTCATCCTCGTGACTGGACTGGTTGCCTACAGTATTGGTTTATCCAAGGGCGGGCTTGGAGGAACCTTGGGAGCGCTGGCGACGCCGGTGATGGCGCTCGTTCTGCCCCCTGAGCAGGTGGTCGGAATGCTTCTGCCGGTATTGATGTTTGCGGATGTATTTGCAGTTTCCTGGCATTGGAAACGCTGGGATCGCAAACAAATCCTCCTGCTGCTGCCCGGAGCAATCGCCGGCATTACGATCGGCACCTTCTTCATCACCAACGCGCCGGCGGGCTCGCTTAGACTGACCCTGGGTATCATCGTCATCCTGTTCGTCATTTACCGGCTGGTCGAGAACCGGCTCAAACAGCGTCTTTACAAGCCACGCAGCTGGCATGGGATATTTGCCGGCACGGTGGCTGGTTTTTCATCTGCGCTTGCACACACGGGCGGTCCACCTGTCAGCATGTACCTCTTAATGCAAGATCTGCCTCCAAAATCCTTCGTCGCCACATCGGCATTGTTCTTCGCTATCGTTAACTGGATCAAAGTACCGTATTATTTTTATGCTGGCTTATTCGACTGGTCGCGCCTGCTCACGATTTTATGGATGCTCCCGCTGGTTCCACTTGGCGTATGGCATGGGCGCAAGTTGTCAGAACGGGTCGACAAACGCACCTTCGAACACATCGTCACCGCACTACTCGTGGCAGCGGCAGTGCTTTTGATCATCGGTTGATTTGATACTGCAGTTATCAAACAGCCTTCCGGATGTCGGTTCGGAAGGCTGTTGATTTCTGGCTGACCTCAGCTTAGGTGTCCGTGTCTGGAGGGGTAGGCGATGGTGTTTCTGGCGGTATCGCTGTCGCAGGTGCGGGCAGCGTGAACGTCGGTGTCGGCATAGCCGTCGCTGGTGGTGGAACGGTCGGCGTCGGCGTCGAGGTCGGCGTCTCCGTAGGGAGCAGAGTAGGCGTGGTTGTTGTGGTTGGGGTTGGCGTGGGTGTTGGCGCCTCGTTTCGCACCCGTACACTCACCTGAGCGAATGTATCTTCGGTACTGTGCATATACAACCGCAGCGTGATGACGCCCTGGGGGATTTCTGCGAGATCCCAGGTGTAGATTCGATCCGGGTTGGGGAACGGTGTGGTCTTTTGATCCAATACGATCCAGTCTACCGGGTTCTCTCCCAACCCGTACTCCAGGCGAATATAGTCGAAATTTCGATCGGCGTTTGCCTGGATATAGATATCCACAATCCCTTCGCGCAGAATATCTCCATCCCGAGGGTAAGCGAATGACAATACTGGATGAGGATCATCCCGGGTGCATGCGCGCGTCGGGGCAAAGGGTACCGGATTTTTAAAACCTATACTTTCCGCCCAGGCTTCTCCAGCCGGATCTCTTCGAATCCAGCGTTTGGCAGACGGCTCGGTTACATTCAACACGAAACGTTCCTCGATAAAATCCTTACAATCATTCGAGGCCCACAATCCCGTCCATGTGTCTACCTGTTCTTTCCTCCACAGGTCATTGGTGGCAGGCAGCGGCAGCTGATCGGCAGCGAACAATTCGGTGCGCTGCCGCGGGCACCACTGGGAAGGCTCTGTGCCCGAAATGTCGCAGATAATACGCTCTACAATCCCCCCTGGGCGGCTGAATGGCGAGGGATTCCCGCCGCTCAACTGCTGTACCGCCTGGCTCATAAAACCAGCCCAAATGGGTGCAGCCCCGCTCAACCCGGTAGTATTCTGCATCGGCGTGTAGTCCGCATTGCCAACCCAAACACCCACTGCCAGGTCCGTGGTGTAGCCCATCGTCCAATTATCGCGGAAATCATTGGTCGTGCCAGTTTTTGCCGCCACTTGGAAGGGTAAGTTCAGCACAGAATTGCGTCCAAACATGGGTGTACGCGCTTCATTGTCTGCCAGGATCGAAGTTATCAGGAACGCGTGTTCGGGGCGTATCACCTGCTCGAGTGGAGGCGTCTGGTATTCATAGATCAAGTTACCGCTAAAATCGGTAATTCTGGAGATGGCTGCTGGCGGCAGCCGCCTGCCCTGATTCGCCAGGGTCGAATACGCGTTGGTCAATTCCAACAATGTGACCTCACCGCCTCCAAGCGTAAGCGACAAGCCATAGTCAGGCCGGTTCAGGGTGGCTATTCCCAGCTTGCGTGCCATGGCAATAAACCCATCCTGTACTGCCGTTTCAGGGTCATCATAGATGCGCACGAAGTCGAGCGCCTTTACTGCCGGCACATTGAAAGAATTTGCCAGGGCCGTTCTCACCGTAACCGGACCATGGTAGCGCCCGTCATAGTTGACCGGTATATAAGACGGGCTGGGGTCGTTCGGCTGCCCCGAAGGAGAAAATTCGGTCTCCACGTCCCAGATCAATGTAGAAGCCGTCCAACCTTTTTCGAATGCCGCCAAGTAAGTAATCGGCTTGATCGCCGAACCCGGCTGGCGCGGGCTGATGCTCATATTTACCTGGCCCGAGATGGCTTCGCTGTAGAAATCTGCCGACCCTACCATGGCTAGAATTTCACCGGTGGACGGACGGATTGCAATCAGCGCGCCATTACTGGCATGATTAGCAGCCAGGGCCTGCACCTGGTTTTCTACGATTTCTTCTGCCAGGTCTTGTAGTGCGGGGTCTAGTGTCGTGTATACGCTGAACCCAGCTCGATAAATCTCCTGCGGATCATATTGGGCTTCGAGCAGGGTACGCACGTAATTCACCCAATGGGGATAGCGCATCTCGATATCCGGGGATTCGAACTGGTACGTCTTCATCTCGTTCGCCGCGCTGGCTGCGGACACAGGATCCATGCAGATACGCTGCGAGCTGTTGCTGACGTAGATGCAGCCTTCTTCCTGGCTGGTTTCATACATCAAAACCAGCACATCTTCCTGGCGTCCGAGGGTTACATCTCGATTGGTATAAATATCATATACGGCTGGCGCCTGTGGCAGCCCAGCCAGGAAGGATGCCTGCCCCAGCGTAAGGTTGGCGGCTGTAGTGCCAAAATACGTTTCAGAAGCTGCCTCGACGCCGTATGCCAGGTTTCCGTAGTAATTTTCGTTCACATACAGCTCTAGAATATCATCTTTACTGTAGATACGAGTCAGCTCCGCCGCCAAGACGGCTTCCCGGATCTTGCGGCTATAGCTCTGCTCGTTGCGCTCTTCCGGTGTAAACAGCAGGTTTCGCGCCAGCTGTTGGGTGATCGTGGAGGCGCCGGATACCGTTTCTCCGCTTTGGTAGTTTTGGAGAAAGGCGCGAAATATCGCCAGCAGATCGAATCCTGGATGGTTGTAGAATTCTTTGTCTTCAGTTGCGACTGTAGCAGCCACCAGATAAGGCGAGATCCTGCTGAGAGGCACATAAGTCCGCCGGCCCGCATTTGGGTCAACGATCTCATACAGCACGTTGCCATTTCTATCCAGGATACGGGTGGTCTCGAACTGAGAGGCTTTTTCCCGCAGTTGAGATACATCCGGCAGAGAGCGAGCAATGCGGAAATATTGGTATACGACAAACGATCCAGCTACTAGCGCGATCAGCACCCCTGCGAAAATCGTGATGATAATCCCCCGCACCAAACACCCCAGGCTGGACTGCAGGCTGCGACCGGATGCAGCACGATTGGTTGCGCCTGGGGCATAGCCCCACCCTCCCGCGCCTTGCGGCGCTATCTCAGGTATCCGCCTGCCGGGTGGTGGAGTACCCGCAGCGCTTCGACCGGTTTCGCTTGAACGCCGGGCAGGCGTGTAGGCTGATGGCGAAACGCGCGTGGCATGGGGATCATCCTGCTCCACTCTGCGCGGTAGTGGAAAGCCATGCGAATCAATTTCAGGCGGTGGGCGACGCGCAATCTGCGGTTTCGTCGCCGACTGTCCGGTGTTCCCAATCCTGGCAGGCTGTGTATCAGCCAGTGGGTCTTTGCCTTCGTTCTCAGTTTGTGACGTTTTTCCTTCGTTTGATACCGGTGGATCGCTTTCAATTGCTAGCGTGTCATATCCAGGCGTTCCCTGTGCAGGAATGTTCTCCCCGGGAAATATGGGTTTCTCTGGCTTGTCTTCAGCCGGCGCGGCCCCAATCTCATCCGTTCCATCGATCAGGGGCAGCGTCTGGCCACCTGCGCGGGCATTTTCCTCAATTTGGCGATTAGCCTCCTCGAAATCCGATAGCAGCTTTTTGAACCTGTCACTGGCTTCACGATCGGGTGAATCTTGAGGCGTGTGGTGAGAATCCTTGTCCTCCACGGGTTTGCTCTTACTCCTTACTCGGGGCGGCTGGCGATTAAAGCCGTCCAGGTACCTTTCATAACTGTATCATTATTTTGGTTTTTGACGTCCAGGCTGATCAGGATGGATCCGCCGCCAATCCGCCGCAGTGCCTTGGTTTCCAAAACATCGATTTCCACATGAATCGTGTCACCGATATACACAGGCTTTATGAATTTCCATTCGTTTATCTCCCGAAAGGCGATGATCGTGCCTTCCATGATACCTGATTGAACGGCAAGCCCTGATGCTATCGATAACCCAAGAAGACCATGCGCAACACGCTGCCCAAAGGGAGTGCCCTTACTAAACTCGGCATCCACATGAATCTGGTTATAATCCCCTGAAAGACCGGCAAAAGTGGTAATATCACTTTCGGTAATCGTCCGTGCAGCGCTAATCACCTTCTGACCAGCCTCGAATTCTTCGAAATACATTCCTCGCGGTGAAATGGGCAGCGGGCTCATCTTGGCTTCCTCCATGGATAAATATTAATTTGGTCAGGCGTTGCAACACATTCTAGCACATTTCAAACCCATTTCATCGAGTATTGCATATTCTCCGTTTGACCTGTAAGCCATGTTGCCATACAATAATTCATAGCAATGAGAGATTGGGACATTCCACTCCATCCGCAGCTCAAGCTTGCCCTGGCAGCCGATGCCCGACTGGTCGAAACAAGCTATACAGACGACCAGATCTGGGAATTATCTGCCGGCGGCGGAGAGCCTCCTGCATTGGCGGTGCAGACCACTTATGGTTTGCGGGCACGAGCGATGCGCATCGTTCCACGCTTCACCGAGAATGAAACAACCGTAATGGACCCGGCAGATTTTAGTTCATCGGTCAGGCTGCGCCGTTTTTTTCCGAATCACCTTTCCCTGGCATACGCTCCTTTTCTGGAATTAGACGTCGAATTAGAGGTCTGGGTTCCCAACTCACAGTCCCTGAGCGGCAGGATTCTTATCACCAATCTCAGCCAGTACACCCGTCAAATCCGTTTCGACCTGGCAGTGCTTTTAAACCCAATTGACGGCGATCGCATGGCGCCGGTCGTCATCGAAGCCTCCACAGCGCTTGCCGGCAAATCCGGAGATATATTCCCGGTGGTCTTCATGACCGGGGGAGCGCAAGCCAGGCAAAGTCCATTTCCATCGCTATCGATGGAGATCGAGTTAATCGCAGGTGAAGTGCGCCAGCTCACCTGGTGCCAGGCTGCGCTCGAGTCCGTCGAGGCTTCCTATGCGCTTACCCAATCCCTGGCAGCTCGCAACTGGGAGGCTGAAACTGCGCGCATCGAACTGGTGAACTCCAGCCAGGTAGACATCTATACCGGGAACACCGATTGGGATTTCGCGCTTGCACTCGCCCAAAGAAATGCAGCCACGCTGCTTCTGAGCGGATCACCGTCTTTACCAGCACTTTCGTTTGCGCTGAACCGCCAGCCCGATCAGGGATACTCAATTCGCGGTGATGGATCAGACTTCCCACACCTCCGCAATGGACAGACACCGCTGGACTTAATCCACCTGGCTCAGTTTCTACTTCCCGGCTCTGCGCCTATCCTACAAGGCATGCTGCGCAATTTCCTGTTTATACAGACCGAGCAGGGATTCATTGACTTTAAGCCAGGCCTCGCCGGGCAGCGCAGCTCGATCCTTGCAACCCCACTGATTGCAGGAATTGCATGGCAGGCCTTTCAATGCACTGAAGATGTCAAATTCCTGGAAGAAGTCTTTTCCGGCTTACTCACGTTTTTACAGTTTTGGTTTTCACCCGACCATGATCGTGATAGAGACGGTGTACCCGAATGGAGCCACCCCTCTCAAATTGGTTTCGAGGAACACCCCATTTTTTCGCGTTGGCATTCCTGGGCTCAGGGTGTGGAGATCAACAAGGTCGAAAGCCCAGCATTATGTGCAATGCTGTACCATGAATGCCGCTCGCTGATCCATATTGCGGAGGCAATTGGCAAGTCCGATGCCATTCCACTCCTGGATGGCTACTGCGACACCTTAAAAACAGCTCTGTCCGCCTCATGGAATGAAGATGCCTCCACCTACATGTATCGGGATCGAGACACTCACCAATCTCCACGAGTCGAGAAGCTGGGAGAGCGATCTGGACCGGGCACCATCAGCCTTCATCGCACTTTCGACCAGGCCGCACGCCTGCTGGTGCGCATCCATGCCGGTGGTGAGGATACGCGTAAGCCAAATGTCATTGTGCATGGGGAAAATCCTTCCGGTCAGCACCGGATTGAACGGATATCCGACGATCGCTTTCGCTGGCACTTAGGTCTTGGTACTCACACAGGAGATCGGGTTTACCAAACGATCGAAGAGATAGAGTTTCAAGGGGTGACCCCGGATGATTTTATTACCCTCTACCGGCTTGGATTTTGCTGCCCCGACGAAACCCTACTCCTGCCACTTTGGGCAGGGATGGCCTCGGCTCAGGAAGCCGAGGATCTGATTGAGTACTCTATCAAAAATCCGGACGTTTACTGGCGCCGCTACGGCATCCCGGCTTGCCCTCAACTGCCTCCTGGAACGGATAACCGCAGCTGTGAAGGCATCCACATGCTTTGGAATTCATTAATCGGCACCGGCCTGTTAAACTATGGTTCCCGTGAGGTTGCTGCCGATCTGGTCGACCGGTTGATGAGTACAGTCATTCGTAATCTTGATACCGCCGGTGGTTTCCAACAAGCGTATTACGCAGACACAGGACAGGGTTTCGGCGAGCGGGAAGTGCTCCAGGGATTAGCGCCATTAGGACTGTTCCTCGAAACTGCCGGCATACAAATCCTCTCTGAGAAAAAATTACGATTGACCGGGAAACACCCCTTCTCATGGCCTCTTACGGTAAAATATCGAGGGTTAACTGTACTGAGGCAGAAAGACAAAACGGTCGTCATCTTTCCAGATGGGCAAACCAGAAGTATAGATAACCCGACCCCTCAGGTGATATCATTAGAAGCAAAGGGGTAATTTTATTAAAGGTTGCCCAGGAGGCAAGACCATGCAGCGCTCACCCGGCGATCTTCGCGACCAGCTGCACGATGCAGCGCAAAGCAATAAAAATGTGAACGATTTAAAAACCGGTGCTCAGACCTTAAATCCACAAGATGTTACGCGCATCCTGTTAATCATCATTCATCTGCAGGATCTGCAGAAAACTGTCCGTGCGCTGGAGAAATTAGGCGTCACAGTGATCCGCCTGGCTAGCTCAGGCGCATTTCTGGGACGCCAAAATGCAACCTTGCTTATGCCTTTGACCGAAATGCTGGAAGAGCAAGCCATGCACATCGTGCAGGCTACATGCCGGCAGCGTATCGAGTATATTTCAACCCCACTGGAGGGCGCACCCATGCCGCTGCCTCTATCCACACCCGTTCATGTGGGCGGCGCATCCATCTTTACCCTGCCGGTGGAAAGGTATGAGGAGATCTAACGATGAAGATGATCATTGCTATCTTGAGAGACTCTGATACAGATGCAGTCGCGCATGCCTTGATAAGCGGTGGATTTCGTGCTACCAGGGTGGCCTCAACCGGAGGATTCTTGCGGCGCGGCTCTACCACCCTCATGATCGGCTTAGAAGATGATAAGGTTGAACAAGCGATACAGCTAATTCGTGACCACTGTGGACCCCCAGAGGAGGCTGGCATGAAGCGAGCCACTTTGTTCGTCTTGAAGGTAGACCATTTTGCTCAAGTGTAGCAGCCTCATTCGTGGAAATCTTCCACCTGGTACGTGAGTATTTGCAGCTTTTTTAATCGCCATAACCCGGCATTTACCCCCATCTTCCGGCACAAGTAGGACAAAAATTGCTGTGCGTCTGGAATTTTCTCCCACACCTGTGGCAAGAACGTCGCTCGGTATGAGCCATCGCGAATCACGACCCCATCGATACCTGGGCGCAGAACACTCAGCAGCTCACTCGGATCATCGTATTCCAGGGGAATGGGTATCGTCAGCCGCGATATTTCGATGACCAGTTCGGAAACCTCATCTCGTGCAACTGGGGGAAACCTGTAGTCACTCAAAGCAGCCGCAGCGGCATGATCACAAACGTCCATGACCAGAGGTTGGCTTGCTTCCAAAGAACCAATGCAGCCGCGTAGTTCACCTCTTTTCGTCAAGGTTACAAACGAGGCGCCATTATCTTGGAGAATCTGTGAAAGTTGGCCAAGTTCAATTGAAAGCTGAACACCTCTGCAAACAGCCTCTTCTATGGCTTGCCTGGCAAGCTTCAATAAAATTGATCGCTCTTCCTGGCTCAACCTGTCTTGCTGGTTCATTCTTGTATCTCACGGTAGCTGCGGTCGTAATAGATCAGGGGCAGTTTATCGCTAAGATAACTGGCTGCGAGGACTTCACCGATAAAGATTGTGTGTGTACCTCCTGGGAACGATGCGACGGTCTTACAATCAAAGACGGACAGGCTGTCTGAAAGCAGCGGCACCCCAGATACCAATGAAAATGTCTCCAGCGCCTCAAACCGGTCAGAAAATTCAGTATGACGTCCTGCAAAACGGTCGGATATTTCCTGCTGGTCGCGCGCCAATACCGAGACACCAAAGTATCCCGCCCTGTCCACCAGCTGGTGGGTTTTCGTCACCTGCTCCAGCGATATCAAAACCAGCGGTGGAGATAGAGAGACAGAGGTAAAAGAGCTGACCGTCATTCCATGTTGGTGGTTGCCAAATCGCGCAGACACTATCGTAACGCCAGTCGCCCAATTTCGCATGGCATGGCGCAGTTCTTCTGGATCGACCATTTATAACTCCACTATACGATTGATGTACACTCAAGTCAAGCAATAAACAAACCCTCACCTACTCAAATCCAGCTTCTTAGAGTATACTATGAAGACTTAGCCACGCCCTATGCGTGGCTAACTTTCCGCTCTCAGCACCCACCCGCGCCGTGTCTGAGGGCAATCCCGAGGAAAGGAGGCAAGCAAGCTGATGCGCGATTATGAACTCGTTTTCATCGTTCATCCTGACCTGGATGAAGCTGCGTTCAATGAAGTAGTTGAACGCGTGAAAGCCTGGATCACTGAAGCCAGCGGCACGATCGAAAAAATCGAGCAGTGGGGCAGACGTAAGCTGGCGTATCCCATTCGCAAGCAATATGAAGGCCAATACGTGGTGATGCGTCTTAGCATGGCGCCCGCGTCTTGCGCAGCTCTGGAACGCAACTTACGCTTTCTCGAGCCTGTCATGCGTTTCTTGGTGATCAACCAGTAATTGTTTCACTAATTGCTGGATCGATTGCTGCTGTACCTGGTTTGGGTCGTTGTCTCTTTAGGAGGCTGTACGTATGAGCCGTGGATTGAACAAAGTCATGATCATTGGGCGCCTGGGGCGGGATCCCGAAATGAGGTATACCCCTTCCGGTCGTCCAGTCACCACGTTTAACATCGCGACAAGCCGCACCTGGAATACCTCCGATGGCGAGCGGCGTACGGAAACCGAATGGTTTAATATCGTCGCCTGGGGAAGTTTGGCAGAAATCTGCAAGCAGTACCTCACAAAAGGCCAGCAGGTCTATGTTGAAGGTCGAATGCAAACCCGCCAGTGGGAAGACCAGGAAGGTGCGCGTCATTCCTCCACGGAGATTGTCGCGAATGAGATGATCATGCTGGGAGATCGCCGCGAGTCGAACCACCAGAACGAGTTTGATGGCGAAGGCGAAGAAGAGGATTACCCCTTCTAGCATCTTCTCAATCAATTAATCAATCACCGCTCGATTTTTTGAATAGCATGCAATATTTGCATAAGGAGTATTTGGAGTGAGCAATCAGAATGATCAGAGCGAGGCACGCGGCGGTGGTGGTCGTCGTTTCTATTCCCACCCCCGGGTATGCCTGTTTTGCACCGATCACTCGGTGACCCTGGACTACAAGAACACCGATCTTCTGCGGCGATTTATCTCTGAAGATGGAAAAATCCGCCCACGCCGGCAGACCGGTACTTGCGCCAAACACCAACGCGACGTTGCCCAGGCAGTAAAACGTGCCCGGCATCTGGCATTGATCCAGTACACTGGCGAAATGCTTCGCTAGGCGCGCAATATACAAAAACCAGAAACGGGGCATAGGAGGCGACACCGGATATCCGGCAGCGCCTATGCCCCGTATCGCTGCAATGAGGTCATAATATGGCAAGGAATCCCCGACAACCGCTGGTTACGAAAAAGCATCTTGCGCGTATTCAGCGGGAAGAACTTCAGCGCAAGTATCTGCTCATTGGCTCAGCCATTGTGCTTGCGCTGGTGGTGCTGATCATCGTTTTTGGAATCCTCAACGAAACCTACCTGAAACAACGCCAACCCGTGGCAGTTGTAAACGGTGAGCAGATAATGACAGCAGATTTTCAGGCACGCGTCCGCTACGAGCGCCAGCAAACAATTAACAATGCCCTATACCTGATTCAGGTATTCGGTTCAAGCCAGGAAATGGCTTCCTTTATCTCCAGCCAGATTCAAGATGCTAGCTCACGCCTCGAACCTGAAATCATGGGCGAGCAGGTATTGGACGATATGGTCAATGAGACGATCATCCGGCAGGAGGCGACTAAACGCGGCATTACAGTCACCTCACAGGACATCGATCTGCTGATACAAGAATCGCTTGGCTATTACCCAAATGGAACGCCTACATCTCAACCCACTTTGGAAATATTGCCCACCTCAACGCTCTCAGCCCTGCAGCTAACCGCGGTGCCCCCCACACCTACTGCCACACAGGTGCTCACCCCTACCGCTACGCCGACCGCGACAGCAACGGCAACACTGGTTCCGACCATCACTCCAACCAGCCTGCCCACCATCACCCCGACACCGTACACCCAGCAGGGGTATGAGGATACACTGAAAGAGCGCATAACCGAACTTTCCGCCATCGACTTCTCCGAGGCGGATCTGCGCAAGCTGGCAGATGTAATCCTGTACAGCCAGCGGCTCCAAGAAGCTGTATTAGAGGAGCTGGGCGTTGGGCCAACAGAAGAGCAGGTTTGGGCGCGCCACATTCTGGTCCCCGACGAGGCCACAGCCGATCTGGTTCTCGGTAGGCTCAGCGCCGGCGAAGACTGGTGCGAGCTTGCCGCGAGCTTCTCTACCGACACCAGCAATAAAGACAACTGTGGTGATTTGAATTGGTTTGGACGCGAACGCATGGTTGCTGAATTTGAGACCGCTGCCTATGCCCTGGCGGTGGGTGAAATCAGCGAGCCTGTTCAAACCAGCTTTGGCTATCACGTCATTCAGGTATTGGGACACGAGGAGCGCCCGCTCGACCAATCAACCTATGAGAGCAAGCGCTCCCAGGCATTTCAGGATTGGCTGGAAGAACAGCGAACAAATTCCGATGTCGAGATTCTCGAAATCTGGAGGGATCGTGTTCCCAGCGACCCTGCTGCACCCAGCGCAATTCAGGAATATTTGCTGAGCATCCAAAACACCAGCAATCCGCTCCAACCCGAGACACTTCCCACCCCATAGATCTACTTGACCGGGCAAAAAGAGTTATTGGCAGATGATCACGCCAATAACTCTTTTTATTTTTCAAACGACTTGCACACTAATTGTATAGATAATATTGACATTATATCTACATCGTGCTATAATAGGTTTAGTTGAGATCATACACGGACTCGAGGATTTTCAAATGAAACATGTGGTCATTATTGGCGCAGGAATGGGCGGCCTGGCGACAGCCCTTCAACTCAGGCACAAAGGTTTTCGCGTAACTGTTTACGAAAAGCAGAACCAACCCGGCGGGCGCAGCAACGTCATCCAGGAGGATGGCTTCCGCGTGGATATCGGGCCAACGATCCTCGTCATGAAAGAAGAGTTCGAGCGTACATATCGTGCATTCGGACAGGATCTCAACCAGCGGCTGGATTTTGTACAGCTCGACCCGAACTACCGGATCTATTATCACGATGGCACCCACCTTGACCTGTACAGTAATATGGCGAGATTGGGAGAGGAGATCGAGAAGGTTGAGCCTGGCAGCCGTGAACGTTTATTTCGTTTCATTGGCGCCGGCGCGCGCAAATACGAGCTGGGCATGGATTTCGTTGACCGGAATTTCGACGCCATCACCGACCTGGCAAATCCGGCAGCCGGTATTCGTCTGATGCAAACTCAAGCCCACCAGAATCTTTACCAACAGGTAGCCAGATTCTTTAATCACAACGATAAACTTGCCAAGGCGTTTTCCTTTCATTCGATGTTTCTGGGATTGTCTCCTTTCGACGCCCTGGCGATGTACAGCCTGATCACTTACGCAGACCTGGCTCTAGGGATGTGGTACCCGCGCGGTGGCATCTACGCCATCATAGAGGATATGCTGGCGCTTGCCGAGGAAATGGGTGTTGAAATTCACACCAACAGCCCGGTTGAAGAAATCTGTATCGAAAACGAGCGCGTCAAGGGCGTGCGCCTTGCCTCTGGAGAGGTGGTGCAGGCTGACCTGGTGATATCCAATGCTGATTTGCCTTACACCTATCGAAAGCTAATCGCGAGCCAGCACCGCAGGCATTTTTCCGATCAAAAACTGGATCGCATGCAGTATGCTTGCTCAGGATATATTCTCTACCTGGGTGTGGACAAGGTTTACCCGCACGCCCGCCACCAGGCGCTGTACTTCTCGGAAGATTACCGTACCAATCTGGACGCGATCTTTCAAAACTACACCCTGCCAGCAGATCCTTCATTTCATCTCAATATCCCAACCGTGACCGATCCAGACTTGGCTCCTCCCGGGCACAGCCTGATTTACTTGCTTGCTCCCATGCCAAACCTGAAAGCCGACATCGACTGGTCGGTCAGCGCACCCATTGTCAGGGGGCAGATGCTGGATACCCTGGAACGCCTGATCGATCCTGAAATCCGCCAGCACATCGTTTGGGAACGCCAATACCTGCCCACAGATTGGTATACAGATGTGAATGCCACTCTAGGGACGGCGTTTGGATCCCTCTCGCAGGGCTTCTTTCAATCCTCTTATTTTCGCCCCCACAACAAAGACCGCCGGATTAACGGGCTGTATTTTGTTGGGCAGGGTACCTATCCTGGTATCGGCATGCCGATGGTTATGATCTCTTCACGATTGGTGACAGAAAGGGTGGTGTCAGAATGGCTTTAGATTATCAACTAAATGTAGAACTATCCGGGGTGGCTGGCGAACAGCCGGGGATTGCCAACAATGAGGACTATGCTGCATGCCGGGCGATTATGCTGCGGGCCAGTAAAAATTACTCTACCGCCAGCGCTTATCTGCCTTCTGCCAGGCTTCCCCATGTCGAAGCCTTGTATGCTTTGATGCGCGTGGGCGACGATCGTGTGGATGTGTCTCACCAGGGCTTCCGATCTCCTCAGGAAGCGATCGACAATTGGGAGCACGTCTACTGGTCAGCCTTCGAAACCGGTGACAGCCCGCACCCCGTGATGCGCGCCTACCTGGATACTGCTCTTAAGTTCCGCATCCCTGCTCAAGTGATGGCTGCCTATTTTCGGGCTATGCGAGAAGACCTCACCATTACAAGATTCCCGTCTTTTGCAGATCTCATGCACTACATGGATGGGAGCGCAATCCCCGTTGGCCGCGCAATGACCCACATTCTCGGCACCCGGCAGCCGCACGGCATTGAGGATGCACTCCCCGGTGCAGATGCACTTTCGATTGCCATGCAGCTCAGCAATTTTTGGCGCGACATCGGAGAAGATTGGCGCCTCGGACGGGTCTACATCCCCCAGGAGGATATGGAGATCTTCAATTATGGCGAAGCAGATTTGGCAGCCGGTCGGATTAACTCTAACCTGATCGACCTGCTTGAATTCCAGTTCGCCCGCACAGAAAATTATTACCGGGCGGCTCGTTCGCAGGTGAGCATGCTCGCCAGCGGTCGCCTGGCAGTGATGGGTGCTCTCGAAATATACCGGGCAATCATGCCGGATATCCGTTCGCATCGCTACAACGTATTCACCCGCCGGGCAGGCACTACCTCCACTCAGAAGCTGGTTTTGCTCCTCAAGGCATTCCTGCATACCCAGTCTGGATAGCCCCTGAATGCTGCCCGACCTGACTCCCTACCGTGGTGCAGAACACCTTCCCTTTGATCTCGGTCACGGGGAGGCAGGCGCGCTGTTAATTCATGGCTTTACCGGCACTCCCGCTGAGATGCGGCCTCTTGGGGCGCGTCTGGCAGCTGAAGGATATCGCTCGCGGGGTATCCTGCTCCCTGGATTTGGTCCTGATATCGTCAACCTCAATCGCTGCCGCCAGCACGATTGGCTTGCGGCAGCTGAAGATTCCTGGAATATCGTTCAGTCGACCAGCCGTAGATCGATACTGATCGGATACTCGATGGGCGCAGCCATCGCCATCCACCTGGCGCAGAAATCGCCCCCCGACCTGCTGGTGTTGGTAGCACCTTTCTGGAAGGCGCCCGGGGTTCTTCCCCTGCTCCTTCCTGCAGCGAGACGCTTCTTTCCCAGCCTGCGCCCGTTTCGAAAAGCAGATTTTAACGACCCCCGTCTGCGCCATATGCTTGCACGGATTCTGCCGGATGCTGACCTGGACACGCAGGTGGTACAGCAAACGATCCGGGAGGAGTTCGTGCTCCCCCTGGCGGCCATACATGAGGTTCTAAAAATGGGAAAGCACGCCTACCGCCAGGCCAACCAGCTGCACAGCAGAAACCTCGTCATTCAGGGGCAGAACGATATTGTCGTCCGGCCGCAAGAATCGCGCAAACTGGTCTCCAGGCTGCCAAAAAACCTTACCCGGTACGTCGAACTGCAGGCAGATCATGAGCTGATCACTGAAGAGTCGCCAACCTTGATGGGTATAGTCGACTTAATCTACGAGGCTGTGCAATGACCTATTTCGAAATTTTGGCTGCATTTATCTTGCCGCCGTTGATCGTTTTGCTCTTGCTTGTGCCGCGTGAGGTTTGGCGCTGGCTGAAGGACCGCCGTCATTCCGTGGATTGGAAACCATACTGGATCATCCTGGCGCATGTTGTCCTGGCGCTGATCTATACAACCCCCTGGGATAATTATCTGGTTGCGACGCGGGTCTGGTGGTATGATCCCGATCTGGTCACCGGGATCACGCTCGGATATGTGCCCATTGAAGAGTATACCTTCTTCGTGGTCCAAACTTTGTTGACCGGGTTTTGGATTCTGGCAGTCACCCGCCACATCCTCCCCAGACCGAAAATCCTGCGAGCCAGCTACCGCTTGCGGTTGATCAGCAGCACCGGCATCGCGGTAATCTGGGTGATCTCCACCATACTGCTGATTACCGGTTGGAAACCGGGAACCTATCTGACTCTGATCCTATCCTGGGCGCTTATCCCGGTGCTGGTACAAATGGCCTTTGGCGCTGATATTCTGGCTGCAAATTTCCCAAGGATCGTGTGGACGGTCGTTCCAACCACCCTCTACCTGTGGGTTGTAGATTATCTGGCGCTGAGTTATGGCACCTGGGTAATTGACCCGGCTCAAACCACGGGAATAAAATTAGGCATTCTCCCCGTGGAAGAGATGGCTTTCTTTTTCCTGACCAATCTGATCATCAGCCTGGGTATCACCTTGATGCTGTCTCCAGATAGTCATAAGCGAGTTCAAAAATGGCTGGATCGTTATCGATCGCTGCGCTCAGAACAAAATCGCTCAACCACCTGAAACAATTTTTGATGGGCGATGATTTCCAGGAGCGGCTTTCTCCTCTCTGGTTCTTCTCGCTTATCCTCTGGGTGGGGATGCTCATTGCGACACCCATCGGTATCTGGCTGGCGGGAGAATACTTGTTTCCCTTTCTGGCCACCCTGGGGGTAATTGCACAAACCATCACCTCCATACTGGCGCTTTCTCATCGCTGGTCTGTGAAGCGCATACTTCTCCTGGCAGCGGCGGTAGGCCCGCTCACATGGCTGGTCGAGTGGGCCGGCTCCACGACCGGCTTCCCATTTGGCAGCTACCGGTATAGCGGGCTGCTCCAACCGCAGCTCTTCAACGTTCCTTTGCTCATCCCCCTCGCCTGGTTGATGATGCTCATCCCTGCCTGGGGCACCGCCACCATCATCCTCTCTCGGGTTAAGGATCGTCTCGGCAGCGCCTACCCGTGGATATATTCAGCCACAGCCGGCCTGGCCTTTACAGCCTGGGATTTATATCTCGACCCGCAGATGGCAGAACGCGGCCTGTGGATCTGGCAAGAGCCGGGAGGGTATTTTGGGATTCCATGGTCGAATTACTTCGGCTGGTGGCTTACCGCATTTCTGCTCACTCGAATCCTGATGCCCTCGCAGCTCCCAGGCAGACCACTGTTGGTCATCTATACTTTGACCTGGATCTTTCAAGCCATCGGTTTAGGTGTCTTTTGGGGGCAGCTCGGTCCTGCTCTCTCAGGCTTCCTGGGCATGGGTATTTTCACGACAATTGCCTGGCGGCAGGTATGGAAACATTCTTCTGGACAGTGATCGGATTCATCAGCGGCGCAGTGCCATATTCGGTCATCACCGGTTATCTGGCTTCACGCGTCGATATTCGCCAGTACGGGGACAGCAACCCGGGGTCAACCAACGTATTGCGCGCCCTGGGCTGGCGCTGGGCGCTGCCGGCGTTTCTGCTGGATTACCTTAAGGGAGCGGTACCGGTCAGCCTGGCATACTTCCAATGGCAGATCACCGGATGGGAAATTGTGCCCATCGCACTGGCGCCCATCCTCGGACATGCCTTTTCACCCTTCTTGCGGGGGCGCGGTGGTAAAGCCGTCGCTGTATCATTCGGCGTTTGGACCGGTTTAACCATCGGCGCAGGCCCAAGTACGCTCGGGCTTTTGCTGGGGCTGATGTTCGCAGTGATCAAGAACAGCGCCTGGGCGATGATGCTGGCATTTCTTTTCTTTGGAGGATTCATCATCCCATATTATGCGTCCGCTCAACCAGAATTCACCGCGGTCTGGCTTGGTAACCTGATCGTTTTCGCGCTCAAACACGGTCGCGATCTGAAGACACCACCCCAGATGCGGTTGGCGTTCAAGCACAGAAACAACCAGCCATGAATATACCCTGGATCGCGCTGCTTCAAGAAGTATTACAGCGGCCCCTGCTCGTCGTATCTCTACCTGTTCTTTTCGCGCTGGCTTTCATTTTTATATTAAGCCTGGTAAATTCCGTCACGTTTCCACGCCTGAAACCAGAGCGGCCTAAAACATTTCCGCGGGTATCCATGCTCATCCCGGCCCGCAATGAAGCCGGCAATATCCAATCCAGTCTATCCAGCTTGCTGGCGCAGGATTACCCCAATTTCGAGATCCTCCTCTTGGATGACCATTCAGAGGATGCAACCTGCTCCCTGGCGCAAGAGACTGCCGGAGGGGATGAACGTTTCAGGTTGGTTAAGGGCGAACATCTGCCCGTAGGGTGGCTAGGCAAGAATTGGGCCTGCCACCAGCTTGCACGCCAGGCAGTTGGCGATGTCCTGGTTTTCACCGATGCAGACATCCGCTGGAAGCCCGGTGCATTGTCGGCTTTAATAGCTGGCCGCGAAAAGCACGCTGCCGATGTGCTCACCGTTTGGCCAGACCAGGAAACCGTCAGCCCCACTGAGCGCATGGTGATCCCCATGATGATGTTAGTGGTGCTGGGATATCTTCCGGAAATCTTCGTACGCTTCCTTCCAATCCCCCTGTTCGCTGCCGCCAATGGGCAATGCCTGGCATTTACGCGCCCGGCATACGCCCGTATTGGCGGGCACGCCGCAGTATCAGATCACGTGGTAGAAGATGTCGCCCTTTCCAGATTGGCCAAGCGCAGCCGCTTAAAACTGGTGATGAGCCTGGGCAGCCGGCTTATCCACGGTCGTATGTATCAGGATTGGCACGGAGTACGGCGCGGTTTTGCAAAGAACATCCTTGCCGGGCATGCTTCCAGCCCTCTGTTTCTGGTGTTTTCGGCGCTTTTCCACTGGAGCTTGTTTGTCTTTCCGTGGATCTGGCTGCTATTGGGCTCCTTGGGTACCCGGCAAGATTTGTGGCCTGCCTTCCCGGCAGCCATGATCATATTAGGCCTCGGTGCTCGCGCTGTCACCGCGGTCACAGCGGGTCTGCGGCTGGTTGACGTGATCTGGCTGCCTGTGTCTGTGCTCCTGATGACTCTGATCGCCGTACAAGCCTTGCTCTGGCATTTCCGCGACGGCGGGCCGCAGTGGAAAGGTCGTCTGATTGCCCACAATCGAGGGTTGAAACCAAAACCCGGAGAAGAGGGTGAAACCAGTCATCACATGCTGAAACCATGAAACATCCGGTGGTAGTTGTTGGCGCAGGTATTGGCGGCCTCAGCGCTGCCATCCGTCTCGCGGCAGCGGGTCTGCGTGTTCAGGTATTCGAACAAAATCCGCTGCCTGGAGGCAAGATGTACCAGGTGAACCATCAAGGTTTCCGTTGGGACACCGGCCCATCGGTACTCACCATGCGTCATGTGCTGGATGATCTGTTCTCATCCGTTGGGCGGCATTTAGATGACTATCTCGACCTGCAGCACATCGATCCACTTACGCGCTATTTCTATCCCGATGGCACGATCCTGGATGCCACTCAATCCCTGGAGCGCATGGACGAGCAAATCCGCCAGATCCAACCTGCCGATGTTGGCGGATACCGGCGTTTTCTCGAGTATGCTCGCAATCTACACCGCATCGTCGGACCGGTATTCATCTACGACCGCCCACCTTCGCTGCGAAGTTTTCTGAAGGTCGCTCCCTGGGATGCGCTGAAAGTAGACGGGCTGCGCAGCATGCACCAGGCTCAGCGCAGCTTCGTACGCTCGCCGCACCTGCAGCAGCTGCTGGGACGCTTCGCAACTTATGTCGGCGCAAGCCCGTACCTGGCTCCAGCCACACTCAATGTGATCGCGCATGTCGAGTTGAACCAGGGTGTATGGTATCCCTCAGGCGGCATGTACAGCCTGGCAAATGCGTTGGCACGCCTGGCTGGTGAGCTGGGCGTTGAATTTCATTACAACGCCCGTATCCGCCAAATTAGCGCCCAAAACCAGGTCGTGAATGGAGTTCTCTTAGAAGATGAGAGCTATTTTCCGGCTGAGGCGGTGCTGGCCAATATCGACATTGCTACAGTCTACCAGAACCTGCTTCCGCAGGAAGAAGGCAGCACTACAGAAACACGCAAGCTTTTGAGCCAAACGCTTTCCTGTTCGGGCTTTATTCTGCTGCTGGGTGTGCGTGGCGTTCACGAAAGGTTAGCCCATCACAACATCTTCTTCTCATCGGATTACCGGCGCGAATTTCAACTCATTTTTGAGCGAGGTGTGATGCCCGATGATCCCACGATCTATGTCGCCATCACTTCTCACTCCACACCAACCGACGCCCCTCCGGGTATGGAAAACTGGTTCGTCCTGGTAAACGCACCACCTTTAGGCAGCAGCTGGGATTGGAACATCCAGGCTGATGCCTATCGCAGCCTGATATTGGAGAAACTTGCCGGATTCGGATTTGATATTCGTACAGATATTTTAATCGAACGCACCATCACCCCAGTAGATCTCGAATATCAGACCGGCGCGCATCGGGGGGCGTTGTATGGGCTATCATCGAACAATCGTTGGGCGGCTTTCCGCCGTGTTCACAACCGGTCGTCCCTGCTGCGCGGCCTGTATTTTGCCGGAGGCACCACACATCCAGGGGGAGGCGTGCCCATGGTGATGCTTTCGGGCAAAGTTGCCAGCGAATTGCTGCTTGAGGATAACTCTGCAGGGCGTCTCGGATAGTATAAACCGGCTGCATGTTATACTTGGGCGCATGCACCGCCCTGTTCCCAAACCTTCACCCGAGTCAGGTTTGCGCGCACTGCGCGCCATGCTAACTGAACGACACCCACTGGCAGCGATGCAAGTATTTCATCGTGATTTGGGCGACATCTTCCAGATCCAGCTGCCCGGTTTTACGCCCATTGTGATGGTAGGCCCCCAGGCGGCGCGCTTTGTTCTGGTGCAAGCGCGCGATGAGCTGCGATGGCGCAACGATACCGACCCCGTGACCCATTTGCTGCGCCACGGGGTGTTGGTGGAAGACGGGGAATCACACGATGTGCTGCGCCGCCTGATGAGCCCAAGCCTCCACCGCCGCATGTTGGACGGCTATACGAAAATCATGCTGGACGCCAGCGATGAAATCACACGCGGCTGGACTGACGGCAGCCTGCAAGACATGCTGGTAGAAATGCGCAAGATTGCCTTGCTGGTTCTCACCCGCTCCCTTTTTCGAGCTGATATCTCCCCGGAAATGAATGCACTTTGGAAAGCGATCCTGGGGGTGATCGCCTTCATCTCCCCCGGGATATGGATGCTCTGGCGCGATGCACCTCGCCCGGGGTACCGCCGGGCCATCCAGCGCATGGACGCTTATCTTTATCGCATGATCCAGCTGCGCCGGCAGGAGATACAGGTCAGCGATACCCGTGATGACCTGCTCAGTGTGTTAATTCAAGCTGGACTTGACGATGATTTGATACGCGATCAACTGCTCACCATGTTGATAGCCGGGCATGATACCAGCACTGCGCTGCTGGCATGGTCGCTGTATCTACTCGGCGCACATCGAGATGCCTACATGCGTGTACGTGAAGAGGTCGACAGCTTGTCGAGCACGAATCCCGGGGCACTGACCGGTTGTATTGCTGAAATGCATTATCTGCAGGCAGTCATCGAGGAAGCGTTGCGCCTGTATCCCCCCATCCACCTGGGTTCTCGCCGGGCTGCAGTTGATCTGGAGTATGATGGTTACCGCATCCCTGCCGGCGAACGTGTGATCTACTCGATCTACCTGACACAACGACATCCCGCTCACTGGCAGCAGCCGGACGAGTTCATCCCTGAACGCCACATGAATATCCATCACGCCCCATACACCTGGCTGGCTTTTGGCGGCGGTGCGCGCAACTGCATTGGCGCCTCTTTTGGACAAATCGAAACCAGGCTGATTCTTGCCAGAATTATCCAGCAGTTCGATCTTCAACTCGTCGATAAAAACGTGCATCCTCACATGGGAGCGACGCTGGAACCTCGCCCCGGTGTACGCATGCGCGTCCAGCACCGCCAGGCACAATAAAAAGAGCCTGCACGCTGTTTGTACAGGCTCTCTGCTTCTATTTCCGCAGCCAGTCGAGTGCTTCTCTGGCCTTCGGATGTCCCAGTCGATCCGCCTGGCGGAAGAATCGTTCCGCTGCACGGCGATCATTTTGGCGCACAGCCGCCCACCCTAACCACATCCAGGCACGGCGGTTCTCTGGCTCAATTTCCAAAACCTTGCGCAAACTTGCGATGCCATCTTCCAGGCTGCCCTGCTTCACCTGTTCAGCCCCCCGGTTCAGGGTTTCTTCCACGGGTGAGAGTTTTTCTGCCAGCGGGTTTTCTACCAGAACCTGCTCAAGCCCATCACCTTGCAGGACTGCTCGAGTGGGCTGGGTGTCCTCGATAGGAATTTCCGTCTGCTCAAGCGGCTGGGGTTTTGCCCGCGCCAGTACGACCACGCGCCGCCTGCGAGTAACCAGAACCAAAATCAAGAGCGCCAGCACGGTAACCCCCAGCGAGACCTCCAGCGGCAGGTCGCGGATCCCGCTCGCAATGCCGGGCCAATTTTCGCGCAGCACACCGTACCAGGACAGCACCTTACCCCAGGCGGCTTCGAGCCAGGGCATCAAATCCGGCATTTCTTCCTCCCCGGAGGCAGTTGTAATCTCTGGCGTCGGTGTAGCAGATTGCTCTGGCAGTGCGCTACCGTTCTGCCGCGTACTCGACTGTACGGATTGAGGAGCGACACCCTCAAAATCTATATCCGACACATCCGGTGGTGTTCGCACCGATCTGGTCACCGGGTCGAAGGTCCAATCTTGCAGGCGCGGCTCGATCTTATAGCTGCCTTCTGGTAATCCTGTAATCAGGTATCGGCCTGCAACATCGGTGACTCCGGCGAAGCGCCCATCGACAAAAATCTCCACCCCAGGCAAAGGTATTTGCTGGGGTCCGCTCAACTGCCCGCTTACTCGTCCAGCGCCGGTTGCTTGAGCGACCTCGCCTGGCAGCAGCCCCAACCAGAAAGAAGGCGCGCCGTGAACAGTCGTAATCGTGCTGCTGATCCCGCTGCTCAAGTCATAAATCAATGATTTCCCCGCACCCACATCCCCCTGCACAGGTTGGACGAACCACGCTCCGTTCCTGGAAAACTCGCCTTGCTGGGCATCCACTCCGGACGGCAGTGGTATACGCCGCCCATCCTGGCAGTGGGCAAGCAGGTAGACAATGCCATTTTTATCATATGTTTGAACGGCAACCCATTCACCGGTGGGAGAAATCTTGCCTGATACGGCTTGCATGTGCAGTTCTTCTGGTGTAGATAGGCCCACGGTAAACAATTGCTGCAAGCCTTCGCCTTCTGCCAGGCAAGCCAGGGTGACAATTTCCCGCTCTCCAACGGCAACCAGCATCCGGTCGCCTGCAGGTGTGCTGTCAAAAATCAGATCAGCGATCTTGGATGAGGCGCGTAAATCTTCCGGAATCCGGTAGGGGCCGAATTGATAGCCCACACTTGCCGGCATCCAGCCGGTGTTTCCCAAAGTGTTTTCTTCGAATTGACCGAGTGCCAACTGCCGGTTGCTAACGGGATCCAGGACGAAAATGGTGTAACGCCCAGCCTGGCGACCCTCCTGCCGCAGCGCTGCCAGACGCCCATCCGGAGACCAGCTGTGGAAGGCGGCATCCGGCAGGAGTGACTCCAATGTCCTGCTGACTGTGTCATATAGATACGCGCTTGTTGCAGGCTCTTTTCCGCCAGAATCGCCGGTAAAGGCCAACACGCTCTCACGGCTTGACCAGCGTTGGTCACAGCGGGTATCGCTGGCAATGATCTCTGCGGGACGATCTCCACCAACCAGCCATAAATTGGACTGCGCATCACAATAGCTCAACCACTGGCTGTCCGCCGACCATTCCGGTAAACCGGCGGCGCCGTTCAGTTGGATTGCACTCCCATTCAGCCTGGCTATCCAGATACCTTCGCTGCGATCCTGGTACGCAACCTGGCTCTCGTCCGGCGACCAGCGCACCTGCCATCCAACCGCCTGCTGGGGCAGTGTGCCTTGCTGGATTTGCAGGCTGCCATCCTCCTGGAAATCTACCGACAGCAGTCTGCCGAACGTCAGGATGCGCTGCCTGCTGGGCGAGACGAAGAACCCTGCTACCGTCATTGGCTGGCTGAGATCAACACTCTTCCCCTCACTGGGTGACGCCAGCACCAACCTGTAGTCCGACGCAAGGTAGAGAAGCAAATCATCCCGGTAAGGAAAATCAGCCACCTGAACCGGGGCTTCATCCTTGACGATATCCAGAATTAATGGCTTCTCGCTCCAGGAGAGATCCCAGCCTCCCATCAGCAGCACCTGCCGGGAGGTGCCCGCCGCGACATCGAATGCTAATAACTGAACCTGATCGCCTGCGGCCTCTCCCACGATCAAGGTGCTGCCATCTTCGGACCAGGTAATGGCATCCAATTTCTGCTCGCTGCGATACAGCTCGCGGTAGCCATTCCCGGATGAGTCGACCAGCCCCAGGCGTACACCAGGGTACGCAGACACGACAGGACTGGTCAGCTGGAATGCGATCAAATCTCCGCGCGGGGACCACAGCGGGCGCTCGGCGGCTTCATCACTGCGGCTCAGAATTTTCTGTAAGCCATTGCCATCCGGCGCAGCCGTGTATAGACCAGCGCCAGGAAAGCCCAGGTAAGTAACCTCATCAAAGACCAGGCGACTGCCATCCGGCGACCAGGAGGAGAAACCAGGGAATAGGTCCCCGCTTAGCTCGAGCCAGTTGAGCAGTCCGGAGCCGTTGCCGTGCCAGGTGCGTAAGACCCCCAGGCCTTCCAAATAGAGGGGTTCGTACATCCGCAGCCACTCCCCATTTGGGGAAAATTCCGGGAACAGCAGCTGTCCATCCCCAGGTGAGGCAACCAGTAACCGCTGTCCCCCGTTTAAAAAGTCCACCTCCCAAATCCCCTTTTTGCCATCCTCGGTTCCCAGCCGGCCAAATACGATCTTCGATCCATCTGGAGACCAATTAAAGCTGCCTTGAGGCCACTCCCGGCAGTGCACGTCCTGAGCCAGCAAAATCGGCAGCCACTCGCCGGCTCGCACCAGGTGCAGGTACCCGCCCGGTTCCGCCGAGTCCTTCTGGCAGTATGCCAGTTTTTGACCATCTGGAGACCAGCGCGGCGACAGGTATTTCCGCTCCGGGCTTGCATCTGCTGTGACGGCGATCTGCTCCCCACTGTCCTCGAGCTGAATCCACACATTTCCATCCACGCCGATATAAGCCAGCTGGCCCGGCAGCCCCGGGGAAGCTACTGTTTGCGCGTTGGAATTTTGCGTCAGAGGCAGTAAAAACGAGAGAATAAGTAAAATGTGGAGCATTCGAGGCTTCATAATTTCATCCATTGATACACCAGAGATCCCCGCTTCAGGAGGAACAAGGGTTATTGTATTTCAAAATCAGGTTCATTGCCAGCCCGCAATTCATAAAGTTCAGCCATCGAGGCGCACCAGTATAGGTGCAAGAGTGGTGCCAAATTTGGCGGTAGAAACCTGCCAGAGGGATAGTCGCTTCAGCCTCCACGAAGTAGTATAATTCAGCCGGTAGCTCTTGAGCCGATTACACATTTAAGGAGTATCACGTCATGCCACACTTAGGACCGACCGAATTGATCATCATTCTGGTGATTGTGATTGTGCTGTTCGGCGTCGGGCGGATTGGTAAAATCGCCGGCGAGCTGGGAACTGGAATTCGCTCCTTCCGCGAGGGATTGAAATCGGAGGAGAAAGAGGAAGACGCAGAAGAAAAGGATACCGACACCGCCGCGAAGTGAAATGTCGATGCCTGATCTGCAAGAGCTTCTTGACCGATCTGCTGCTCGTCACCGGCATATCTGTCCTCGTCAGGTATTGGGTGTCCGCGCAGGTCTTGCTGGAGGACATATTCTTGGTGCACTTGTGCCGCAGGTGGATAAGCGCTTATTGGTGATTGTTGAGACCGATGGCTGTTTTGCTGATGGCGTTGAAATCGCCACCGGCGCTTCGATAGGACACCGCACGCTGCGCCATGAGGATCTCGGAAAGATCGCTGTCACCTTAGTCGATACGTACAGCAATCGTGCGGTTCGCATTGCCCCTCGCCTGGATATCCGCCAATGCGCCTGGAATTACGCACCCGGCGAAAAGCGGCATTATTACGCCATGCTGACGGCCTACCAGCACATGCCGGTGGAAGAATTGTTTCTGATCCAGGAAGTCACCTTGAAAAAATCCCTGGCAGAGATCATCAGCCGTCCCGGCTATCGCGTCGACTGCGACCTGTGCGGCGAAGAAATCATCAACGAGCGTGAGATCAAAAAGGATGGCCTGACGATCTGCAGATCATGCGCCGGTGACGGTTACTACGAACTGCGAGAAATTTCGCTGAAAACACGCCTCCAGGAAATGGCGTATAACGAAAACGGGCAAAACCGTTAACTATGCCGCTCCTCCACGTATCATCCCGCTTACACATTCACTTCGAAGAATTAAACCCCCAAGGATCTCCCACCGTAATGCTGCTGCATGGCCTGGGGGCTACAGGAGAATCCTGGAGTCTTCAATCGCCAGCATTAACTGCTGCCGGCTATCGTCTGCTGATCCCAGACATCCGCTCGTTCGGCCAGTCCAGCTACCCGGGTGGGCGTATCCGCATCTCTGATCTGGCCCGGGATATGGTGGAACTGCTGCGCTTCACTTCCATCGACCAGACCCACGTCGTGGGCATCTCAATGGGGGGTACGATTGCACTGCAGTTAGCGTTGGATTTCCCTGAACTGGTGGACAAATTGGTTTTGGTCAACACTTTCTCACATCTGAGACCCGAAAAACCGGGCGTGTGGGCATATTTCCTGCTGCGCTTCTTGCTGGTACATACCACCGGGCTGGCAACTCAAGCCAAAGCTGTTGCGCAGCGTGTCTTCCCGCGTCCGGGCCAGGAAGAACTTCGCCGCATACTCTACAGTCAGATCATGCAGGCCCACCCTGACGGCTACCGGGCAACCATGCGCGCCCTGGCACTGTTCGATGTCCGTCACAGGCTGGCAGAGATCGATGCACAGGTTCTTGTAATTACCGGAAGCCTGGATACGACTGTGCCGCCGGCTTCTCAATTTGAGATGGCAGGCAAAATCTCTACTGCCCGCCAGGTTGTCATCTCTGGGGCAGGTCATGCAGTGAGCGTCGATTGCCCCGAAGATTTCAACCGGGCTTTGATCGAATTTCTCAACGACAACGGAATCCAAAACACACACAAACCCACTTTGCGATGAACAAAAACACCAAACAACTCTCCAAACCTTCAATCAAGTATTACGTGGTATTGCTGATCACTCTGTGTACGCTCTTTGCCTGGCAGCCTGTACAGGCTGAAGAGCCTGTCATCCGTGCGGTGCTTTTCTATTCTCCCTCCTGCGGACACTGCCAGGAAGTGATCACAGAGGTGCTGCCGCCCATTCAAGAGAAGCTGGGTGATCGCCTGATTGTCCTGGGTATAGATGTCTCTTATGCAGAAGGGCAAGACCTGTATCAGGCGGCTGTGCGGCATTACCAGATACCGGCGGACCGGCTGGGGGTGCCGACCATGATTGTGGGTGATACCATCCTGGTGGGATCACGAGAAATTCCCGAATCTTTCGAGCAGCTCGCCGAACAAAACCTGCAGAACGGGGGGACCGATTGGCCGGATGTGCCTGGGCTGAAAGAAAAAATAGCAGCGATCGAAGATCCGGCGCCGGCTGCCGCCGCCAGTACAGCCAGCCAGGCGCAAACCACTCCCATCGCAGAATCGTCTGTGGAGCAAAGCCAGATAGAAGGCGACGATGCAGATCCGCAGCCGCTGTGGATGCAAAAATTCATGCTCGATCCATTGGCGAACAGTGTTGCGGTGCTGCTCCTGGTAGTGATGATCGTCGGCTTTATCGCCAGCATCCTCCTGGTGTTGAAACCGCTCCCCTACGGCAGCCAGCAAGAACGAAAACCCTGGATCATTCCCTCCCTCGTGCTGATTGGCGTATTCATAGCCGCCTACATGACCTACGTCGAGGTGACCAAGAATGATGCCATTTGCGGACCGTTAGGGGATTGCAACGCTGTCCAACAAAGTTCATATGCCATTTTGTTCGGTGTTCTCCCGGTAGGCATTTTTGGTCTGTTGGGCTACCTGGCGATTGGCGCTGCCTGGCTGCTGCAGCGTTTCGGCCCACAGCACCTAAAAAACATCACCGGTCTCTCGATGTGGGGAATGGCTCTTTTTGGCGTGGTTTTCTCGATCTACCTGACTTTCTTAGAGCCTTTTGTTATCGGCGCAACCTGTATCTGGTGTATCTCCTCTGCTGTGGTCATTTTCTTGCTGCTGGCTGTGACCACAAATTATGCCCGCAGCGTCGAAGAGTACGAAGAGGATGAACCCGACATCCCCGACGATAATTCTTAATGAACCGGACTCACAGCCCGCAGGCAGCTTTGTAGCTCACCGCACCTGAGCATGCGGTATACTCAACTCAGGATGCAAACACCTCCCGCCCAAACCCTGCACCTGTCTTCCCGGGTTTTCTTGTTCCTGGTGGCATACCGCTGGGCCAGCCTGCTGCCGGGCCTGTGGCTGCTTACTGCGCAGCCCCAGGCCTTGTTGGCCCCAGTCCAAATCGGCGTCTTTCCTCTGGCAATACTGGCAGTGGTTGTCAGCCATACCCTGCTCATCACTTTGTTCAACCGCCAATTAAACCAGTACCTGCTGCGTATGCCGGCATTGCTATTGGTGGATATGGTTTTCGTGGTTGCTCTCCTGGCAATCTCTGGAGGCACGCACAGCCCATATTACTTGTACGCGCTCAGCCCTGTATTGGCTGGGGCATTCTTCTTTCAGATGCGCGGGGCAATCTTGTCGGCAGCGGTATTCACCCCCTTGTTCCTGGCTGCCGCTGCTTTGACAGGCAGAATCACGGGGACCGTGGTTGAGCTGGATCTGGTTACAATCCAGACAGCGGGTATATGGTTGATCGCCGTTTTATTGGGCTATCCCTCGGTATTGCTGAAACGCTTACGCCGCACGAGCGACGAGCTTGCCAGCGCGCACGACGCCCTGGCAGACCAAAACAAAGCCCTGGCTGAAGCACACCGCCAGCTCGAGATCATTCACGAGCTGACCACTTCGCTCCAGGCTGCACCCGATGTGCTCACCGTCCAGCAGCGTGTGCTTGAAGCTGTCACCCGCGATCTCGGATACAACCATGCTCTATTGGGACTGTTGAATCCAATCAATGAGCGTCTGGAAGGCTGGCGCGGCGCCACTGCAGATGAAAACGTGCCTGCCGGTAAAACCATCAACATCGAACCCCTCGATGCAGTGTCGATCTCGATGGAAGCCAGTGACAGCCCCCTGATCACCGCCCTGGTCAGCTCCCCGGAACCTTTTGCGCTGTCCAGCGGCGCGGCGCGTACCGGCAGCCCGGCACTGGATCGCTGGCTGGAGGGCCGCGAGTGGTACTGTTGTCCACTGGTCTTGAGAGATCATCCGATTGGTCTGCTGATCCTGCAGCAGGACAGCCAACCTGCCTCTCAGCTCCCCAGCGCACAGAGGATGGAATTGCTGCGTCCGGTTGCCAGCCAGGCGGCTGTGGCACTGGGAACAACCATGCTGTGTATCGATCGCGCCCAAAGGCTGGCTGTAGAGCGTGAACGCAACCGTATCGCGCGGGATATCCACGACACAGTGGCTCAATCCCTTTTTGGGGTAACCTTCACCCTGGATGCATGCATCAATATGCTGCCAGAATCGGTCGACCAGGTACGCTCAGAGCTGGCGCAGCTGCGCGACCAGGCATCTCAGGTGCGCACTCAGGTACGCCAGTCCATCTTTGACCTTTGGCCTGCCAACCTGGCTCTAGAACGCCTGAAATCCGACCTGCGCATGCACGCCAGCCAATGCTGCCAGGCGCGCGCCTTTCGCCTGGATTTCACCACTCGGGGTGATTTTGAAGTGCTCTCCCCGCGATTGAGGCAAACCCTGTTTCAGATCGCCCAGGAAGCAGTCGCCAATGCTGCCCGCCATGCCGGCACCGATTCCGCGCAGGTCATCATTCAGGTGGATACTGATGAAGTGACCTTGCAGGTAGAGGATCGGGGGCAAGGCTATGATCCAGCTACCATTCAGCCGGGTAAGTATGGACTGCGAGGCATCCAGGAGCGCGTCAGCGCCGTCGGCGGGACACTCCAGATCACCAGCTCGCCAGGCGAGGGGTCATCCTTGCTGGTGCATATCCCCAGGCTCCCGGGGGCAATGTATGTCTGAACCACACACATCCTCCTCGCCGCCAGTGCGCTTGATCATCGTTGATGACCACGCAGTCGTGCGGCATGGTCTGGTTCTGGTGCTGCGCCTGGAGGCAGATTTCCAGGTGGTGGGGGAGGCAAAAGATGGTCAGGAGGGGCTGGAGCTTGCCCGGCAGGTAAAACCAGATCTGGTATTGATGGACCTGGTGATGCCGAACATGGACGGCAGGCAGGCTGCAATTGAAATCCGCCGCGAACTTCCGGGCGTGCGTATTTTAATTCTCAGCGGTGCCGAGCTTGACGATCGTCTGATCGATGTGCTGGCAGCCGGAATTGACGGGTATATTCTCAAAGATATCGAGCCCCGTGAGCTGCTGCGTGCAATGCGAGCAGTGATGAACGGCGAGGCATATTTACATCCTATGGTAGCCCGCCGCGTTCTGGACAGGCTGTATCCAGGACAACCAGCACCGCTGCTGGAGCCATCCTCCCCACCCCTTCCTGCGATTCCTGCATCCGGTACTGTCACAGCCTCAGGCGGTCCGCCAACCCGCATATCCGATCTACCGGCATTCACCCCAAGAGAGCTGGAGATACTGCAGCACATGGCCTCCCCGTCCAGTTATAAAGAAATCGCCGAATCGCTCTTCATCGGTGAAGAAACCGTGCGAACCCACGCCAAACGGGTGCTGAGCAAGCTTGGGCAGCCAAATCGTGTGCAGGCGGTGCTGGCAGCAGTACGCATAGGCTTGATTGCCTTACCGGAATAATTTCCTCCATCCGGTTCATATCGTGAGCACCCGTTATATCTTTCTCGTACGGCACGGTCAGAATGACCACACCTCGCCCCCACCAGACCGGTCAGGCGGCGGGCTGACGGCTATTGGTCGCCAGCAAGCTGCAGCGACTGCCGAGCGCCTGGCAGCACTGCTCTCCCCGCTGCGAAATGAAACCCCCGCCAACGAGGGATTGCCGCCTGCCGGCGCACCGGGATGTATTCATACCTCTACCCTTCGCCGGGCAAGGCAAACCGCAGAAATCATCGGCGCTCGCTTTTTAGACACACCCCTCGAGATATCTCAAGACCTGGAGGAGTGCATCCCTTATCTTCCACAGAAGTATCTTAAGTGGCGGCGCTCTCTGCCAGAGACAGAAGACGTTCCGGTTCCAGACACGACCGATCTGGCATTCTGGCACTCGCGGATACCAGCCCATGCGAGTTGGGCCTGGGTAGAGTCAGGAGTGGTACGTGCAAAGCGCTGTTTTACAAAATACTTTCTCCCAGCACGCTCCGCGCCGGAAGTCGAGATCATTGTCAGTCATGGCAATATGATCCGTTATCTCATCTGCCGCGCCATGGGAGTGCCTGCGCGCTGCTGGGTCGATCTGGATATCCGCAACTGCGGTATCGCAGAGGTGCGCATCAACGCGCTTCAGGGATGTCGCGTCTACTCACACAATGATACCGGGCATCTACCGGTACACCTGCATACGTTTATTTAATTCAGGAATTACGCACTTCGGGTGGTTATGGGGGGCAAGCTGCTGCGTATTCTACTCCAGGTCCAACCAATGACAGCCACTCCTGAGCATCCAGTTCCTGGACCACGATCCGGCAGGCGCGCTGCAGCCACAGCCTTGGGCTGACATCCCATCGAAGGATCTCCCCATCACGGCTGGAAGAGTACAGGTACTCACCGTCGCTGCTGAAAGCCAACCCGCCAACATTATCACGATGACCGGTTAAGGGTCGTCCGATCGGCTGCCCGCTAGACGTATCCCACAACCGGATGGTATCATCCCAACTTCCGCTCGCCAACATGGAACCATCCGGGCTGAAGGCTAACCCCGCCGACCGGTCTGCATGACCCACCAGGCGCATCAGAAGTTTGCGCGCTGCCACATCCCAGACGATCACTGAATTATCCGCGCTGCTTGAAGCCAGCAGCCTGCCATCCGGGCTGAATTGCACGTTGTTCACCTGCTCAAGATGTCCTTCGAGTGTCGCTGATACTGCAGGCGAGGCAGAAATATCCCACAGCAGCACGTTTGCATCGCGTCCCGCCGATGCCAGGAAATCACCCTGTGGGCTCCAGGCAACCGCGGTAACGCGTTCCTCATGCCCCCTTAGAGACTGCCCTACCTGGGAGCCGTCCATGGTGCTCCACAACTTGATGCTGCCATCCCTGCTGCCCGAGGCAAAACGCTCACCATTGGGGCTGAATGCCAGGTCAGTCACAAAATCCTCGTGCGCGGCGATAGGGCCGGCGACCGGGGTCAGGGTGGTCGTATCCCAAATGATGAATGTTCCGTCCCAACTGCCCGTTAAGATGCGGCTGCCGTCTGGGTGGTAAGCAATAGCATTTATGAAGTCGTTGTGGGCTTCTAAAGCGTTTTCTTGCAGCCTTCCACTCTCGACATCGATAAATTCCACTTTTCCCTTGCGGCAGTTCTCCCCTTCAGGCAGCGCACAACCGCCGTACGCGATAACTTTCCCATCGGGACTCAACCTCAGGCTAAGCAGCTCTCCATCCGCCTGGTAGATGTGACTGCCAAAACGACCTTCAGCTTGCCAGTCCCACACCCGCACGCTCATGTCGCGCGACCCCGATGCCAGGTACTTACCCTGCATGGCAAAGTCAAGGCTGGTGATATTATCCTGATGACCGAGTAAGGGTGCATAAGCTACATCGCGCTTTGTGACTTGCTGCTGGCTCGTGCTCGAATCGTTTCGAACAGGCCAGCTTGGCAAATGCCAGATGCGTATCGTTCGATCAAGGCTCGCCGATGCCAGGTGCTGGTTATCAGGCGCGAGCGCCATGGCGCGCACCTGAGCCTGGTGCCCGCTCAACGTCTCAGTCAGACGCTCCCCCGTCCTTGCCGAATACACGACCAGGTCGTTCTCCAGCGAGATCGCCAGCCGTGGATCTGGACCCACGCCACCAAGCAGCAGCCCGAGCGACTCCTTCAAACTGAACGCGTCGATTGTCGATTGCAGCCGGCTGTTCCCCGATAACGAATCTCGAAACCAGACTTGAATGAAGTTACGCTCATCCCTACCTGCCAGGGTTCTGCCGTCTGGGTGCAGCGTGCCAATCCTCAGATCCGCAGGCAGCCCAGGGAAGGCTTCACCGGAAAGCTGCCTCCGGCTGGCAAGATCCCAGGCAAGCAAAACGCCATCCTGCTCGCGTGCATACAGAAGCGAGGAGTCGGGCGAGAAACTCAGGAATCCGGGGCTTCCTTCCAGCTGTGCGAGCGGTCCGGCTGCCAGACTGCGTGTTTCCACATCCCACAGGTTGATCACGCCATCATCATCCGCCGATGCAAGCAGTTTTCCGTCTGGGCTGAACATCACCCGCCGGACAGCATTCCCATGTTCCCCGAGCACCTCCCCATCCGGCTTTCCGCTGCTCAGATTCCACAGGCGCACCTCCCCAAACAAACACTTCTCACCCGAAAGGTCCCTCGCCCCGCATCCGGCAGAAGCCAGCAGGTCGCCCTCAGGTTGGGCAGCCAGGTCGAGCACATAGTCCTGGTGCCCACCGAACAAATAGACCAGGCGTGGGTTTTCCTGCAGCCCGGTCAGCAGTGCAGAACGCGCTGCCGAGGTATCCGAAATCCGGTAGGCATGTGCTGCCAGCTTCAAGGCTATCGCCTGGTTTCCTTGCACCAATTCGGTAAGCGCTTGGGCGGCAAGCTGCCTGGATAGCGCCAGGTTAGCCTGGTGCAGGGCCTCTTTGGCATTGGCATCCGCCAGCTGGCGCTGCTGCGCCGCCTCGGTGCCGCGCACATACGAGATGCCCAAGGCGGCGGTGGCTGTACCGGCTTGTTCGAATGCCTCCTGGAAGTTTTTGTTCGCATTCCCTTGCGCAATCATCGCCCACACCGTCAGCGCGATCGCTATCACCAGGAGAGAGCCAACGATCTGCAGCATACGGCGCTGAATGGACGCCCGGCGCTGCTCTGCCTCGGCGCGCAATTTTTGCTCTTCGGCAATTCTTCGAGCAGCCTCCAGCTCGCGGCGCTGCTCGGCTTCACGCGCCTCACGTTCGGCCTTTTCGCGGGCTTGCTTATGTTCAACTGCTGCAGCGATAAATGCTGCACCTCCCCCGCTCAAAGCCAGCTTCTTCTCTTCCAGGTGCTCTTGAACTGTCGCCAGGCGGGCGCCGGAATAAAGATAACTCTCATCACGCTGGTTGCTCTCCCACCGTTGAGCATCCTGCTCGATCTCCACCTGGAGAACGATCGCCTCCCGGTTCTCATCCACCAGGCGGTGCAGCCAGGGCCAGGCTTCGAGCAGGCGCTCGTGCGCCAGCGTGACAGTACGATCATCTTCGGGGGTTTCTGGTCGGTCATCGGTCGTGATCAAGCGCGCATCCGCCAGCCGCCGGATCACCGCCTCAACCATATCGCGGTCAGCTCCTGCCGGGGTCAGTTCCTCGAATAACGCCGTTCGCCGCGCGTCCTGGGTGCCCCGTCCGGGCTGCACCAGGCCGCGAAAGATCGATTCAGCCAGTTTTTGCTCTTCGGCATTCAGGTGGGTAAAGGCATCGTCGGCGTAGCGCGCCAGGGCACGGTGCAGGCCTCCCCGTTCCAGGTAGCCATCCAGGGTTAGCGCCGTTACCCCGCCCTTGCCCTTCTCATATTCGAACAAATCTTGAAGCGCAA
Organism: Anaerolineales bacterium; assembly: GCA_041736465.1. Classification (GTDB taxonomy): domain Bacteria; phylum Chloroflexota; class Anaerolineae; order Anaerolineales; family UBA4823; genus JAJUJL01. The sequence continues at coordinate 137,504 of JBGSTO010000462.1, read as the reverse complement.
ACTGCATCAGAGGCAGCGCCCCCGGTTCCTGGCGCATATCTGCCACCACCTGGGAAACCAGCTCCGGCTCGATTCGCAAACCAACCTGCAGCGCCGGGCGTGCGATGGCAGATACCAGCTCGTCAGGCGCCATCGGCCCAACCTGGAAAAATCCCTGGTTGAGCAGGCTGTTCAGTTGAGGGTACGCGGCGCAGTTGGAGACAAAATCCGACCGCAGCGTCAGGATGATCAGCAGCCGGGTGTGCTTAGCTGCTGACGCATGGGTGATTTGCTGTAAGAAACTGCTCCGCAGACCGGCATCTGCCTCTCCTAACTGCGTGAACAGTTCTTCGAACTGATCGATCACCAGTACCAGGCGGCGCTTCGCCTGATCGCCCAACAGCACTTCTGCCCAATCCTGCAGCACCGTCGCCGGTATCTTTTCCCCGGTCTGGCGGAAGTCATTCAGCGGCTGCAGGTTACCCGATAACACAGACAGGGCCTTTCCCAGCGACTCCAGCGGGGCGCGTCCAGGCGTCATCGATGTGTACAACCAGCCGGCGCTGCCATCCAACGCTCCTCGTTTAAGGGCGGGGATCAAACCCGCACGCACCAGCGATGATTTACCCGAACCGCTCGGTCCGGCTACTGCCAGGAAATGCAGCTCCTGGAGGCGTGATACCAGCTCACCCACCAATCGTTCGCGCCCAAAGAAACGATCGGCATCCTCCTCCTGGAAGGCATCCAATCCTACATAAGGGCAGCTGCCATCGAACGCTTTCGGTTGAAGCTGAGCTGAGATTTGATCCAGAAGCTGGCCTACCTCAGCCGCAGAATAACCGATGATCACCTCGCCGCTCACCTGCCCAATTTGTACTCCCGTTACCTGGCCCCCTGCCTGTACCTCGCCCACTTTTTGGTCAACCTGTATCTGGGTGGAAGTGCGTTTCTTACGTGTGCCGCTACCTTTGCCACGGCGGGGCAGCGCTGCTCCACAGTTGGGGCACACTTTTGCACCGCGTTCTAGCGGCGAGTGCTGGCACTTAGGACAGGATAGCTCTTCCATCGTTCTCTCACCAATCCCTGAGCGGGTAAGGTGTTAAGGATAGTTCAGCAAAGAATCGCATCAAGGTCAGATTAACTTTCTGGCAGTTTCAACTTGGTCCAAAAGGTCTAATAGGGCAGCACTGGATCCAGAATTCGCCAGCTGCTGGCACATTCCAGACAGTGCGATGACCAAACCGATGCTGCCCAGCTGCCGGCACCCAAACAGATTATAAACGGCATTCCCTGCTTCTCCTGCAGCTGCTTGGGCTGCCAGGAAGCGTCCCATAGCATGCGCATATGCCGTTGATGGCTGTGTGCCGAAGACCGGCAAGGATTGGAATACCATCTCTACGCCGTGGCGGGCGTAATCAGCAGCTTTTTGGTGTGCGCCTAACAACGTAAGCGCGTGCACGCCCTCCGCATAGAGCAGCCAGCGGTGGTGGTCGGGTTCCACCCCGGCGGCGTCCTCCACTGCCTGATCGGCCCAGATCATGCGACGCGCGCTGCTACCTCCCAGGTTGGCGGCGTGCGAGAGCGCCACGCTGCGCGCCGGCAGCGGCAGCAGTTTGTTGGCAAAGGCTTTCGCCCAGGATTCTCCTGCAGCCAACGCGCCCCCCACCAACCTGCCCAAATGGACGTCCCGGTCTTCGACGCCAGCCAGGTCGAAGACATCTACCAATACTCCCGGTACAGTGAGGTAGACGGTTCCCTGGGTCGGGGGCGGCGTGGGAGAAGCCAGGTAGTGCTGCGCTGCCACGCCAGGCTGGCGATCTTCAAGCGCTTCGAGCAGCTGAACCAGCCAGTAATGAAATGTGGTCAGATCTTGTTGAAAAGCCTCGACGCTGTTCAACCACACAAGCGCCTGCAGCCACAGACTGCTCGCCATGCTGGGATCCAAATCCCACCACTGCCCGGCAGCAAAGGCTTGAAGCTCCGCAGCTGTTGTGCGATTCGTCACCGCCTGATCGAGATTTGCCAATGCCTGCTCGAATACCGGGCGCCCAGAGCCAGGATTGGCTTGTTCCAACCGGGCCGATAAGGCGCAATCAAGATAAAACTGCTTGGTAGCATTCTGGATCGACGAGTGGATATCGACCAATGGCAGCACCCACTCAGCCGGCAGGTCGGCCAGCGCCGCTGGGAGCTCGGCGAAGTAATTCTCATTCACCACTCCTGAATTCCAGGCTTCAACGGCTTGCATCAGGATATCACCTGAAGGGATGTTTTTCTTGCTGTTTCTCCTGGCAGCGTCCATTCGAAATGCTACCAGTTCCTCAGCATCTAAATGGCTGCGGATAAGTTCATCAGCCGCAGGATACTGATCTGGTGGAAATGCACACGCGGCTGCGAAATACAACCTACCCGGGAAGGCAATGTCAATCGAGTGCTCATAGTGCTCCAGAGCCTGATCCATCCAGCGGTTTACCAGCGCAAGGTCAACGTTAGACTGCGTATCGAGAAGGGCATTTACCGCATGCAATAAGGCAGATGCCTTGCGCTCGGGGGAAGTTATCTCACCCAGGTAGACTTCTACCAGCCCTGGCTCAACCGCAAGCTGCAGTTTGACCAGCTGCATGATGCTGCCGCTGTTAAAATGCCCGTGCTGGGAAAACAATTTCCAGGCCTGTTCCAGGTGATCCAATGCTTCAGGAGCCTGCAGTGCGGCAGCCAATCCAGCCACGGCAACCCAGGCGTCTGTCGCCATCTGCATCCGATTGCTGAGCTTTTCTTTATCCGCCTCGCTGCCAATCACCTGGGCAGCCTGCAAGGCGAGTTTAAGCCCTGTTTCTGCTGCGGCAGTGTCGCCCACCTCGATATAGGCACCACCCAACTCGACCCGGCATAATGCCAGCTTATAGACGTCCTCCAGCCCCTGCATAAGCCCGCCTTCTGCCTGTGAGAGCAGGTCCTGCAGCGCGCCGCTTTGACCGGCCTGCTCCAATGCCCTTCCCAGCATCAGCACCGTTCGAACGCTGTATTCATCCCGGTACAGCTGCATTTTTCCTAGTGCATCCGCTGCAGCCTGGACATCGAAAGCCGCCCAATACTGCATCAGGCGCGCCTGTTCCATCGTCAGACTGGAACGCAGATTCTGCAGGCAGTCATCCAGTGCGGTTTGAAACCAGCCGCGCGCCTGCTCTGGGTTCACTCCGCTGAACAAGCGCGCGTATTCGATCACCGCCCGCGGCCGCTCCCAACCGGCGGGCAGGCGTATGATGATTTGGTAGACATCCTGGAGGAATGCCTCCATATCGGCAGAATCCTCAATTGGGCAGGCTTCCAGGAGTTGCGCCAGGCTGAAGCCGGCGGGTTCCCGCAGCAGCAGCTCCACCGCCTGGCGAAGAACCTGATAGAAGATCGCCGGAAGCGCTTGTTCATCACGGGCTTGTGCGGCCAAACCGGCGGCAATTTCAGTCAGACGTGCTGCCTGATCGCTTACGCTCATCTCGGGACTGACCGCGCCAAAGGCGCGCTGCAGCATACCCAGGCGGGTCATGCTTTTTAATGCGCCATCTGGCAGCCAGCGTTCCACGTCATGAATAACCGCACCCATCATCGCCAGGCAAGCGCCAGCCGGCACAGCTCGCTCCAGCGGCATGGCTTGAACGGCGTGCACAGCCTTCTTGAGATCATCTACGAAAGGCCAGTTCGATCTTGATGTCCGGCGGCGCAATCTGCGCCAATCGCCTCCCAGCAGAGCGAGAAGCTGTGCCTGGGATTCGCGGCTACCTTCAGCCAGATGTGCGGTCAGGTAATCCAGCCCGTAATCATCGAGTTCCTGGGTTTTCAGCTTGCCGGCTGGCAGATAGAATGCGCTGAGACGGTCATGCGCCGCTGGCAGGGAAACATACCACGGACTCGCCTGGTGCTCTGAAGAAGTCAAGGTCTCCTGAAATGACCTTTGGTACAGACTGTAGCAAACCGACTTCCCGCTCCCGTAGGGGTCCAGGTAAGGGAGCAGGCGGGATATTCCGGCATTCACCTGCTCAACAGGCAAACCTGTAAATTTGTTCAGTTGAGCAGCGCTGAGTGGTTCTTTGGCAGCCGCCAGGATTTGCAGAATCGGGTGCACCTGGCTGAGAAAACCGGCGCCAGCCTGCTCTGCCAGTGCGCTGAGCAAGCGCACCTGGATAGCCTGCAGGCCTTCAGGCAGCCCACCGCTGAGTAAAGCCGGCAGGCCGTTCACTTCTGCGGCACGGAAGAATTGATCGAGGTACAGCAAATTGCCTTGCGAACGCGTCTCTACCAGGCTGGCGATATCAGCCGGGCTTTGTCCAGCTGCCTGGATTGCGCTTTTGACGCCCTGCCGGTTGACTGCCGCCTCGACGACTTGCTGAATAAGCAGTTGGTTATCTGCTGCAAATTTTGGGTCGGAAAAATTAAGCTGCGCTGATTCGGATTGCAGCAGTCTATCCAGGAGCAAGGTTGGTCGCGAGGAGATAACTACCCACAGGTTGCCCAGGGTTTCAAGTTCTTGGGGGGTGGGCAGCATGGCCGAAATCGTCTCGTTGTAGGAGTCTGCCCCAGCCGGCTCCTCATCCAGAGCATCTACCCACAAAACTACACGCTCCTCTGGTTTGAGCTTTTTCAACCTGCGCAGCGGAGCCAGCAGCGCCATCTCCCGAAACGCCAATAAAGGGATATGGCGGTAGTCATCCACCATTTCTCCGATTTCAACTCCTGCAATCTCTCCCTTTTGATCGCCAATCACCTGGCGGACGCGCAGTGTGGCATCTCGCCAGGGCACGGATACCAGGCGCTGGATCTGGATTCCGGTTGCACTGCCCGTCTCTTCCAGGATGTGCACATTTTGATCTACATCGATGACCACGCTGGATGGGAATAGATCTTCCCCATAGCGATCTCTTAACTGAAAACCAATTGATGTTAAAAACACGTAAGGGTCACGCCACAAGGAAGACTCCGTGTGGCCGCGCCGGAGAAAATGGTGCAGGCAATTTCGCGACTTGATCTGCGCCGCTGCCAGGCAGGTTTTACCCGCTCCTGGTTCTGCTAACAAAACCAGGATGCCCGTCTCGGTGATATTCAGGCGCTGGTCCAGTTCGGTTTCGATTGCCGGGCGGGAGAGATAACGGGAAGAGGCTTCCTCGATCAAATCAGCAAAATCAACTGCCGAGTCCATTCGGTTTCCTCCTGAAAGTATATGGATATATTGTATCCTAAATAAGGGATGCACACGACCGAGAATGCCTTTGGGCAGGCATCCCGCCATAAGATCAGGGCATTCAGGCGGCAAATTTGGGGTATGATTCCAGTATCCCAGCACGATCAGGAGATGACCTCATGACAATCCTTCACGAGCTTGCTAATTTGGGCCAGGCGGTCTGGCTTGACTATATCCGGCGCTCTTTTATGGCCTCGGGTGAACTCCAAAAGTTGATTAAGATGGGTTTACGAGGCATGACTTCGAATCCCAGCATTTTCGAAAAAGCCATTGCTGGAAGTTCGGATTACGACCTCCAAATCCTCGAGCTGGTTCGGCAAGGAAAGGATGCTGCCGAAATCTATGAGGCCCTGGCGATCACAGACATCCACCAGGCAGCCGACCTGCTGCGACCGGTATACGAAAGTACGGATGGCGCAGATGGCTACGTCAGCCTGGAAGTCAGCCCAAACCTGGCTCAAGACAGCCTGGGCACTTTCGAGGAAGCGCAGCGCCTGTGGAAAGCCGTCAACCGTCCTAACCTGATGATCAAAATTCCCGCCACGCAAGCGGGCCTGCCAGCCATTACCCAGGCGATTGCTATCGGAATCAACGTCAACGTAACGTTGATCTTTGCCTTAGAGCGCTACCAGGAAGTCATGGAGGCGTTCCTGCAAGGATTGGAGCAGCGTCTGGCAGCCGGTCACCGTTTAGACGGGGTCGCATCTGTGGCTTCGTTCTTCGTATCCCGGGTGGACAGCAAGGTAGATCGCCGGCTAGAGACGATCATTCGCAGCGAAGAGACGCACGCCGCCCAGGCAGCCGCACTGCTCGGAAAAGCTGCCAACGCCAACGCCAAGCTGGCGTACCAGCTGTTTCGTGAAGCATTCACTAGCCCGCGATTTAAGCGGCTGCAAGACGCAGGCGCTGTGCTGCAGCGCCCATTGTGGGCTTCCACAAGCACAAAAAATCCTGCTTACCCGGATGTTTTATACGTGCAGGAGCTAATCGGAGCTAACACCGTCAACACGCTGCCGCAAAACACGCTGGATGCCTTCATCGATCATGGGAGCGCTCGCCTGACGATTGAAGAGGGCGTGGATGCTGCCCAAAATGCCATCCAGCAGTTGGAGGCGCTGGGCATTTCCATGCCGCAGGTTACCCATGAACTGGAGCAGGAAGGTGTGCAGGCATTTGCCGAAGCTTTCGACGCGCTTCTGGCGAGCATACGCACGAAAATTACAACAGAACGCCTGGCCAAGTTTGGTATGCGCTTGTCGCTGGGGAAATCACAGCCGCCTTTTGAGGCGGCTATGCAAGATCTATCAGCTGCCAATATCCCGGCGCGCATCTGGCAGCACGATCACACCGTCTGGCGTCCGGTTGCCGATGAAATTCGAAACCGCCTGGGATGGCTGCATGTCGTAGACCAGATGTTCACGCATCTTTCCCAGATCGAGGCTCTGTCGTATGCCGTACAGGCTGCCGGATATACGCAAGCAGTACTTTTAGGTATGGGAGGCTCGTCGCTCGCACCGGAGCTGTTCGCGAGAACATTTCCGGTACCTGAAGGCTGCCTGCATCTGCAAGTGCTGGACAGCACCGACCCCGGTGCAGTTTTAACGCTCGAGCGCAGTTTGGATTTATCCAAAACCCTGTTTATCGTCTCTACCAAATCAGGCACGACCGAAGAAACTCTTTCGTTCTTCCGGTATTTTTATACCCGCTGCCTGGCACAATTGGGTGCTGACCAGGCAGGCGAACACTTCATCGCCATCACTGACCCGGGCAGCAAGTTGGTAGGACTGGCTGCCACTTATCATTTTCGGGCTACCTTTCTGAATGATCCCGAAATCGGCGGGCGCTATTCGGCGTTGTCCTTCTTCGGGCTAGTGCCTGCTGCCCTGGCGGGCGTGGATCTGCACCGGCTGCTGGCAAATGCGGAAAGTATGATGCAAGCCTGTGGTCCTTTACACCCTGCACCTGAAAACCCGGGGGCGGTGCTCGGGGCAGCGCTCGGAGCGCTCGCCAATCAGGGCACGAATAAACTTACCCTGGCAGTATCTCCTCAAATTGCAGGCTTCGCCGATTGGGTGGAACAGCTCATTGCCGAATCAACCGGAAAAGAAGGCAAGGGCATCGTACCGGTGGCTGGTGAGCCTGAAGCGATGGCAGACGTTTATGGCGAGGATCGCGTCTATGTCTCTATGGCCCTGCCAGACGATGCCAGCACACAGCAGTCCTTTGCTGCCTGTGCTAAGTTGGGAAGACCGGTGATCCGTATCACGCTGAATGATATCTACGATTTGGGCGCCCAGTTCTTTTTGTGGGAGTTTGCCACTGCCGTCGCCGGGTGGCGTATGGATATCCATCCCTTCGACCAGCCAAACGTTGAACAGGCCAAGGTGATCGCCCGCCAGATGACGGCAGCGTATAAAACGCACGGCTCCCTGCCGCAAGAGTCGCCTGCACTGCAAACTTCCTGGGTGACCGTGTTTACCTCGCAAACACCCGGCACCGTTCAGGAAGCGCTGCAGGCATTTCTCGCCCTGACGAAGCCGGATGATTATGTTGCCTTGCAAGCTTTTGTGACCCCTACACCTGCGACTACGCAGGCACTGCAGGAGCTGCGCCTGAAGCTGCGGGAAATTACCCATCTGGCAACCACGGTTGGCTATGGCCCACGTTTTCTGCATTCTACCGGGCAGCTTCATAAGGGAGATGCAGGTCAGGGTGTGTTTATCCAATTCACCAGCGATATCGACGAAGACACTCCGATCCCGGACGAGGCCGGAAGCTCGCAGTCTGGCATGAGCTTCGGCGTACTGGTGCACGCCCAGGCAATGGGCGACCTGCAGGCGCTGCGCGACAACCAGCGCCGCACCATCCGCTTCCATTTTCATGGCGATCCAGCCAGCGGGATGCCGCGCTTAATGCAGGCACTCGTTTGATGATCTTACATTGCCCTTCCCGGGTGCAGCCTTGAGCTGGGCTCTGCAAACCAACCATTTGAGCAAGCGATTTCCCACCGCCAGCCGTTTCTCCCAGCAGCTGCGCCAGTTGACCGGCGCAGCTGCTGCGCCAGAACCTCCTGCTGTGGACAGTGTCACCCTCTCCGTCCGGCGAGGGGAGTTATTCGGCTTGCTTGGCCCAAATGGAGCAGGGAAAACCACGCTCATCAAGCTTCTGACTACCTTGATTACCCCCACTTCCGGGAGCGCCAGGGTGAATGGGTACGGTCTGGAGCAGGAGGCAGCGATAAAAGCCAGCACCGGATTGGCGGCGGGCGACGACCGCAGCTTCTTTTGGCGGTTAAGCGGTCGCGAGAACCTGGAATTTTTCGCCGCATTGCACGGGCTGGAGCGCGCAGCACAAAAAGAACGCGTCCAAGAAGTATTAGCGCAGATTGACCTGCTCCCAATGGCAGAGCGCCCCTTCGCAGTCTTTTCAACCGGTATGCGCCAGCGGCTGGCAATCGCCAGGGCATTGCTCAACCAGCCCCACCTGCTCTTTCTCGACGAACCTTCCCGCGGCCTGGACCCCAACGCAGCCGAGAGCCTGCACCATTTAATCCAACAAGAATTGGTGCACCGGCAAGGCATCACCGTATTTCTGACCACACACGATCTGGAAGAGGCAGAGAAATTGTGTGACCGGATCGCGATTTTACACCACGGTCGCATCCGCGCCTGCGATACACCGGAGAATCTGCGCAAAGAGCTACACCTCACCCCAACTTACCATATCCACACACGCGGTTTACAGGCTCAAGAAATCGGCTCGCTTGATCTGCCGGCGGTGCAAATATCGCCTGCGCCCGCAGGCCACGGAGATGATCTGCAGGTCATGCTAACAGAGGATGCGACTGGAGAGCTGCTTAACCGCGTAATCCACAAGATTACCGCATGCAATGCAGCCATTGTTGAGGTCAGCCGGCACCAGACCAGCCTGGACGAGGTGTTCAAACGCTACACCCGCCAAACCGGCATTGACCCCTCACTGGCACCAGACAGGCCCTTCTCCACTCCAGCATGGGAATCTCAATCGGAGAGCGAGGAAGGCCCACCCGGCGCTTTGGCGCACAAGCCGGTGCTTCTTTCGCGCATCGCCGCCGCCTTTCTGCGCCGGGACTGGCGCAGCGAAACCAGCTACCGCTTCGCCTTCGCGCTGCAGTTTGCCGGACTGTTCATCTCTGCCCTGGCATTTTTCTTCATCGCCCAGATGTTTGGCGAATCTGCCACCCAGTACCTCAGCAGCTACGGCGGTGATTATTTCTCCTTCGTCCTGATTGGCATCGCCTTCGCCGGTTACTTCGGCGTGGGCCTGACCAGCTTCACTTCCAGCCTGCGCAGCGCCCAAACTACCGGCACGCTGGAAGCCATGCTGGCTACGCCCGCCAGGCTGTCCACCCTGATTTTGAGCGCCTCGATCTGGGACTATCTGCTGACCACCTTCAAAGTGCTGGTGCACCTGCTGGTCGGCGTACTCCTGGGAGTCAATCTCGCCCAGGCCAACCTGCCCGCTGCCCTTGCTGCGTTGAGCATGAGCATCCTGGCATTCGCCGGGCTGGGCATCCTGGCGGCATGCTTTATCATCGTTTTCAAGCGCGGCGATCCGATCGCCTGGGCGATGAGCGCCCTTGCCGGTCTATTCGGTGGGGTCTACTACCCGGTCGAGGTGCTGCCGGACTGGTTGGAAACACTCTCGCGCTTTTTGCCGGTTACCTACGCCCTGCAAGCAGTGCGCAAGGCGCTGCTGCTCGGAGCCGGGCTGGAGGATATCTTCCCCGAACTTGCAGCGCTGGCAGGCTTTGCCTGTATTCTGCTTCCCCTCAGCTTATGGCTGTTCCGCCTGGCAGTCCGCCGGGCGCGTGATGAAGGCACACTGACTCATTATTAAAATAACAAGGGCTCGTTTACCGAGCCCTTGTCCATACTTCACAAGACTATTCTCGCTGCAGTGCAGCCCGGCGAGTTTGCCGGAACACAAGCAGGCTGGCGACCAATACCAGCGCCAGGCTGGACAAGAATAAGACGCTCGAGCCGTTATCCTCGGGACGAGCATCCAGGAACGACAGGGTTACCGAAGTAGGTCCGAAGGACCAGTAGTAATCCTCAACCTCGCCGCCGGTGACATCCGTGATGACCGGGTCGGCGCAATCCGTGGGGCTGTTGCAGATGCGAAAACGGGCGTAATAAGCAGTGTTAAAGCTGGTACCGGCAGGGACTGTGACGGGAACTGCGGTGTAGGTGGCATTGCCGACCGGAAGATCTGAGAGCAGTTCTTCGCCAGCCTCGAAAGTATTGTTTTGATTCGAGTCCATCCAGGCATTAAGATAACAGGGCGCTGCGGTGCAGCCGTTCACAGAAAAGTTGATCTGCCCGCCACCTGGCCCGACAGACCAGTTCACACCGGGTGTGCGTGCCACGCCATCTTCATCATCAGCTTCGGTGTTGTCATCGACGTTGGCGGTGGTGCCAGGTGCGGCAGGCTTGCTGGCCTCAATGTCAACCTGCGTGCCGAGCCGCAGTCCATTCGCCATATGGCTGGCATCCGTCGCAGTGCCAAACGTATCTGGCAGATCACCATAATCTCGGAAATTGTCTACGTCCAGAAAGTCCATTGAAATATCAGCCGATGTACTCACAGTGCCGTCAAGTTCCAATTCGATCGCAGAAACAGCGAAGAAATCCGCTGGCCCATCCACCGCGCCTGCACCCTGCGCAAAGTTGCTGAATGGAAGAAAAAAGTCCACATGGTTTGGGAATAAAATGTTGCCTGGAGTGATAAAGCTTGCCTCAGACCATTCTGTCGCACTGCTGTATACCCGGATGACAACTCGTACCGGTCTATCGTTATCAATGACTTCAATGTGAAAGCCGTCATTGGATCCAAAATCGTCGATATCTACGTTCATGCCGTGAGCATTCACGAAGGCATCGTTGTCGTTACCATCCCAAATGAGAAATCCTTTACCTGAGACGCCAGAGCCAGACGTGTAAGCCAGCCACCCACTGTTCAGGAAATTCACCGCCATCGACACGCTTCCGGTACCAGCGATATGGGTGACAACGATGTCCCGCTCATCTCCCAGAGCGCTGCCAGCAGCGTCTTCCGTGTTGCCAGAAGTTCCTGCGCTTACGCTTATCTCACCTAAAGAGCCGGTATTAAAATCATCCACCTGGACAGCTGCGGCCAACGCCACCCCCGCAATCGCCAGGGTGAGGATCGCCACTACTCCGAGGAGGGATTTCCTGTTAAATTTCCGCATCTCACGCAAAATGTTATTTGAAAAGCCGTTCCAGAACATATTTACCTCCGCCGAGTTCCAGGGGATGAATAGGACTTAAATGATCTTAATAGATCACTATTTTCATATCAATATTATCACACTTTCATAGATTCGATAATATTATTTTCTAAGATTCACAATATTCACGGCAGAATATTATCCTGGCTGGTAATCTTTGCCATCCAGCTGCCCCAAAACCGACAGGCCAGGCAATTATTTTATCACGATTGCCGGGTCGCCAAACAGCATAAACGTCAGCATCACATCCATCGACCCCTGGGTACCAACCGGTATCTGGCGCCGCGCCGAAAGGTGCATCTCCCCGAGTGTGCTGCTTTGCTCGGCGCTGAATGCCCGTGCCAAAGGATGGCTCAGGAAGGTCTGGTCCAACGGCAGAGTCAGGCTGGAAGGGGCAAGTACGGCAACTGCGCCGGCATTGGCTTTCCACAGCAGTGCCTCCGCCAGCGACTCCGCCTTGGGATGGGTGAATAAGCCTGTCAGGCAGGTCAGGTTGAGCACAATCGGGTATTGGGACTGCGCTTCCAGGGCGGCGACATCCTCGACAGTAAACAGCCGGTCTTTACCCCACATATTGACGCTGCCGTGCCCAAAATACGCCACGATGGTGCCGCCGTCTCGAAAGATATCCCGAACCTTTTGGTTTGCTCCCTCTGCGCCCGCCGCTGGAGAATATAGATCGGTGGAAGCGCTCTCCGGGAACAGCTTCAAAAATTCCCCGGCATCCAGGGCGAAGCTGGCCTCCTGCCCATCTGCGACTGCTCGCACCGAGAAGCTGCCCGCGTTTTGAGCCAGGTCCTGCTCGTAGCGCAAGACTTTATCCACATAATCTGTGATCTGCTGCGCGGTCTGCGCCGGCAGGCGGCCCACTGCCACATCGGGCCAGGGATCGTCATTGAACTGCACGAAACCCACGTCCGTGGCGGTCTGCCCGCCAAATACCGTGTCCACGAGATAGGTCGGCAGGCGGTTGGCCTGCTCTGAAGACAGGTAGCGGCGCGGGTCGTAGGTGGCATCGCCCACCAGAAGCACAAAACGCAGCCCGGCATCTGAGCCTGCTCGCGGCCATTCCCGGTAGGCATAGCTCAGAAAAGCCTGGATGGCGTCCGGCTCTGGATAGCCGTATCCAAATTGATCATAGACCTGCCGGTCTTCGACCATCAGGGTGGTCAAACCTTGCTGCTGGCGCAGCTCCATCAGTGCTTTGAGCGGATCCAGCAAGTCAGCCGGGCCGACGACGATGTAGTCAACAGCCAATGCTGGGTCGCGCAAGTCAGGCGTCCATTGTGGGAGTTCAGCCTGAGGCGCTGCGTATGCCTCACCCTTTCGCAGCGCCAGATAACGCCTGCCTGCTTGCGTTTCTACTTTCTGCTGCCCGCCAGACTCGGCAGGCTGGGATTCTAAAGCTATAGCGCTGAGCGGCTCGGTGATGTCGAGTAGCAAGACATCGCCGTCTGACTCATCCAGCGTGAGCACCGCGCCGCTTCCCCAAAAGACGACCTGCTCCAGTTCTTTAGCCAACATACCAGGGTAATACACGACAATTCGATCCAGGTGCACCAGATCGGCAGCCACATCCGGAACGCCAGGCAGCTCGATGCGGATCGTATTCTCACCCTCCTTCAGGTAGCTCGCAGGGAATTTGATGGAGAATCTTTGCCTGCCGCGCCCGTCCCATGTCTGGTTGGCAGCCACGTTGCCGTTGACCAGCACATTCATGGCATGATCCGGCTCGATACGCGCCTCAGTGCTCGCCCACAGCTCGACATGCAGCTCTGCTTCCAGCGAGCCGGCAGTGTTCAGATGCTCGAGCACCAGTGTGAATTCCTCTGCCGCCGGAGCTGCCATGCTCTTCCACATAAACCGGTCGCCTGACTCCACCTGCGGGAAATAATTGGTTTGTTCTTCTATAACGATCTCATAGAAAACGACGTTGTCTTCGCCGGTATTAACAGAAGGGATGAGGTGAGTCGCTTGCAGGATTTCTAAGGATTCTTCGGGGGCAGTTGAGTTCTCATCTACTAACCAGGCTGGTGTCTCCCCGCCCCAGGTGAGCCAGTAGATATCCTCCCGGCTGTAAGGGCTGGAGGGCGTCGCTGCATAGAACAAGTACTCGATACCCGCGGCGCTTTTCTCGGTCCAGGTTGGCAGATTGCGCCCTCGCCAGCTCAAGCGCAAATTGCTGCTCTCCAGCCGTTCAGGGTCCAGCCCCAAACGGCGGAAATCGGCTTCTGCAATCGCATACACACCTTCACGCTCTACCCGGATTTTGACCGCACCAGATGCAGCCAAACTCACCGGCGGTGGAAGGGTGCTACCTGCCTGATTCGGGGCAGCCTTATTTGCCGCCAGCCAAAGCGCTAATGCTGCCAGCAGCACCATCAGAATGGCTGCCAGGCGAAGCAGTGTTTTTTGGCTTGAGCCCATCGGCGTGGCTGGCATGATGCGGTTACTGCATGCGCTTCATCGAGAAGAAGAACCACACGCCCAAAATCACCCACACCAGCAGGATAAATCCCAGGAACAGCAAACGGCCCGGTGTTAACCATCCAGCGGGTGAAGATGCAGGTTGTGAAGCCCCGTTCTCCGCATCCTCCTCGGGAGCCATAGCGAGCGCTGCCGGGCTGGCCTCGGCTGGAGTAGGCGTCGAGAATTCAAGCGTGAACTGCGGCAAAGGAATTAACGTTGCCGTGCTCAAGGCCTGACCTCCGCCCACCTGCCCGGTTTGACTGGCGGCTGCATCCGGCGTCAGGCCTGCTGTGCTCGCAGGCGTATTCCCAGGGGCGCTGCCTGAAGTCGGCGATGCCTGGATGGCTGCCTGTGTGGCGGTCGCCGGGCCTGGATATGCACTGGTAGAGCTCGGTGCGAAAGTAGTTGTGGGCGTGCGGGTTAGTGTGGGGGTCGCCGAATTGGCGGAGGTGGCGGTTCTTGTGGCTGTGGGAGTAACCGTGGCGGGAGCTGCGGCAATCGCGGTTTGCGTGGCAGAGGCAGAGCCGGGGACGGCGGATACCGGGTCGTAAAACTGCGAGTTTTGAGAGAAATCCACCGTCTCTAACTGGTACCAATAAACGGTGCCAATGATAACATTCGTGTCCGTGTACGCGTACGTGGCTCCGATCAGGCTGTCACCTCGGCTGGGGATGAATGCACTGATGCGATCAAATGAACCAGATTGGCTCAGGCTGCGGCGCACATAAAACCCAGCATTGTCCAGCTCAGAGGCTGTCTCCCAACGCAGCCGCACCGATGTTTCCAGCCCATCCGCGATGAAATAGGTCAGTGTGACTGCCGCGAGAACTACCACTGCGCTGGATGCTGCCACAAGCAGCAGCACCACGGCAGCGGCTTTCGAGAGCCGGTTATTCACTGATCTCACCATCAACACTCCAGCCGGCTCATGCCTAGCTGTGATCTCCAGCAACAAGCATGCCTTTTTGGATCAGCATCTCGACAAATTCCAGCGTGTCCGCTTCGGCCTGGGGTAGATCGACCTGGTATTCCGAGGCGACCAGCTCCGCAATCTGCTGGATAGAACGAGTGCCATCCGCAAGCTGCCAGATTCGTGCGGCAACTTCATTCAATACACTCACTTTGCCGGCTTCGGGTCGCAGCAGGACCGCTTCATCGTTCAGCAGCTGTCCCACAATTCCGGGGGAGGGCCGCGGGTACTGTTCCATGGTTAATCTCATCGGTCGATTTGCTCCTTGAGCAGCTTTTATGATGACAGCAGACGCGTGATCCACCTGAATGGCATGCCCGCCAGGCGTTCGATCGGCCGCATCCAGGCCGGGGTCTTCGATGCAAACATCCGTCTGTCAACGGACTTGAAGAACAGAAATATGCTCGCCTCCAGCCTGCCAAGCCGCAGCAGTTTGCGGCTGGCGGCTTTCATCTCAGATGTATCCAGCCTGATCTGCCGCCCATCCCGCTCCACCGATACCGCGCGCCCAACCAGCGCCTCGGCAGGCAGCGGGTCATCCGGGTATGGGCAGGCATCCCCTTTCAGGTACCAGCCTGTCTGGTCGGCAAATAAAAAACGATGCGCAACCAAATCCCCTGCGCGCCGGGCTACTACCAGATCACCGGGCTGCAAATCGGCGGCAGAAACAGGCTCTACCCAAACAACGTCGCCCAAACACAGTGTCGGCGTCATGCTGTCGCCATTCACACGCAGGCAGAGCGATCCACCGTTTGACAGATAAGCCTGGCCCATTTCCTGGGCCAGCAGATTATACCTTTCCATCCATTACCTTACAATTGTGGGCAAGAACACCTGGTAAGCCGCGCTGGTGATCAGTTCAGCCTGGGCGCTGACCGCGCTATCTCCTTGCGACTGCGCTGTAATCAGCGCAGTATCTTGATCGAAACCAGAGATCGTCCCCGGCAGATTCACAGCGATACGTACTGTACGCCTCGCTCCCGGGAATACATTTATCACCGGATTCTCGCTGAGTATACTGGTTGGCCACACGTATCCACTTAGCACAAGGTCGTAGCTGTCGGTGGAAAACCCGGAGTTTACCAACTCAAGCTCGTACACGACCTGGCTGCCCGGGTAGCTGGTCTTCTGGGCTGAGGGCGGCTGCCAGGAGGCATAATACTCACTGGCTAAGGTAGTCAGTGTGGCGCTGCTTGTCCGCGCCATGTCGCCCTGAGAGACCAGTGTGACTTCAACAGAATCGGAGGAACCGTAGGGTGTTCCGGGCGGAATCTGCACCATCACGTTCAGCCCTGCGCTGGCGCCTGGGGCAAGCGGTCCCACTTCCAGAGGTGCGTCCACCTGCCACACAGAATTTCCCAGGTTCACGCTGAAAGTATCGGTGATTGCTCCAGTATTCTCGACCTGCAAGCCGTAAGTGACGCTGCCGCCCGGAAGGGTTGCCAGCTCCAGGCTGGGAGGCGTGACAGAAACTGCGTATGAGCTGCGCAGCTGCAGAGCCGGGTCGCCGAAGATGGTGAAAGTGTTCAACAGGTCATAATTAGAGCCGCTCGCATACAAGCTCAGCTTTGCAGATTGAGCAGCTGCGCCCAGCCGCCAATCACCGGCGTTGAACAGCGCATCCAGGAAGCCGCGCTCCAGCTCATCGTGACCGGTAGCAACACCTAAACCGGTCGGAGAAAATGCCCCCACGCTCCCCTCTCCAATGGCGCGCTGCATATCTTCGATAATCGAGCTTTGCGGTCCTATCGTGCGCGTGGGGTCAGATAAATTATCAGGATAAATCCAATACCCATCCAGACAGGTCATCGAGAGAATCACCGGCAGCATATCGGGGTTATTTAACGTCGAGATACTGCTCATGATTGACAGCGCGGGAAATGTGCGGTCACGATTGAGGAATATATGTTCGTGCGTCCAGCGATCCAGGGAGGCATGACCGACGAAGGATACCAGCATGGCGCCAGAGGACGACAGCGTAGAGGTGATGGCATAATTTACTTCAGGGCATAAATTGCCGGTTACCGTTGGGCAGCCATAATCATTCTCGTATATCTTAGCAATGCTGAAACCCGGGCGCAGGTAATCGGCAGCAATATCATTAGAAAAGTAAACAAAATCTCCGGTTGGGTCCGGTACATTATCAGCCACGAACAGCAGGTTGCGCTGCCAGGTCTGAAGTCCCTGGCTCTCATAGCCGATCACCTTGTTGATATAGGCGCTGACCTCAGCAGTGGTATTCACCGGCAGTCGGGCGATCATCACATCCGGCAGGATATCATCCCCCACCACGTTAGCAAGCAGGCTGGAGCTATCCACTTCGCCCTGCCAGGGATCCACCCAGGTAAGATTGGGAGGCATATAAATGCCTGAAGAGGCATAAATCGGGGAGCCATTGAGATTCCAATGACCATCCCCCACCAGAAATACATACAGCGGCGGCTTGCTCCAATTAGCAAAGGCGTAGCGCAAAAATTCCTTTACTGCCAACGGGTGGTAAATTCCATCCGTGAACGCGTCGTACAGGTCTTGCTGGTCGATAACGAGCACGTCCAGGCCTTTACTGGCGCGGTAATTTGCCAGGGGCTGCACTGCCGCCATAAAATCTTGATGGGTAATAATGACGTAGTCCGCCGGTGTCGCCAGATCAGGCGGCGTGGTTAAAACAATTTGAGCGGCAGTCAGATCGTTAAACTTGCCGGCATAGTACCTGGCGCCGGCGGGATGGTTGGTTTCAAAGCTGAGCGTTCCGGAGGCATATTGGCTGCCGGTAATCCACGTGGGCGTATACACCGAGCTGATATCCAAGACTCCCAGATCAGCGCTGCCATAACCTGCAATCTGAAATTTCCACGGCCCGTCCTGCGATATTGTGAACTCAAGCGCATCGTTTTGCGCCTGGAACAGCCGCTGGTAGTGAATTTCAAACCAGTTGAAAAGCAATCTCTCGTTCGGCACGGCTGTGGTCGGGAAGATCTTCATGTTCAGCTGGTTGGCGCCTTCGACCAGCTTATCGTGCGAAAACACTCCCTGGAATGTCAGCGCACTGCGACCCTCCCAGTACAGATCTAATACCGGGGCGCCGCTGAATGTCGGATCATTGACAAAGAATTGAGTATGGTGGTCGGGGCTGCTGTACAGGTTAGAGGTCAACGCAACGACCTCGCCTCGTACGGTCGCCGTAAACGTACCGGAAGCGAGCGCATTAAGCTGGTTGCCAAAACTCAGCGTGGTTCGCACCGGAGCGCCGCTGTCGTCCCAGAAAAACGTGTCCTCCGTGGCAAAGTGCAGCGTCCTCCAATAGCGGTCCTGCTCCGCGCGCGCCACGGCGGTGTAATGGCTGGGAACGGGAGCGCTCAGTGGAACGCCAGTCTCCGTGGTCATGCGCAGCGGCGCTGCCTGGTTGTAGCTCAACCAATAGACATTGGTTTGAGTGTATTTCTCGAACATATCGGCGCTCATCTCCGGTTTCCACAGCACCTGGGTGCCATCTGGAAACTGCCGCCAGTATGAGAACCAATGCTGGTTCTCGGCTGCAAAGCGCTGGGCAAGCCGGTCGCCGCTGAATTCCTGTCCATAAAATGCCAGGTATTCGCCGGCTGAGAAAACCCCCGGATTGCCATCGGTATTTGAAACAAACAAGCCCACCTGCCGGCCCTGGTTGTCTAGCTGGAAGGTGCGCGGATCGATGCTGCCAACCGGCAAACCAGCAGCCTGAAGCTGTGCATAGCTCATGCGGTACAGACCGTTTTCCTGGATCGCAATGCGATAACGCGGTAAGGCGTTGATGCTTTCCAGTGACGATACTGACACTGGCTGGCTGCCTTGAGGCGCGCGCCAGGCTGCCAGCATGTCTGGATTATCAACTTTTGCCCTTAATATCTCCAAATACGGATCTGCTGAATCGCTGTGTTCATCAGGGCGAAGCGCGGTTGAGAAGGCTTCTCCGCCTTCCAAGAACAGCCTGACCACCAGACGCGAGTGGAAGATTATCTCATTGCGGCCGGCATCATATTGAAATGGGAACAGCCTGACGGTCAGCAGCCTGTAATCGCGCATCCAGGCTTCTTCGACCTGCACGGTTTCTAACGGCAGGAGCCCTTCCGCAGCCTCAGCGCCTCCTGGGGTTCGACCCATACTTCCCGGGCTGAGATCTTCTGTAATCTCAGCCGGCTGTAATGCTGGCAGCATCGGGTAATCTGCTGGCAGCACCGCGGCATCGAGAGATTGCACTTCTATCGAATAACTGCCTACCGGCGGAATAACCAGCATTGCGGTAACTACCGGCAGCTCAATTCCAGATACCCCCACCGGATCACCTGCACCTTGAATGGAAAGGGCCGTATAAATGACTCCATCCACGGTCGGGTGTTCTAAATTGAAATCGTTAACCGAGAGATCAAGAATGATTTCCGACGCACTGACCTGAGATGTGCGCAACGCGAATCCTTCGCCTACGGCGAATACCGCACTTTCTGGAAGCGGCGAGAAAATCACCCCCAGGACTGAAACAAACATCACCAATTTGCGCAGCATAATTTGTCCTAAATCGTCATCGTCATAAATGTCTGGAGCATACCGGTATCAGCATTCACAAACAAGGCGAGCTTCGTAACATAATCGAAGCTCGCCAAACGTATTCGCATCAAATGCACCGCGAAGAAAAACTGGTCTGGATGGTAAGTACCACCAAACCGACAGCTCAGGCTGCGTGCGGCCCCGCCCGCCTGTTCGAACTCAGCAATAATCGGTGTTAATCGCCTTCTGGCGCCGGCGCTGAGGGGTCTGTCAGGTTGAATGGATCCGGAAGTCCAAGTGGAGATCCCGCGCGAGCTTCCAAGTCAAGTTCCTGGACTATTGCCGGTTTGATGTAAGGTTTCCGTCCTGCGTTATCCATGATCGCCTCCAAAATGAATACAAACTCTGAATGATTCCAAACCACTCTTAAACTTATTTTAACCCAACTTTGTTAGGATTGCAAGCGGCAATTTGTCATGTAATCTTAATAAATATGTAATGTCGGTTTAGTTAGATGGCATTTCTTGACGCAGCAGATCCCAGAAGGATGCTTCCTTACGAAAGTGCAAGCGGTACACCGGCATCGCCCGCACCAGGCTGCTGCAGCGTGAAATCAGTTCCATCGCAAATGCGGGCACAGCCGCAATTAGCGGTACACAGGACAGCACTGCCGCTGTGGCCTCGGCCGCGGGCATGCTTTCAAGGGAGACCTCTTGATCCTGAACCAGGCGGTACAGCCCAACCAACGGTACCGTTCCTGGCGCAGGGGCGACCTGGCTTGGGTTGGTAAACGGCGTCGATGTCGCCCACCATTTACCATTGTGAAACTGCAGCATCAGTAAATCATCATTCATCACTTCGTAGCCTGCCGACAACTGCGCCACGGTTGTTTTTCCGGCTCCGGATGGCCCAAAAAAAACAAATGCTCGCTCAAGATGACGCACACCTGCCGCATGAAAGAGCATCCCACCGGACTTGAATATCAACCAGGCAAAAGCAATGCGCAGGAAATAATCGATATCTTCAACCGGATATGCGCTGTGCAGCTCGAGGAACCCCTCCCCATCTTTCAGGTCGATCCAACCGCTGTATCCCTGTCCTTGAAAGCTGATCTTGTCGTCCCGGTAAGCGGGGATAGCGTTCGACAGGTCGGATTGCATCGTGGAGGGTTCCACCAGCAGGCGAACATGCAGCCTGGCAGGATCATCCGGCAGCGCCAAAAACTGCCGGTAGCGCAGTGCAAGCGCCTCGGCAATATCCTGGCGGCTGCAGCCCAGGTTTACCTTTATATTCGCAACCTGTACTGCTAATTGAGCTGCCGGATGCTGAAAATCCATCTGTTGAGATCGGTATGTGGGTGTAAGGTTGCGGAACAACTATCCCAGGTCTTGTTTTGCCATGCTGTTGGGAGGGCTTGAGGTATCCTCTAATCGCTCGCTCTCGACGGCTGCAGCCGGCTTCTGGGCTTCTGTTTGCTCTGAGATTGTCTCAGCTTCGCTCTCAGGGGTCTGATCTGGTGCAGTTTTTCTGCGCGGCAGGCTGTTATACAGGCTGAAGGCAGATACCAGAATCAACCCGCCGGCCAGCACCAGCTCGACGACACCGCCTCGCTGGGCAACGACCTGGATGGGTCCATAACGCTCCTGACTGCCGCTGGCATCCACGTCTTCCAATTGGTAGAAGTATGTGTTCCCTGCTGTTACAGTCGTATCCCGGAAGCTGTAATCCCCACCGCCGAGCGGATCCGTAGATGCAGGAATCAACGCCTGGTTGACTTTCTCATATAGTCCATCCTTGCTCTCACTGCGGTAGACGTTGAATCCCACCGTGCTCAGCTCTGAAGCGGTAGACCACTCGACCAATATGGCAACTTTTTGGAAATCTCTCCAGGCATACGCACCGAGTGCCAGCCCCATCAAAATCATTGACGCGGAAAAGATGATCAAAAATCGCTGGGAGTTTCTCATAGGATCAAAATTATACCAGCAGTGGAGGAAGCTTTCATTACATTATGGAAAGGAAAACCGGGCTGCCTCTACTCGCTGCTCATCGTGCGGCAGATTGTTCTGCAAAACGCAAACAACCACGATTTTGTAAGTTTTCACCGGTGCGAAAACAGGTATGATTACCTGGATTTTTGCTCCCCGGGATTTGGCGGTCGGATTGAATCTGCTCGGACAGCAAACAAAGGCGATCATAAAACTGGTAAGGAAACCTGAAATGCGGAAGTTTTCATTTATCCTTCTGGCGGGTGTGCTGCTGATGGGCATGATCGCGCAGGCGATTTCACCGGGTATAGCCGCACAGCCCACACCACCTCCTGAACCCTCTCAAAATACAGAAGTCGTCGCCGCGATCCAGGCAGCCATCCGTGCCCGGCAGGAAATGGTGCTGCCGTTTCTTCAATATGAAACACGTCTGGATCCGCTGCGCCTGGCTGCCGACCAAAAAACAGCTCTGGCAGAAATGACGCCCATCGATCCAGAAACCGGCGCGCCGGTGCCGCTCGAGCCTGGACTGGCAATCGCTTACGACACTTCAGGCGGCTGGAGCGTGGTTTTGCCCTCCGATTCCGGCTGGTTGGAGGCGCTTGCCGGTCTCCCAGATGAGCTAATGTCGCCCACCGATAAAGCCGACTGGCTGATGCGCGCCGCACAGGAGACACCCCAGCTGCCGGATGCAGCCTTTACCGGCTACCGCCTGCCCTGGGCAGCCGGTACCACCCTATACATGACGCAAAGCACCCACCACGACGCCTATGACGCTTCTGGGAAGGCTCACTATGCCTTCGATTTCGCCGGCCCTTATCCCAGCGGGATGTTCCCACTGCATGCCGCAAAGGCTGGTGTGGTGCATATGGCCCGCTGGACGCAAACCAATGGCGATCCCACCACGCCAGGCAATTATCTCATCCTGCGCGATGACACAACCACACCGGTCAGCTACCAGCTGTACCTGCACTTCGCTCAAGACAGCATCCCAGAATTGCTGCGGGTGCCAGGCACCCGCGTCACTCGCGGGCAGTACCTGGGGCTGGCAGATGACACCGGCATCTCATCTGGCAACCACCTGCATTTCCACGTGCATCTGAATCCCGATTCATATTGGGGACAATCGGTCGACATCACCTTCGAAGAAGTCGACATCAACGGAGGCAGGCCGCGCATCCAGGATGACCTGCCCTACTGTGATTGGTCGGGCGACGTTTGCACAGCTACACGCAACACTTATGTTTCCCAAAACTACCCCCCGGTGGATCCCAGCCCTCCCCAGGGGGATATCACCTCGCCGGCAGATGAGATCACATTATCATCCGGCTCGCTTTTGCTGCAAGGCTGGGCGACTGACAACACACCGCCCGTGTATGCACGCTTCAAAGCCCTCTACAATGGCTCCTGGAGGATCATCAGCCCCGAATTTGCAGCCTCTCCCTTTAGTTTTGCCTGGGATATCTGCACTGCCGGCCTCGCCGATGGTCCAATTTCTGTAGCGCTCGAGCTGCGCGACGCGGCAGGCAATTACGCCGCTGGTCTGCCAGGTCTCACGCACCTGGTCAAGAATTATTCATGCTCTCCGCCCCCGCCTGCCTGCCAGGCAGGTGCAAACCAGGTGGCTCTTTTCAGCGGCCGCGACTTCAGCGGCGCGTGCCTGACGCTGAACGCCGGCTCGTATGGCCCGGCTGCATTGGCTGTCCTGGGATCCTCGGCAGCTTCGATCCAGGTCGGCAGCGGTGCCATGGCTGCGCTCTTCACCCAGGATACCTACACCGGGCGTGGCGAGACATTCTTTACCTCCGATGCCTCCTTGAGTGACAACCGCATCGACGCAGGCAGCACGCGTTCACTCAAGGTGAGCGCGGTCAGCTTACCCGCAGCGCCGCGCCCGATTTGGCCCGCCGATGGCGCCGCTTTTTCCACTGCCTATACCAGTCTCAGCCCTTCCTGGGAAGATACCGGCGGCGCGGCTGAGTTTCGCCTGCGCCTGGATGGTATCGATCTGCACTGGCAGGAGAACGCCTCCCTACTGCCGAGGGCGTACGCCCCCGGCGGGCATACCTGGCAGGTGCAGTCGCGCAACACCGCCGGCGAGAGCGCCTGGAGCGCAGTGCGTACCTTTACCATCGGTGACACCACTGTGGTTCCGGCGACAATTACCGCGCCGTACACCGAGACCTTCGAGGTGCGCACGATTATCTGGTACAACAGCAGCACCTGGGATCTGACGAATCTGCAAAATCACACCCCGGGCGGCAGCGTCTCATGGAGCTACGACACCAGCAGTGCCGTTGGCTACGATACGGGCACTGCCAACTCCGGGTTTTTGACCTCGCCTCCCGTCGCCATCCCCTCCTCCGGAAATTACCTGCGCTTCTGGTACCGCTACGAAACCGAGGGTGCCGGTGTCCACTGGGATCGCCGTTGGGTGCAGGTTTCCACCAACGGCAGCACGTACAACAACCTGCTGCAGCTGCATGACGACCCAGCCAATGTCTGGCTGCAGAGCCCGGTGATCGACCTGAGCGCCTACGCCGGTCAGACGGTGCGCATTCGCTTCCTCTTCGAAACCCTGGATGCGGCGTTAAACGGCTATCAAGGCTGGTTCATCGATGATATTTCCATCAATACCAGCCCACCGCCTGTCTGTCCAGATGCTGGTGAACCGGACAGCTCTCCTGCCCAGGCACACACGATCACCTACGGATCGACGAGCGCAGGTGTGATTTGCCCGACGGGCGACGTGGACTATTTCCGCTTTTCAGGCCAGGCGGGCGACGTGGTCTCAGCTGCCGCGCACGCCCAGGTGGATGGATCGCTCTTGGATACCTATCTCTTCCTCATGGCTGGGGATGGGATCTCGCCAATCGAACAGAATGATGATGTAGTAACCGGCGAGCAAACCGATTCGGCGCTGCGCCACACGCTGGCGCAATCTGGCGACTATTACCTGAAGCTGCGTGCCTGGGACCACCCTTCTGCCGGCGGCCCGACATTCACATACAGCCTGGATTTATTCCAGGATGCCGACGATCCCCAGGCGGTCTTGACTGACCTGCAGTCCGGCGCTGTATTACCGGCAGCCGCGCCTATCCTGGTGCAGGCCCAGGCCAGCGACAGCAGCAGCGGAGTCGAGCGAGTCGAGTTCTATTGGCATTCCAACGACTGGCTGGCGGGAACCTGGACGCTGTTCGGTACCGATCAGGATGGCAGCAACGGCTGGAGCGCCAACTTAGACCCGACTAGCATCCCCGACCAGACCGGGATGGCGATCGCAATCCGGGCACAAGACTTCGCCGGCAACGTTAAACCTGCAGTTGCCTGGCGCTTGACCCTGGATCGCACACCCCCGGTCTCCACCCTGGCGGCTCTGCAGCCGGTATCCGGTTCGACGGTGATCCGGCTGGCCTGGAGCGCCTCCGACAACCTGGCCGGACTCGACCATTTTGACCTGCAAGTGCAGGTGGACAACGGTGTATGGCAGGCCGCCATCACAGGGATTCCAGGCGACCAGCGCCAGGCCTATTTTGTCGGCGCGCCGGACAGGCTTTACGCCTTTCGAATTCGTGCCATCGACCGGAGCGGGAACACGGAAGCCTACCCCGCCAGCGGCGAAACGCTGACCCTCATCCCCGTGACTGTGTGCAGCACACTCGACCCATACGAGTCGGATAATACTGCCGGACAGGCAAAGATCGTTCTACTGCAGCCCTCCGTCCAATCACATACCTTCTGCTCAGGCAGCAGCGTGGACGATCAGGACTGGCTGCGCCTCGAAGGTCAGGCGGGCAAACCGCTTGTTTTCTATGCGCATCCACTGGCTTATGAAACATCCATCCGCCTAAGCCTGTATGCCGCAGACGGCGCCACCTTGCTGGCGGAAGCGAACCCAACCGGCTTTGGGCAAGCCGCTCTGCTGCGCTGGGTGCCGCTGTCGACTGGAACGCTCTACCTGCAGGCAGCCCATCCCCAGCCCGGCGCATTCGGCAGCAGCCTGGTTTACCAGCTGTTTTTGGGCATCCGACCGGTTTACCTGCCGGTTGTAGGAAAATAATGGCTGGAAATATTCAAGGAGGAAAAGATGACGGATGAAAAACACTACAGCAGTCCCGATATTGATGTAACCTTTAACGGACGGCGCTGTATCCACACTGCCAACTGCCTGCGCGGATCGCCAGCCGTATTCAATTCACAGCGCCGCCCGTGGATCACGCCAGACCAGGCTTCCGCCGATGAGGTTTCCGCGGTGATTCACACCTGCCCTTCGGGAGCGCTGCATTACCAGCGCTTGGACGGCGGCCCGCAGGAGCAGCCGGATGCCCACAATTCCATTTCCGTTCAGGCGGATGGGCCGTATTTCGTGCGCGGTCGCATCCACATCACAAACCCGGACGGGCGCATCGACATTCATGATGTTCGAATGGCGCTGTGCCGCTGCGGCAGCTCCCGGAATAAACCATACTGCGATAACGCTCATCTGTCCAACGGATTTTCCGATCCCGGGGATGTTGCCGAGCGCAAGAGTGAAGACATCCCCATGGATGTCGCCAGCAGCCTGGAGATCCTGGCCGATACCAACGGCCCCCTTCGTCTGACCGGTATAATTTCGATCTATGACTCTTCAGGCAGGCTGCGCTTTCGCGGCCAGCGTGCGACTTTGTGCCGCTGCGGGGGATCGTCCAGCAAACCTTTCTGCGACGGCACCCACCGCACCAACGGTTTCAGCACCGAATAAGCCCAACCCCAGCGAGCGCCCGTCTTACCAGCGGGCGCTCTTCATTTTTGGCCTGCATGGTATACTTCCACTGAAGACTCAAACCGGATTATCCCGCGTGAAGTTAATCATTCAAATTCCCTGTTATAACGAAGCTAAAACCCTGCCGCAGACCTTGCAGGCTCTGCCGCGCAGTTTACCGGGCGTGGATGAAATCGAATACCTGGTGATCGACGACGGCTCTCAGGATGGCACTGCAGACGTTGCGCAGCAGCACGGCGCCCACCATGTGGTGCGCTTGCCGCGCAATATCGGCCTGGCGGCTGGATTCACCGCCGGTCTGGAAGCCTGCCTGTACCACGGCGCCGACATTATCGTCAATACCGACGCCGATAACCAGTACCAGGCGGAGGATATCCATTTACTGCTGGAACCGATCCTTGCCGGCAGAGCCGATCTGGTGGTGGGAGATCGCAGGGTTGCTACCCTGCCAGCCTTTTCGCCGCTCAAACGCCAGCTTCAGCGGCTGGGAAGCTGGGTCATCTCGCGCGCCTCAGGCGTCGACACCCCCGATGCAACCAGTGGATTTCGCGCCCTCAGCCGCCAGGCGGCGCTGCGCACCCTGGTGCTGAGCGAATATTCTTACACGCTGGAAACGCTCATCCAGGCAGGCGCCCGGCGCATGGCGGTCGAGTACGTACCGGTGCGCACCAACCCGCAGACACGCCCTTCGCGCTTGATGCGCAGCATTCCCCACTACCTGGCTTCATCATCTGCCACCATCCTGCGCGCCTATACCATGTACCGCCCTCTGCGTGTGTTCACGCTGCTGGGCCTGCTGCTCATCCTGGGCGGCCTTGCCCTGGGGGTGCGCTTCCTGTATCTCAATTACGTTGTTCAGCAAGGCAGCGGTCTGGTTCAGTCGGTCATCTTTTCAGCTGCCCTGATGATCGTCGGCTTCCAGGTGCTGCTGATCGGGCTGCTGGCAGACCTGGTAGGATTCAATCGCAAGATCCTGGAAGAGCTGCTTTTCCGGCTCCGGCGCATGGAACTGGAACAAGAGGAAACCAAATCTTCCCCCGATGAACAGCCTCGGTGCGCCCACCCGCCAGCCGATTCGCCTCCATGAGCGCGCCGTTCGCAAAATTTAGTCCTCGTCTGGCCTTCTGGATCCTTCCCCTGGCAGCCGTCCTGTTCCTGGCGGGGTGTGCCTCGCTTTCCAATAGCGGCGTTATTTCTCAGCTAGATCAAACCCAACGCACCACATCCTACAGCTTAGCGCCGGGCGGTAAACTAGGCCAAACGTTTACTGCCCGGTTTGATGGGCTGCAAACGGTATCCGTCCACCTGCCCAGCCATCTGCTCGATCAGGGTCAGCTGGCGCTGCGCCTGTACGGCATACCCGCTGATCTTCCGCCCCTGGGCAGCCCGGCAGCCGGACAGCCGCTGGCAAGCGCCGTAGTGGATCTCTCCGCTGCCTCCCAGCCGGGATATGTGCCGTTCACTTTCACCCCGCTCCGGGCATCTTCGAACATCGATTATTATCTTGAAATCGAATTGGCAGCACCTGACGGCAGCGAGCTGGAGATCAGCACCGGTCCGGCGGACTCCTACCTGGACGGTGCACTGTATCTCAACGAGCGGCCTGAAAATGCGCAGTTAGCCTTCCACCTGTCGTATGATCGCACCAGGGCTGCCCTCGGCTACGCTCTCGCCCTTGCCAACGGGCTGGGCTGGATCGGTCTGGGGCTGCTGCTGGTGCTCCTCCCGGGCTGGGCACTGATGGATTTGCTGCCGACCGGCCTCCAGCCGGTCGATTTTACCGTCCGGCTGGGCCTGGCTGCCGGCGCAGGGTTTGCCCTCTACCCATTGCTGCTGCAGTGGAGCTGGGTCGTTGGCTGGAAACCCGGCGCGCTGCTCGCCTGGATCCCCACCACCGCGGCAGCCATCTACCTGCTCCTGCGGCGCAAGTCGCTGCATCTCCGCGTGGATCTGCCCGGCGGCCTGGCGCTCATCCTGCTGCTCCTCGTCGCCGTCGCCCGTGCTGCGGCAGTGCTTGGCTTGCCGGCACCGATGTGGGGCGATTCTTACCAGCACAGCGTGATTACGCAGCTGCTGCTCGATCACGGCGGACTGTTCCAATCCTGGGAGCCATATACCGAGCTGCCCGCTTTCACCTATCACTTCGGCTTTCACAGCTTTGCCGCTGTGTTGAGCTGGATTTCCGGTCTGCCCGCACCGCAGGCGGTTTTGTGGGCCGGGCAGGCAGCCGGTGTACTGGCTGTCCTGGCGCTTGTGCCGCTGGCAGACAGGCTCGGGCGCACGGCCTGGGCTGCGCCGGCTGTGCTGCTCCTGGTGGGACTGCTGTCACCCATGCCCGCCTTCTACACCAACTGGGGACGCTACACGCAGCTGGCGGGGCAGGTGATCTTACCGGCCTTCCTGTGGTTGTGCATGGCTTTGCTGGCGAGGAGCGAGGAGAAGGATCACCCGCTCCCCGGCTGGCGCCTGTCCCTGCTGCTGGCGTTGGTGTCGGCAGGCCTGGCATTGACGCATGTGCGCATCTTGATCCTGGCAGCGCTCTACCCAATCACCCACAGCCTGCTCAGTCTGCACCAGCCAAATCGGCTGCGGCGCTATGGGTGGCTCGCTGCGGCTGGCCTCACCGGCATCATCCTGTACCTGCCGTGGTTTACCAATTCCACCGGCAGCCAGCTGTCGTCCATGTTCGTGCAGCAGATCTCCACCCCGCTCAACCAGGTGCGCCAGGCAGTAGGCGAAGTCAATCTTGCGGGCAGCCTGAAAGAGTACCTTCCCATCTGGCTGTGGCTGCTGTTATTGCTCTCGTCCGGATGGGCTGCCTGGCGGCGCAGAGATCTGTTTATCCCGCTGCTTGGCTGGCTCGTGCTGGCGGTGCTGGTCGCCAACCCGCAGTGGTTGGCGCTTCCCGGATCAGGCATCATTGGCGCTTACACCACGTTCATCGCCGCCTACATTCCCCTGGGGATCGTGGGCGGAGCCTGGCTGGGCAGCCTGGTGCACTGGCTGGAGAGTGGCTGGTCAAATCAGCCCGGCAGGCGCCTGGTTGTGCTGCGAGCGGTGCTCGTGATTGCCGCGCTGGCTGCGGCAGGTCTGGGGCTGCTCGCCCGCATCGATGACGTACGCCCCACCCAGTTTGCGCTGGTGACGCACCCCGACCTGCGCGCTGCGGCATGGCTGCGCACAAACCTGCCCCAACAGGCGCACCTGCTGGTGAACGCATTCCCCGCCTTTTACGATACCTCGATCGTAGGCGCCGACGCCGGCTGGTGGCTGCCGCTCCTGGCAGGGCGAACCACCACCCTGCCCCCGCTGAATTACGCCATCGAAGACGAACCCTATCCCGGCTACCGGCAAACCGTGAACCAGCTGGTTGAGGTCATTCAAGGATCCGGATTAGATATTCCAGCAGTACAGCAGGAATTGACCCGGCGGGGCATAACCCACCTCTTCATCGGGCAGCGTCAGGGCGCATTGAACAACCCCTACCCACCCCTGCTCGATCCGGCGGCGCTGGCAAACAGCTCGCATTACCGCTTACTCTACCGCCAGGACCGGATATGGATCTTCGAGGTGGTGGAATGAAATCCGGCGCACTGCGGGTGGTATATTTCGGCACCTTCAGAGAGGAGTATGCTCGCAACCAGCTGTTGATCGAAGGCCTGCGCCGCGCCGGCCTCGACGTAACCCTGTGCCATCGCCGGCTGTGGCAGGGCACAAACGATCGCCTGCGCCTGGCAGGCGGCGGATGGCGCAGCCCCGCCTTCTTGCTGCGGCTGCTGCGCGCCTACACCGGTTTGATCGCAGATTTTGCCCGCCTGCCGGATTTCGATGTGATGGTTGCCGGATTCCCAGGCCATTATGATGTTTTCCTGGCATGGTTTCTCACCCGGCTGAGGCGTAAACCACTGGTTTGGGACGTACTCAATTCCGTGTACCTGATGAGCGCAGAGCGAGGCCTGCAAAAGCGCAGCCCCTTCACGATTTCCTTACTGCGCTGGTTGGAAGGACTGGCGCTGCACCTGCCGGACTTGCTGATCCTGGACACCCCGCAGTTCATCGCCTGGTTCGAGAAAGAATATCAGGTGGATGCCTCCCGTTTTCGCACCGTGGTGATCGGCGCTGACGACCGCTACTTCCGCCCACTGCCGGAAATCGAAGAGGCTCAGCCACTGACTGCGATCTACTACGGCGGCTATATCCCCAACCACGGGGTTGAGACGATCATCGAAGCCGCAAATTTGCTGCGCGCTGAAAACGGGCTGCGCTTCGAGATGATCGGCGAGGGGCCAACGCGCCCCGCCGCGCAGGCGCTGGCGCAGCAGTATGGTCTGACAAACGTAACGTTCATCGACTGGCTGGAGCGGGATGAGCTGGCAAAGCACATTGCCGCCTCCGCGATCGTGCTGGG
The DNA here is from genome assembly GCA_041736465.1 of Anaerolineales bacterium. GTDB lineage: Bacteria > Chloroflexota > Anaerolineae > Anaerolineales > UBA4823 > JAJUJL01. The sequence goes on along the minus strand of JBGSTO010000462.1, from coordinate 106,888 downwards.
CGCTTTCAGCCAATCAGTTCAGTTGAGCCTGACCAACAACAACAAGATCTACGAAGGTTTTGCCATGCAGAAAGCGGTGATCAGCGCCCGCACACCCGCCCTCCCGCCGCTGTTGAAATCCGGCGAAAACCTGCTGCTGGTGGAGCGCGCCGATCCCCAGGGGCTGGCGCAGGCGATACTGAACCTGCAAAACGACCCGGCGCTGCGCGCCAGGCTGGGAGCTGCCGGTCGCAAGCTGTTCGAGGCGCACTTCAACCCCACCGTCATCGGGCAGAGCTTTGCGCAGATCCTGCGCGAGCTGCTGCGGAAGCCTTAAGATGCGTATCTTGTTTCTGCTGACCCAGGATTTGGAAAGCCCCAGCGGTCTGGGGCGCTATTGGCCCATGGCGCGCGAGCTGGCACAGCGCGGGCACAGCGTGCAGGTGTCAGCTCTGCATTCAAATTACCAGCAGCTCTCACCACGCCGCTTCATGCGCGAAGGTGTGCTGGTGGATTACGTGGCTCCAATGCATGTGCGCAAGCAGGGCAACCAGAAAATGTATTATTCTGCACCGGCTTTGCTGGCGGTCAGCGCCCGAGCAACACTGGCGCTCGCCTGGAGAGCCGTGACAGCGAGTGCAGATGTCATTCACATCGGCAAGCCCCATCCCATGAACAGCCTGGCTGGGCTTGCCGGACGGCTGCTGCGGGGTCGCAGGATTTTTCTGGACTGCGACGATGATGAGGCCGGCGTAGGTCACTTCAGCGCCGGATGGCAGCGAGAGACCGTCGCCTGGTTCGAGAACCGCATGCCGTACGCCGTGGAGCTCATCACCACCAATACCCATTTCACCCGCCAGCGCCTGCTGCAGAGCGGCGTTCCGGCGCACAAGATCGAATACATCTCAAACGGCGTCGAGCGCCAGCGTTTTCCTTTACCCGATCCTGCCCAACTGGAAGCGCTTCGCCGCGATCTGGGGCTGCAGGAGCGCCCGGTGGTTGGCTTTGTCGGCAGCCTGAGCAGACCCGGTCATCCGCTGGAGCTGCTGTTTCACGCCTTCGCTTTGCTCAAGCAAAACCTCCCCCAGGCTGTGCTGCTGCTGGTTGGCGGCGGCGACGATCTTGCCCACCTTCAAACTCTGGCGCAGGCGATGGGCATTGCGGAAGCGGTGATCTTTACCGGGCGCGTAGCGCCGGAGCAGGTCTCCCTGTATTACCGTCTGGCAGATGTGCAGGTGGATCCGGTGCTGGATGACGCCGCGGCGCGCGGTCGCTCGCCTCTCAAGCTGTTCGAGAGCTGGGCTTGCGGGGTGCCCTTCGTCTCTGCGCATGTTGGCGACCGGGCGCGGCTGCTTGGCGAGCCCCCGGCAGGCTTGCTGGCGCAGCCTGGAGACCCAGAGTCGCTGGCGAAAGCGCTGGGGCAAGTGCTCACGCAGCCCGAATTGGCCTCAGCGCTGCGCCGCCGGGGATTGGACAACGTCCAGGACTATTATTGGGATCACCTTGCTGCAGATCTGGAAAAGGTTTACCGGGCTGGCTGATTTGCCCGGCACCGGCAGCTAAACTGCCTAGCGTTCTCGAAAGCGGTCGCGGTTGTTTCCCGGATTGCGCTCGATCTCCCTGCCCATCAACGCCCATAGAGAGAGGCGGGTTGGTAATGCCTTGACCACGTTCGCACGCAGGTCTACCGTGCTGGTCGTCTCGCGCACCCAGCGGTAGCCATCCCAGTAGTACAGCGCCAGGCTTCTCTCAGACAGCCCTCGAATCTCTTCGCTGCTGTAGCGAAACTCAACCACATACTGTCCGGGGAGAGCGACCGGCTGTTTGGCAGCCGGATCTTCCGCCGTAATCCAGAACGCCGGGCGGATCAATTTGCGCCGTCCGGTGGAGGGGGTCTCTTCGGGTCGCAGTTCGAACTGCGACAGGCGAGTTTCAGCGGCGAATGTCGCCGGCAAGAAGGTGTAGGTGGCGTTGAGATTATCGTAAGTCAAAACGCCCCCCTGCGAGCCTATCTGGGCAACAGCCAGCTGGTACAGACCTGCCTGGTCTTTATAAACAGTCTTCCCGGCGCGGAAGGTGCCGGTATACACCCAGTTGGCCTGCTGCTTCCAGGCATCCTGGCACTGCTCATTCCACCAGGCATGATCATCCGGCGCGGGCAGGTTGTTTGGATCGGTGAACCGGCTCAGCTCGTGCCAGCGCGTCCAGCGCAGCTCGCCGTTGCGAAACCAGGCCTGGTAGTCCTGACCGCTGGTCGGCGATTGCGGTTCCTGGTACCCCCAGGCGTACAGCACCGCTTCACAGCCCACTGCAGCCGGCTCGCCAGGGGCTTCCGGTCCCAGCAGGTAGCGCTGGTACACCACACCGACGTGCGGGCTGATCTTGCAGATTGTGTTGCCCGTGCTGCTGGCTCGCGCCGGGATGCCGCTTGAATTGTTATCGCACAGCGCCTGGCGCTGCTCGGTCATTGGCTCGCCCCACACCTCTACCAGTTGAGCGGCGACATATCCCCCTCCGGTGCAGGTATTAAAGCGCGTGGTAAACATGGGCGTGTAGAAATAGGGATGACTTTGGTCGACCACCGGGTAAGGCAGCCCGGATTCACACCCGTCTACGCCCACCAGGTAGGATTCGGCCTCGGATTTCTGACCAAACTGCATCATCAGGTAATTATCCCCGGCTTCGATCCAGCGCTCCCAGTCGTACGTCTGCGCCGCGCGTCCAGACTCAAAAGGCCAGCCGTCTGGCGAGCGCGTATAGTCGCTGTAGTGGTCTTCGCGGTGATCGCGATAGGCTTCGGTTTCACCCTGGTACGGCTGGCTGTATTCCCAGACGATCAGGCGGTTTTTGTAGCCAGGAGTGCGGTTGTACCAGGTCCACTTTTTGCCGGTGTACTGCCATTCCCCCTCCGGGCCGGGCCAGCGCGCCGCATCCAATGGGCATTTCGGTGCATGCTGCGAGCATACGCTCAGCGGTTCTGTGGTGGGGGGAGTTGTTTGAGCCGGATCTGTTCTTACAGGGTTTTCCCACGCGGATAATGCCCGGGTTGCCAGCAATCCCCCAAGCAAAACGATCAAGATGAGCACAGCCAGTCTGGCTTTCATTGAGGCGATTATACTATAGCCATCTTCCCCCACACCTTTCCTTATTATCAGGTGTGCCCCCTGTAAACTCCAATCGGTGGTAGTATGGACGGCACCTGAATGGTAGAATATTGCCTGATTTTTATTCCCTCGGGAGGAAGCATTTCTTGCATACCCAAGTAGCCATTCTGGGGGCCGGAATTGCCGGTTTGGCCTCTGCCTGGCGGCTGCAGAAGCTGGGTATTGACAGCCTGGTGTTGGAGAAGCAGGACTATATCGGCGGTCTGGCGCGCAGTTTCACCTGGAATGGATTTCCATGCGACTTTGCCGCCCACCGCCTGTTCACGCGCGATGAGGTCATTCTGCAGCAGCTGCTCAACCTGGTGCCCATGGGGCGTCACATTCGCCGCAGCCGCATCTACCTGGGCGGGCGCTGGCTGAACGACCCACTGGATGTCGTCGAACTGGCGGGAGCACGCCCTCCGCTGGAGCGGATCGGCATGCTGTGGTCTTACCTCACCCGCTCGCGCGGCCTGGAAGACAGCAGCTTCGAAAACTTCGTCCTGCGCCGCTACGGTCGCTCGTTGTATAAGCTGTTTTTCAAGCCCTACACAGAAAAACTTTTCGGCATCCCCGGCGATCAGATCTCGGCTTACTGGGCGCGGCAAAAAGTCCGCCTGGCAAGCCCTCTGGACCATTACCGCGAAAACACCAAAACCAAGTTCGCCTATTTTTACTACCCGGTGCACGGCGGTTATGGCGCCATCGTAGAAAAGCTGTATCAGGAAGTGCGCCCGCGTGTCGTCACAGAAGCCACCGTCACCCGCCTGCAGGCTGATAACGGGCAAGTGCAAACCGTCCACTACACGCATGGCGCTCAAGAGCTTGAGTTGCAGGCCGAACACGTCATCTCCACCCTGCCCCTGCCGGTTACTGCTCGCCTTTTGGGACACCCCTTGCGCATGAATTACCAGAAAGTGGATGCCGTGTACCTGCTGGTAAACCGTCCGCTGCTCTCCGAGCTGCACTGGATGTACTTCGTAGATGACGATATCTGCATCAACCGCATGGTCGAATTCAAGAATATGAGCCCTGTGGATCTACCAACCGATACGACCGTGGTGTGCGCTGAAGTCACCCAGATGCACGACGATCCGGTAGGCAAGGTGATTGCCGACCTCGGGCGAGCCGGGCTGCTGCGACCGGAGGAAGTGCTGGACACCTACGTACTGCGCGAGAACTTCGCCTACCCGGTCTACGATCAGGTCTTCGACCAGACCATCGAGACAGCCCAGAACACCCTGGCGGCCTACAGCAATCTGCACCTGGTTGGGCGCGCGGCTGAGTTTCGCCATCGCGAGGTCGATGATAACTTTGAAGCCGCCATCGAAACCACTCGCAAAATTGGGCACGCCCTGCTTGGCGAGGCGGCGCCTGTTTCACTGGAGGAAGCAATGCCGGAAGGAGAACAAAACCCATCGGTTGTGGCGGTTGTTTTGACCTACAACCATTACGAAGACACCCAGGAATGCCTGCAGTCGCTTTTCGGACTCGATTACCCCGGCCTGCAGGTGGTGCTGGTAGACAACGGCTCGTCAGATGAGACCCCGCAAAAAGTACGCCAGGATTTTCCCTCCGTGCGTGTCATCGAAAACGGGCAGAACCTGGGCGTGCCGGCTGGCTATAATGTCGGCTTCGAAGCCGCCCTACACAGCGGTGCAGACTACATCTTGATGCTGAACAACGATACCGTGCTGCCCCCCGAAATGCTGCGGGAGATGCTGGCAATCGCACAGGGCGACCCCAATACCGGCATTGTGATGCCGAAAGTCCTCGTCCACGGCAGCAGCGATAAAGTATGGTCCAGCGGTGGGCGCTACCGGGCGTTCCCACCTGCCATCTTGATGACGGATAACCGCCCCGGCATGGCAAACAGCACCCGCCTGATCGAATACGCCCCATCTTGCGCCCTGCTGATCCACCGCCAGGCGTTTGAGCGCGCCGGCTTGTTCGATCCAGGCTACTTCTTCCTGTGGGACGATTGGGATTTCTCCGAGCGCGTGCGCGCCCACGGGCTGCACATCTGGTACGCACCCAACGCCTATATGTGGCATAAAGTCTCCGTATCCACCCAGGGCCCGCGTTCTCCGCTGTACTGGCGCACCTTCGGCGCCAGCATCGCCCGCTTCTTCCGCCGGCATGGACGCCCGGTCTGGCTTTCCCTGCCGCTGCACGTTGGCTATGTGATTGCGCGCGAATTCGTTTTCAAGCGCAATTGGGCCTACTGGGGCGATTTTTGGCAGGGAGTGCGCGAAGGCTTGCAAAAGCCCCTCGGCAGCCTGCCGCGCGTGGAAGCGCGCAGCCAGCAACCCTGAATGAACGATCCAACCGCCATCGTCTGGGAGGAGTGCGCCTGCGATATCTGCGGGCACTCAGACAGCCAGCCGGTCTTTCAGGGGCCAGACCGCCTGGAAGGGCTGCCTGGCGAATTTTTCATGGCGCGCTGCCCGGGTTGCGGCACATATCGCCAGAACCCGCGCCCGGCGTGGCAGTCTTTACAGCAGTTTTACCCTGAAGACTATGCTTCTCACCCGCCGCTGGTGCAGGACGAACCCACCTGGCTGCGCCGCCTCGACAAACGCTACGGGCCCTGGAAGCGTGTGCGCGCGGTAGAGCGCCACATCCAAAGCGGAGATCTGCTGGAAGTGGGCTGCGGCACCGGATTATTCCTGGAGGAGGCCAAACGCTCCAGACGCTGGCGGCTGCAGGGGATCGAACCCAGCCAGCGGGCTGCCCAATACGTACAGCAGCGCCTGGGCGTGCCTGTTTTCGCCGGTACTTTCGAAGATGCCAGCCTGCCGGCAAGCTCGCAAGATGTGGTGGTCATGTGGAATGTGCTCGAGCACCTGGCAGCCCCCATGCAGGCGATTCGCCGCACCTGGGAGCTGCTGCGTCCCGGAGGCTGGTTCGTCTTCTCGGTGCCGAACCTGGAGGGCTGGGAAGCGCGCCTGTTTGGAAGCTGCTGGGTGGGTTGGGATCTGCCGCGCCACCTGTATATCCTGCCCGGAGCGGTGCTGGAGGCTGCCCTGACCCGAACTGGTTTTCGCCTTGTAGAACGCCGCTGCATCTCCACCACCTATTCTCTGCTGGGACATAACCTGGACTTCTGGTCGCAAACCTGGGGGGAAAAACATGCGGGCCTGCGCCGCCTGATGCTGAGCACGTACCGCACCCCGCTGGCGCGCCTGGCGCTGGCGCCCGGTCTGGGAATCTCTGATCGTATGCAGCGCTCCACCATCATCACCCTGTTTGCCCAAAAAAGCGGGGGCTCAACCCCATGATGGTGCGCATCACCGAACGCCTGGCAGCTCTCAGCCAGAATGCCCGCCAACGCTGGCGCTGGTTGGGACGCGCGCTCACCATCGCCGCCGTGCTGTATCTGGCAGTGCTGTTGTATGTGAGCGGCTTTACGATTGGCAGCATCGATTGGGCTGCGTATGGGCGGGCAGTCTTTTACTCGCTGCTGCTGTACTGCGCTTCGCTGTTAATCCAATTCATCGTCTGGGGCAGGATGATCTCCTTCCACCACCAGGTGAGCGCGTTTGACCTGGTAATTTACGCTCGCTATGTGCTGCTGCGCCGCCTGCCTGGGGGAATCTGGCATTGGATGGGGCGCACGGCGCTGTATTCGGGCAGCACCAATATCCCCGCCCGCGTCATCCTGGTAGGAAACTTCGTCGAGTGGGCCATGCTGGTGCTGGTCTCGGCAGCCATCGCTGCTGCCGGCTGGACTGCTCTACCTGACGTGCTGCGCGGCCTGCTGGCGTTGGTGTTCTTTGGTTTATCCACCGCGCTGGCTTGGAGCTGGCAGCCGCGCCAGCGCCCAGCCTGGTTAAAGCTGGCAGAAGGCATTGTATGGAGCGCCATCTACCTCGGCGCCTGGATATTGGGCGGCCTGATCTTCTATTTATTCGTGATCGCCAACGGCGGGGAGAGTATGAGCTGGCTGCAAGGCATCTGGATTTGGGATCTCACCGGCGGCGCCAGCAACTTGTTGTTTATCGTCCCCGGCGGCAGCGGTGTTCGGGAAGTGATTCTGACCTTCCTGATGAAGCCTCACCTGACACCCGCCAGCATCTTGCTGGTTGCCGTGTTGATGCGGGTGACCTTCATGCTTGGCGATCTCATCTGGGGCGGGCTTGGCCTGCTGTTGAGCCTGCGTATTTCGAAACCACCGGAAGTTGCCGGTGAAAACAAACCCTCGTAAATAAAAACGGACTGCCTGCGAAAAACCGGCAGTCCGTTCTCTAAGAGAGGTTGGGGATTTTTATCTCGATGTTCCCGCGTAAGGATTCGTGACCGGTACGTCACCCAGGTCTAACACTTTGCCTGCCTCGACGACGACAGCCAGTTCCATGTCCGAGTTCTGCTCGAACGCTACCGAGATGCTGTTTGGGGTGAAAACGATCAGGATGTATTCTCCGGGCGGCACATCGCCGAGGGCGAAGCGTCCCTCCCCATCCGCAAATATGTGCGGAGAAGAATTCCTTTGTATCTCATACGTGTACGCCGCGCCGGCTGGAGCGCCGGGCTCAGGCGTCAGGTAGTTCTTATATCCGAGGTAAACTTCAAGATTGCCCAATGCCCCGCCGCTGTCCACATCCAGCACGCGCCCGGTGACAACCCCGGTGTTGGCGCCCGGTTCCGGAATGGTAAATGGCGTGGGCGAGGGGACGTCTCCAGGGGCAGGATAGGTTTGCGGCTCAGCCGGGACGTACAGTTCTACGGTGGGCCGAGGGTAAGCATCCGTGGTTTGCTCCCCTGCCGTTGGCGCCGGATATGTCGCCGGTTGGGTGTCTGGCGTGCAAGCCGACAACCACACAGCCAGGGCCAAAACCAAAACTACGATCTTCTTATTCATAGAAAACAATCGCTCCAAATCAGGGAGGCCACCAGCATGTGAGCCAGTGGCCTCCTGGTATCTCATCAATCAATCAGTCAACGCTGCGCCGGATTAGGGTGCGATGCCGTTGTAGGAGTAGAGCTGATCCATAACCGTGATAGCGCCGGTGCCTTCGTTGATGTCCTGGTTGGCTACGCACACGATTGGCTGCGCTGCGGTGATCGTGGCAGAGCTGATCCAGTTATTCACGATTGCCGCCAGGGCCGGGTCGGTCGGCTGGTAGAACAGGTGAGTAGCACCAGCAGCGATCGGACCAGATGTTGTGGTGCCGGCAACGCCTGCGTAGGAGATGGTCATCGTTGTGGCGGCTCCGCCCACGTTCTGGCAGGTCACCGAGGAGTTGTAGCCGTAGTAGCGCTTCTCAACGATCGGGGCGCGGACTTCGGTGCTGCCGCTTGGGAAGCCGGTGTAGGAGGCGGCCCGGTTGTAGCCGTTCGACTCGTTCACCAGCACCACGATCGGCTGCGCATTGGTGGAGGTAATCGTTGCGCCATACAGGGTATTGCCAGCCGGGATGCCAGCAGCGGGGGTGTAGATCGACTGGGCTGCGCCGGCGGCGATGTTGTAGTTGGCCGTGGTACCGTTGGTGTAGGCCACGGTGACGGCTGCACTGGAAGCGCCGATGTTCTGGATGACCAGGGCGGTGTTATAGCCGTAATAGCCGTTCATGATCACCGGAGCGTAGGCTGTGGTCGAGCCAGCCACAAACGGGTTGTAGGAGTAGAGCTGGTTGGCAGCGGCTGCCAGACCGTAGATGTTGACGATCGGGGCAATCGGGCCGGTGCCGGTGATCTTGGCAGAGTAGAACTGGTTGTTCGCCAGCTCAGGCAGGCCTTCCTGCTCGAAGGAGACGGATGCGTTGGCGGCTACGTTGCTGGCGGTCTGCGTCTTGACCGGGGTGGAGGAGCCGGGGGCAAAGATGTCGACGGTGATATTCACCGCAGACGAGCCGGCGTTCTGAACGACGATGTTGGAATAGAAGTTATAGTAGTTGTCGTAGATGCCGGGGGCGTAGAAAACGGTGCCGGGTGCATCCACGCCGCTGTAGGAAGCGCCGGAGTCAGCATCGCTGAAGTTCGATACTGCGGCTACCTTGCGGTCACAGCTCACCACAGCCGAGTAGGAACCGCTTGCCAGGGTGGTCAAATTCGGCACGAAGACGTACAGGCTGTCACCGGGGTTGACCGGGGTGGTCGAGCTGGTGAAGGCGGTGGTGCCATCCGCGCGGTAAAAGCTGTACGAGCACTGCGCCTGGGTGGTTTCCAGGTTCTGGACGCGGAAGGCGCTGTTGAACGGGCCGCCGGGTGCAGGAACTGCAGCCAGCGCCGCCGTTGCGAGCGCCATCGTAATCGCTAAAACCATGACGATAGAGAATGCTTTTTTCATCGATTCACTCCTTCTTGGAATATAGATGGTTGACTGTGCATATCATACGCAAGCCGCCCGTTTGCATCAATACCCCCTTTGGAGTATCTTTGAGCCGGCCAGCCGCAGCAGCCTGCCTCTTCAACGATGCCAGGTCGTGCAGCCAGCCCGAAAACCCAAATAACGCATTAACCCATATGGGTTATCACTGATCTTTGATGACGGACGGGATCGAGACGGTGTAAATCGCCTTGTAAGCCAGGTTTTGTCCGGTGGGCTGCTGGTCGATCCGCCCGCCCAACACGTACAGCTGCGAGCCCAACAGGGCCACACCCATGCGCGACCAGGGCAGCGACTGCGGCTGCTGGAATTCCTGCCATTGATCCTGGGCCGGTACGAAGGCTAACGGGATCACGCCCTCTTCCAGCTCCGATTCGCCTCCTACCAGGTAGATCACATCCACCACGCTGGCAACGCCCATGGCAAAGCGCCCAGCCGGCAGGTCTGCGGCCGGGGTCCAGGTTGGATCAGCGGAGCCTTCGCGCGCCGGCCAGTAAATTTCGTTGACCGCCAGGGAATTTTGTCCATTGCTGCCGCCCAGCACGAAGATCTTGCCTTCTGCGACCGCCGCACCTGCGAAGCTGCGCGCTGTGGGCATCGGCTGCATATTTTCCCACCGATCCTGCTCAGGGTCGTAGCGCAAGGTGGCCGCGCTGATCTGCTTACCATCCCAACCGCCAAACAGGTACAGCTTCCCTTCGAATACCACCGAAGCATAGGCGCTGAGTGGAGAGGGTAAACTGGCCCCGCGTGACCAGGCATCCTTGGAAGGGTCGTAAATTTCCAGCACATCGCTCACGCTGCCGCCCGCCAGCCTGCCGCCGGGAATGTAGAATTTTCCGGCGATCACCCCGGCAGCAATATCGGCTGCCGGTACCGGCTTGGTGCTGCGCGGTTCCCAGGCATCCGTCTGCGGGTCATACCGTTCGACCGTCCCGGTGACGCCGCCGGCAGCCTCGCCGCCCAAGGCATAGATGCGGTTCTCGTAAACCGCCATCGCCTGGCCAAAACGCGGCACACTGAGCGGGCTGTGCGCCTGCCAGCGAGGCGTCTCCGTTGGCAGCGCCGCAGGAGGAGCGGGCGGATCGATGCTCCCGCCGCCGGCGAGCATCCACACGATCAATACCAGGGCAATCAGCACAGATGCGCCTGCCCAGGGGAGCAGTGCCATCTGGCGGGTTTGACCTGCCGTTAGCACCTGGCTGTGCAGCGGCGTAGCCAGCGAACCGTCTCTCAAAGGGGAAGATGTGCTCAGATCAGCAAGGCGATCCACTTCAGCTTGGTCTTCGTCTTCGTCTGCTCTGCTGTCGAGATTATCCACACCGGTCGATACCAATCCGGTTTGAACAGCGTACATCGCCGCTTCGGTGCGCGTTGTCGCCCCGATCTTCGAAAAAATATTTCTTAAGTGGACTTTGACCGTATTTGCGCTGATATACAGGCGTTGGGCAATCTCTTTGTTGCCCGCCCCCGTCGCCACCAATCGAAGGATTTCGACCTCTCGCTCGCTCAGCTCAGTGTTTTCCGTCATCGCCGTAATTATACACAAGAATGGAGTGCGCCCACCTCTGCCCCGATCCCAATTATCAATGCTTACGACAATCAAACACATAGTTTAGAGAGAGTATGAACTCTGCAATCCGTGTTCGAAAATCGTGAGCGTATATTAGTGTCTTATGGAGTGTCAGCGCAGCGGAAACCGGTGTCAATAGAAAAAGATTCCGGTGTCGGGTTGCCGCGATTTGTTACCCGCGTAAGGAACCATTGACTGTACCAGGAGCCGCTCCGTATTATCTTAGATGTACCAGCATCCGGCCCTTGTGGATTACTGGAGGGTGAGCTACTGTAATAGTCGCTCTGGTACCAGTCATTGACCCACTCCCACACATTTCCTCCCATATCCAGCGCCCCATATGGGCTGGCACCCAGTGGATAGCTGCCAATCCGAGAGGTATCGCCGACACAGTAGCGACCTTCAAGATCGTGAAAACTGTTTTGCAGATCGCAATCTGGGTCTCCATCCCCCCAGGAAAAGAGGCGCCCATCGCTCCCACGCGCCGCCTTCTCCCACTCAGCTTCTGTCGGCAAGCGTTTTCCAGCCCAGGTGCAGTAATCTAGCGCGTCATCCCACGTCACCTGTACCACTGGGTAATCTGCATAAACTGGATCGTCATAGTACGACGGGCGCGTGTAGGAATTGTTAGTGACTGGCGGAGCGCATGCTCCGGCGGTGACGCACAGAGCATATTGGGCGTTGGTGACTTCGTGGGTGTCGATGAAATAAGCGTCCAGGTACACCGTGTGCGCTGGCAGCTCGTTTGTAGGGCAGTAGTAGATGCTGTTGTGATCCGGATCGCAGCCCATCAGAAAATCACCTTCAGGTATGTATACCTCGTCGGTGATGGAGCGCTGCATGATCGAGGGCATAAACACTACCGAGCCTATTTGTGTGCTTTCCGTTTCTTTTCTCGCTGAGACGCCAGATTGAATCACAAGAAACGGCACAGCCAGTATCAGGCTTGCCTGGATAGCAGATGCCAGTTTTGTTTTCATGGGAATCCCCTTTCAAGATCCAACACACACAGACAGCTTATATCATTATCGCGGATATTTACTCGCCAGTCCAGCGCGTTTCATTCCCGAAAGGAGGCCGGTGGTTGCTTTTTTCGTGCTCTTCGCCTCATTTCGCGCCTTTCGTGTTCCAGCCTTTCCCGGCTTCACTCCTTGAACATGAGAGGCATGTGCACGATGGTGTAAATCCGCAGGCTGCGCGGCGCAGCAGGCAGGCTCTCGCCGGCGCTGTTATAAGCGCTCACCGTCCAGGTGTGGGCGCCTGCAGGCACTGCCGCCCATGCACTGGTAGTGGCACTCGTGGTCGTCATCACATCGCTGCCATCGATAATCAGGATATATCCGAGAGGCAAACCGCCGTACTCGTCCGGCTGCCAGGAAAATGCGACCGGGCTGTTGAGCAAAGCCTCATTCGGCGGATTGAGCAGAGCGGGTGCTGCCGGCGCCGCCTGAGTCGTGTAGCTGCACTCGTACGGTTCATACGAGAGGATCACGTCATCGATAAAGACACCATCATCGGTCACACCGGCATCCGTCACCAGGCGAAAGCGCAGGGCGATATTGGGCTGTTCATCCAGCACGCTGGCATCCAACGACAGCGGCTGCCAATCCGGCTGGTAGCCGTTGAAGCTGTGCAGCGGTTGAGCTTCCCAGCTCAATCCCCCGTTCAAAGAATATTCCACGTGGACGTAGTCGTAGCCGGCCTCCAAACCATACTTGAACCAGCCGTCGATTTGCACCTTGCGCTTCCCGCTCAGATCGTACGCCGGGGTGCGCAAAAACGAGTTGGTGTTGTCCAGGTATTCGCCGGAGGCGCTGTCGGTCCAGGAGTGCGTCGGGCTGTGTGCTGCCAGGGTAGTGATCGACCAGGTATTATTCGTTCCAGCCGTGCTCCAGCCAGCCGTCCCCGCTTCCACGTCATTGTAGAACGCGCTGCTGCGCGGCAGCGGTACGGAGGCATTCAGCTCTACCGGCAAATCGTACACCCGGATGTGGTCTGTCACGACTTCACGCAGTCCGAGGAATGCGCCGCAGGCGATTTGATTGCTGGCGGAGATCTCGAAGGGGGTGAGATTTGACTGCGACTGCCCTACCGGGATGTCCGGGTAGGCTGCCGGCGCAGGGTCAACCACCACACCGGCTGTCAGACTGGACAGTTGGGCGGTCACCAGGGTGCTGGTCACCGCGCCCTGGTTCACCAGACTCTGGTAGAACATCACCGCGCTTTCCCCCGGCTCCAGGTAGCCGTTGTTGTTGCCCCCCGCACCGCTGTCGTCGATAGCGAAGGCGGCAGTCGCCAGGCTTGGCACCGGCGTGAGATCGATATCCTGGGTGGTCACCTGCCCGGTCGATGCCACGACAGCAGTGACGGTGGTTGAAAACGGGTATCCCGGTAGAAGCGGTCCGGCGGTCAAGTCGTATACCCCTGCCGGCAGGGTCATACTGTAATAACCGCCGGCATCCGTCTGCACCGTCATGCTCAGCGTGGGGCTGCCTGCGACCACTGGGGCGGCAGCCACCGGCTCGCCGCTGACCGCATTCCGCACAGTGCCATCGATATAGGCTTTGGCAGTACCGCACGAAGGGAATTTGAATGCACCGATGCGCGTCTGCCAGTTGTTTCCGCTGGCGGCGTAGTATTCGTTCGTATACCAGAAGGTGCAGCCATCCGCCGGGTCGACCGCCATCGTACTGTAATCACCCCAGCGATTAATCACTGTCTGAGCGCCGCTCCCGGCAATCAAGCTGGCTTCATCCTGAGTCAGCAAGCCCGGCGTCTCGCCCGCCAGCCTGCCGGCGTAGCGAATCGACGGGTACAGGGAGGCGCTCCCCGTGGAATACCCCACCGCCATGTTGCCATCCTGGTCCACTGCCAGCGCGCCCATCCAGCGGTGGTGGGTATCCGGCTGGTAAGTGCCCTGCTGGAGGACAACCGGTACTGCGTTGGGGCTGCCAACCTCGTACCAGCGCACACCCGCCACGCCGCCGGAAGCCACGCTGTGCGTCGCCCACAAGGTTTCCACCCCGCCGGCATAACGGTACTGCAGCTGCATCATCAGGCGGAAGCTCAGGCTGTCGAGCAAGATCGACGTTCCCGGTTGAGGGATCGAAGCTGCAATAGCGAAATCCGCTACCGTCAGCGCCGTTGGACCGGTGAACGTCGAGCTCAAGGGCGTGGTCCAATCCACATGAAACTTCCACACGTAGAACTGGTCGGGAGCGCCTACCGCCGCAAAGTAGTTCGGAGTCCCAACGGGGGGCAGATCGCCGCGCACGTTCGACGGCAGCAGCGAAGCACAGGAGGTATCCAGGCAGTCGAAGACCACCTCGTTAAGCGACCCGCCGGTGATCATGGAAGCTTTGTCCAATGCCCACACACGCACAAAAAAATCGTCGAAGGCTGGCGCGCGAAACATATTGGCAGACATATACCAGCCGTCCGGCCAAACCCCCAGCTTAGGATAATCGTTCAGGTAAGAAGAGGCTAACCCCGCGTCCGCTTCCAGAGCATAGAAGTACCAGCCGCCGCTGACCGGGTCGCTGGTCTGAGATACGGCGATGCACTCGTAGAACGGCCCGGTCGTGATATCCAGCCAGGCAAAATCGGTGATCACCCAGCGCTGCACGTAGGGATCGTACAGCACCACCGGGTCGCCGCGGTTATTAGTATTACAAGGCGTTCCGGCAGGCCCGCTGAAGAAATTGTCGAAGGTAAATGCTGCCAGGCGGCTGCCGGTCGTTTTATCGTAAATGCCGATCGAGGTGTTGACACTCTGAATGTAGTGGCTCTCGCTGACATCGCCATTGGTATCCGGTGGATAGCCCGAACCCCAGTTCAAGAAATCCAGCCCGGCAAAATTTTTTTCCGGCAGCGGTATCTGCCCGGATGAAAAACTCTGCTGCGCCACGCTGTCCACCCAGTCGCTCAACTGCGGCGCGCTGCCTTTAGGCTCCTGCCCGGGGACATAGCGCGCCGGCGAGGGGTCGATTTGATCCAGGGCCTCAGACTGCGGCAGATCGCGCAGATCGCCATTAAAAACCACCGGACCATAGCCCACATGAACGAGCGGCCCGCGAATACCACCGAGATCGTCGCCTTCGAAGCTCATTGCGCCCTGTTGGGCCGGCGTCTGTGAGGCTGGTGCCAGGAACAAGCCAGCCGCAAGAAATATTCGCGCTGCGAGCCAAAATATTGAAGATTGATTTTTCATTGTGTATGCCTCAAAAGGTCAGTTCAAGCCAGCGCCAGCCATCCCGGCAGATGCTGCAGCAGATCGCCCATGTATTCCCATGCCGCCTGGCGGAAAAATTCCAGCCCGCCGTAAGCCTCCCCGCCCTGATCGTCCACCAGGTCGCTAACTGCGCGCAGGATGAGCGCTCTTGTTTGGTTTCGTTCCGCCACCCAGGCAATGGCGCCCGATTCCCAGTCGGCGGCGCGGGCATCGAATCGCCGCACCAGGTCCGGGATATCCGCGGGGTGCAAATCCCGGTCTCCGGACACGATCAGGCCGCGGCGCACTTTCTGCGGAAGCAAGCTGTCTTCCGGCAGCCAGGAGAGATCGATGCGCGTGCGGTAGTGTTCGATATGCGCCTCTGCATCGCCCATCTGCTCGTAGATATCGTATACCACGCACTGCTCCACCAGCAGGATTTCTCCGCGTTCGATGCGGCCGCGAATGCCGCCACAAGTGCCCAGGTTGGCGAGCAATCTTGGCTGCCAGTGGTCGACGGCATATTGCGCGGAGGCTGCCGCTGAAATCTTGCCCCAGCCTCCGTGCAGGAAGATCACCTCGCCTGCAGCTTCCGCCAAACTGCTCGCTCGAAACCATCCACCAAATGGCCCTTCCCGGCGGGATCCTGCCGGCATGAGCGCACAAACCGCTGCCCATTCGATATCGGCAGATATGATGACCACCACAGGGGCAGAATCGCTCCGGCTGCGGCTGGGGTCCTGGGTCAGATCGTCCATTGATCGCTGATAATCCCTACCAGGTACCAGGCGTCGCCCTCGCGCTGGAAGACCAGGCGCAGGCTGCGCCAGTCCATGCCGCCATATTGAGGATCGATGCCTGGAAAATAATATTCCACCACAACACCGCCGGGGTAAAACTCCCGGCTGTTATCCAGAGTATTGCCGTATCCGAGCCGCTGGTTGTAGCTGACTTGCGGCGCGGCCGCGAAATCCATGCTGTAGACAAAACGATCATAATATTCGGCGAACTGCAGGTTGATCGGCTCCCCGCTGCCGTCATAAGCGCCCCACAGGTAAACGCTGGTATCCTGCATCAACCCGGCGACCTGCTGCGCGCTGAAAACCAGCTGGTCTTCCAGCACGTACGAATACGGCGAGAAGCGCACGCCCGCCACCGGGTGCACAAGCTGAGACAGCGCCGCCATATCTCGGGCTTGCAAGGCACGGATCGCCAGGTCGGCATACGGACCAACCTGATCCACCACGCTGTCCAGCAGCGCTCCGCGGCGGTACACCAGGCTCACGCTCATAGGCTGTGACGGGCAGCACAGGCCATCTTCCGGTCCGTGCCCGAGGTAATCGATTTTCAAGCTTCCATTTTCATAATCGATGCTCTGGACAATTACCCGATCCCCCAATCCATAGCTGCTGCTGTGTTCAGGCTGTCCTGCCTGGTTGATCACCGCAGCAAGCAGGATAAACGTCCCACTGCCTCCGCCGTTATAAGCCAACAGCGCAACCGCATCCCCATCACCATCGCCATCCAGATCACCAAAGGCGTTCTCATTCATCAGCGTGATCGTCAGCCTGATCACCGCATCCGACGCGCTTTGCAATGAGAGCTTCCCATCATGCAAATAGAAACAACCTTGCTCCGATACCTCCTGAAAGTGTTCGTGGTAGTACGCCAGCTCTTGCAGGCAGTACTCCACCGCCGTCAGGCTGGCAGCACTCAAAGGGGGAATCAGCTCGGGTGTTGCAGGTGGTAGAGAAGGTTCAGTGGCTGTGACCGTGGGATGCACTGCCGCAGGCGTCTCAGGCAGCGGCACGGGGGCAGTGGCAGTCTCTCCAGCCGGAAGGTTCCCACTTACGAACTGGCAGGCGAGCATCGCAGACAGGATGAGCGCCAGCGGCAGCAGATAAAAGGCTATACGCTTGGTATGCATAGGTTTTCACTCCAATCACGGATCAATCCATGGCTGGTCTGGGATCGTGCCTGCATTAACTTCGCCAGCTCGGTCATCTTACCAGCCCCAGGTCGCGTGCCTTCAAAGCGGCTTGCGTGCGATCGTTGACGCCCAATTCGGTCGCATCTCTGAATTTTAGCCAGTGGGGTAGGCTCATGCCTTCACCTTGATCCATCTATGCCCGGCCGGTGTACATCGCCGGCAGCACAGACTCATTGTAAGAAACCTGTACTGCGGTCGCCCTCGCTCAACACCTCAATTTCGGCGACCACGCGGGCAAATTCCTCCGTCAACGATCCGGGAAGCACCTGGTGAAAGGCTTCCACCAGGCTGCGGTAGTACCACAGCGTGCCTTCCTTGCCGCCTTTGAAACGTTCCCATATCTCTGCGCCCACAAAGCGCAGCTCGAACAAGATCGAGCGTGAGTTGTGCAGCTTGTCAGCCAGAGAGACCAGGGTTACGTCTCTACCGGCTTGCTGCAAATGTTCGAGGTAGCGCTGTTTGCGTTCCTGCCAGGGAGGCTTGGGAAATTCATAGGCATCCGTGCAGCCATCCACGATGACAGCCACGCGGCTGCCGAAACGATTGCGGATCTCATCCAGCACCGGCAGCCCTCCCTGATCTTCGACCGCATCATGCAGCAGCGCAGCGATCGCCTGGTCTTCATCGCCGCCATTTTCAAGAACGATTGCGGTGACCGCCAGCAGGTGGGAGATGTAGGGGATGTCGGTGCCTTTGCGCACCTGCGTTGCGTGCAGGTGGAAAGCATACTCCAGGGCTTCACCGAAACGCCCGGAAAGTCGCACGCCAAAATCAGGCTGCATGTTCATCATTTACCCCCGGATCGTTAATGAGTCCAGATCACGCGCATAGTAGGTCAGCGTTTCAACGCCATCTGGGGTGACAACCACCGTATCCGAATGACGGAAGCCACCCACGTCACCCGAGTACAGACCCGGTTCGACAGTGAATACCATCCCGGGTTTGATGATCGTCTGGTCGCCAATGTCCAGGAACGGGCCTTCGTGATAGCGCAAGCCAATGGCGTGACCCACGTGATGCTTCCAGTAGCGCAGCAAGTCATGCTCTTCATAGTAGGCGCGCACGGCTCGATCGACGCTCGCACAAGGGACACCCGGGCGAATCGTTGCCACTGCCAGCTCTTGAAGCGCCAGCATGTGATCAAACAGCGCCTTGTGCGCATCAGTCGCCGGTCCAACGATCATGGTCCGTTCCAGCTCGGATGTGTACCCCCAGACCGGTGCGCCGGCGCCGGTTACCAACACGTCCCCAGGTTGAAACGTCAGGTTGCTTGCCAGCGCGTGCGGAATGGCTGCATTGCGTCCGATCTGTCCCCGGTAGCCGGCGGCTGGTCCATCCTGGAAAGGGTTCTGGGAGCGGTAGATCGGGCCGATGGCATCCAACATTGCCAGATAAGCCTCCATGCTGGCACGCGCGCTCACCTCCGATTCGGTAGCACCCACCCGGGTATAACGCTGCAGCAGCGTATGCGCCAGATTGCTCCACTTTACGCTTTCACGGATCAGGCTCAGTTCAGCCTGAGACTTAACCATCATCTGGTCTTCGATGAATGCGCTGATCTTCTGCGGAGCAGAGCCGGTAAGTTCGCCCAAGGACGGCCCGCGATATCCCAGAATCCAGGGATAACCATCCTGGTCGGCGCCATACGGCTGGCGGATGCCAAGCTCGAGGAGCAGATGCTTGAACAGCTCCATCGGGTGCGGCACATACGGGTATTCTATGTAATCATCGACACGCGAGACCTGTGCGTTGCGTTTCGCATGTTCGGTTTCCAATCGCGGCACGAACAACGCCGTATCCCCGGAGGCATTCATTAAAAACGCCACCGGTCGCTCGGTGGGGATAAACGCAAACCCGCTGTAGTACAAGATGTAAAAATTATCAAACAGCACCGCACCGCTCAGTTTGTTGGCCCGCAGGTATTCGACCAGGCGTTCCTGGCGGCTTCGAAATTCATGGGATGAAATGCCGGGTTGGGTCACATTCATGGGTTGATCTCATAATCGCTGCTCACCGGAACGCCGGGGCGCAGCGTGGCGATCACAGAGCAGTATTTATCCTCGGAAAGGTGAACGGCGCGTTCCAACCTGTCCGGATTGACCGCTCCTTTGACCACATAATGCAGGTGAATGGAGGTAAAAGTATACGGGGGATCCGCCTGCTGGTCTCCCCGGCAAACGACCTTGAGGTCTTCCAGAGGTTCGCGTTGTTTGGTCAGGATCTCGATCACGTCATGCGCCGAGCAAGAAGCCGCCGCCATCAACAGCAAATCGGATGGCTTCACCCCCAGGAATCCCTCTCCATCCGGATTCCGCCCGATCACAATGGAGTGCCCGTGTGAATCGCTAGCCGCCATCAGCTTCCCATCGATCCAGCGCAAGATAATTTCTCCCATACTGCCCTCCCGGTCCGCGGATTAATCTGTATGTCTCAAGTATGCCAGCATAGAATATGCCACATAGCATATGCCAGCATATGCCAGCATCGCAAGCTATCTGGCTCAGTTTTCAAGCATTTTCACCATCAGCTCAGCCACCGCGCCTTGCTCCGGCGACTCCGACCGGTTGACGTCGATCTGATCCGCAATTCGCCGGACCAACCCCGGGTTCACCTTGGCTAAGGCCTCGGTCAGGCTTTGCCAGCGCTCACGCAGCTCCCTATTCGGGTGCATCGCAATCTGCACTGCGATCTGCGCCGGGGCACTGCCACCCAGATTCCACGTGCTCGTATTGATATCCAGCTCACGACCGGCATTGGCCCAATAGTACGACAGCATCGGGTTGATCAAGCCGCGCATGCGCGTCCACAATGGATCACTTTCCTGCACCAGGGCGAAGAAAGCCAGGTAGTAAGGCCTGGCAGCCGAATAATCTCGGCTCACCTGTGAAAGCTTACCGGCATTTGCCGAGGCGTAGGATGCCAGGTACCAGCGTAAATCTTGCAAGGTTGCGCCGGTATCCGAGCGCTCCACAGCATCCCACTGCAGCCGGCATGCGACAAGCAGATTACTCGCCGCGGCAATGAAATCCTGCGAACGCTGCACCATGGCTGCTTTCGCCAGCGAACGGGCTGCAGCCACACCGGTTTCCATACCATCCGGCACCTTGACGGCCAGAACATCCCGGCAGACGACTTCCAGCGCCGGGTCATTGCAGAAGGGAATGGCATCCCTCCCGGCGAGCGCGTATCCCTTTTCTTTCCTGGTGATCAAGGAACGCTTGCGCAGATCGTCCAGCAATTTCTGGATATACTCGACTTGGCTCCGGTCATTCAAGATCAAATGCGCCAGGGTAGATAACTCAAGCTCCTGCCCAGCGCGAACCACAGCATGCACAAAATCGGATTCCGCCCGCAGAACAAAATCCGCTTCGCTCTCAATCCCCCGGGTCAGGCGCATCAGCGCTTCTGGTGATACGCGTTCCTGCCCAAATCGGAAGGCGTCCTGCCGCAGCGCCATTTGAAAGATGTCGCGCAGCACCGGCTTGCTGCGGTTTAAGTTCTGGCTCTCGTAGCGCTCACGCAGGTTATCCAGCAGCTCTTCGGAATTAAGCTCGTTGGGACGTTCGTTCAGCTCCCGGTAAATATCCCTGAGCACATCGCGGCGCGTCCAGTAATCGGCAGTATTCAGGCGCAGGCGGGTGAAGAGCTGGCGGTATTGGATCTCCAGGCTTTGGGGACGATCGAACTCTTCCTCCTGCTCTGGCAGCACGTCCACAGGCAGCAGGCCCAAATCGCCCGCCAGCACGTAATTTACCGGCGCGACAAACAGCTGCAGGTCTTTGACAAACAATTTGATCAGGTCCATATTATCTTCGAGCCAGGATTTGAATTGTGAGTAGCCGAAGTTGACCTCATTGAATGCCGGGTCCATCAAAAGCATGGTTTGCTTGAGTTTAGCCGCCAAAACCGGCACCTCGCCGCGCTGTCCGTGGGCCTGCAGCCCTTTTAGCAGCGTAGAGCGCGCCTGCTCGCGCTCATTGGAGTAAGTTCCGCCCACATCTCCGGTTTCGCCGAACAAGGTCTCCAGGTAGATGAATTCATCACAGGAGCGCACCAGCAGCTCGTGCGAAATGCTGCGTGGGCCAATCCCCACGGTATAGCGCCCATACTCGCGCAGGCGTGCCACCAGAGGGCTGAAATCACTGTCGCCGGATACGATCACAAAGGTATTGATTTGCGGGCGAGTCATGGCAATCTCCACAGCATCAATTGCCATGCGGATATCGGCGCGGTTCTTGCCAGGACGGACAGCGTAGATCTGAATTAAATCGATGGATAGATTCATCAATTCTTCACGGTAGCGCAAGAACCGTCCCCAATCCCCATAGGCTCGTTTCACCAGAGCCGGTCCGCGCGCCTGCAAATGTTCGATCAGGGGTGTCAGCTCGAAGTCGAACAGCTCCCGATCTGCCCACAAGGCGATATTCTCGAAATCGATGAACACCGCCTGCTGGTTTTCTCTAGCTCCCATTGCGCGAAGGTTTGCTTGCATTTATTTTATAAACTCCATATTTGCTGAATTTGACTGATTACAGATTGCCAGGAGCGGCCTTCAGGTCTTGGCGCAGGCCCTAATGGGTCGGCAATTTGTTGACCCAAAAGCGCTCCGGTGACACATACCGCGCACGCCTGGGCTGCGCCCAAATCATAACCGCCTTCCAGGAACAACGCCAGCCTCCCCTGGCAGTTTGCGTCTGTCCAGGAAGCCAGATTTTGGATTAAGCCTGCGTAGCCTGCTGCAGAGAGCTGCAAATGTCCCAATGGGTCACGCCAATGGGGGTCGAACCCAAAACTGACCAGGATCATTTGTGGTTTGGTGCGTTCCAGCAGCGGGAGGATCAACGAATGCATGCAGGCATGGAATGCCTGGTCGCCTGATCCCGGCGGCAGCGGGATATTCATATTCATTCCTAAGCCGGCGCCCGAGCCAATTTCATCCAGCATGCCTGTCCCAGGGTAGAGCGGCGATTGGTGGGTGGACACATACAAGACATCCCCGCGTTCCCAAAAAATATCCTGGGTGCCATTGCCATGATGCAGATCCAGATCCAGAATCGCCACTCGCTCAGCGCCTTGCTTTTGAATCAGGTATTCTGCGGCGATGGACACGTTGTTGAGCAAGCAAAACCCCATGCCTCGCCGGCGGGTGGCGTGATGTCCTGGAGGGCGGGTGAGAGCCAGTCCGCGCTGCGCTGCTCCCTGCCAGACAGATTTGGCGACTGCAAGCGCCCCGCCCGCTGCCGCAAACGCCAGCTCCCAGGAGCGGGGAGTGGTGTATGTATCCGCATCCAGGTGAAGCCCATGCATGCAGGCTGTGTCCAATCTGTGCAGGTAGTCTAAGCTGTGCACGCTTTGCAGGATGTCTTCCGGAACATCCAGCGGCTGCAGATGAGGATATTCCTGCCACATACCGGCGCTTTCCAGCGCCTGCCGGATGGCCTCCACCCGCTCCGGACGCTCCGGGTGACCCGGCTCATTGTGTGCAGCGTGTCCTTCCGGGTAATAGTAAACCAGCTTCCCGGAACTGGCTGTGCTCAAGTCTGCCCTCCTTTGGCGGGTCCGCCGGGCTTTTTCCAGCGCTGCATCACCCGCCTGAGATGATCCCAGGCCTGTTGAGCCAATCCCGCCTGTTCGACAGTTATCTCCTGCAAACTGTAACGCGCCTGAATAAACGCTTCGGTAAGCTGCGATACCGCTGTGGTTGCCAGTTCTGGCTGCCCGAGTTTTGCAGCGCTTTCATCGAGCACCTGTGCGCTCTTATCGGCCTCGGATTGAATATAGCCATCCAAGGAGCGAGCAAATTCAACCGGCGTCTGATCCACACGGCGCGCATGACCGGTTTCCCCGGCGCGCCGCAGCATTGCCTGGTAGTAGAAACGCACCTTTGAGCGCGCGCTCAACCGGCGCAGGTTGAGAAAGCTCCAGGCATCGCCAGCCGTCGATCCGCTGCGAGGCCGGCGCAGCAAGGCCAGCCCCTGCCGGGTAATTTCTCCGATCTGCAGCCGGGCGCCTACCATACTTTGCTTGAACAACAGCAGCCAGTCTTTCAACCATCGAAAGAGCGGCATACGCCCAAGGCGAATGATGTCCTGGCGACGCGACCGCAGAAAATACACCAGGGTGAATCCCAACGCAGCGATGAGCAGCGCCCAAAATATCACCGAACGCGCCATCTCCATCCAGAAAGGCAGCAGATTGGCAGCACTTTCATCTACTGCCGGCGGGGGCACAATCCTAGGCGGCGGTATCCTCTCCAGCGGCGAGATCCCAAACAAAGACGATAGCAATACGGACAGGAAATAAATGGGGATGGACAGCAGCCACAGAATGACCACGCCCAACAGGTAGATCAGTTCAAACAGGTAGTTCAGCAAGGATAAGAGTCCGAAGGTATAGCCGGTTGGCAGCACCAGAGAAATCAAACCCACCAGCGTTAAGAATACCAGGGTATAGGCAATCCAGGTAATGGCGATTTTTCTGCCTACCTTAACCCGGTTCAGGCCCCACCGCGCCCGCAGCAAAGCAAATTGGGTCTGGCTGAGCAGCAGCAGCGCAAAGACGAAGTAAATCATCACATTCAGCACACCGCTGCGCATCAGCGGGATCCTCGCCCAACTGGTAAAACTCTCACTGCGCATCCCGGCGGTCAGCAGCGCCATGAATACACCGATCACCAGCACCATATTGGCAAGCTGGCGGCGAACTGCATGCCGCTCCACCGAAGTATCCGCCCCTCCCGCCAGGATGACCAGGGTGGCATCATTGCGCAGCGGCGCCAGCAGGTCGGCGAACCAGTTGGTCAAAAACCAAATCAGGATGACCCCAATCAAGGCAGCGGTAAACTCGCCGTTGAAAAATCCTTCCAGAAATCCGTTGGGTCCGCTGGACAAGTCGATCCAAAGCTGGGCAAGCCCCTGCTTGATATAAATCAAAGCTCGCAGCACGACCACGATCATGCCCCATTCGGCTGCGAAGAAGCCAAACCACTCCGCTTCGGGAAATGTCAGCCGGCGGCGGCTTTGATATACGTAGAGCGCCTCCAAAGAAATGATGAAAGCCAGGGGCCCAAAGTACCCGCCCTGCCAATCCGGGGCGATCGCCTGTCCGAGCAAAGCCAGGGTCGACAGCAAGCAAGTCATCATGCCGGCGACCAACAGATAGCTCGCCTGGGTAGAGATTTTTTCATTCCAGGACAGCGACTCCAATAAATCTGCGTTCATCGAAAACCCATCATCTCCGCCAGATATCCAGGTCGCGCTCGCGCTCGATGCGGGTGCAGGCGATGCCAAACTGTTTGGCCTGCTGCTCAGCCCGGGAAATCGCGCCGCTGCGCCCTACCAGCACCAACATGACACCTAAACCGGCACGCTGCGCCTGGAACAGCGCATCGAAATCCTCATCCTTCGCTGCGCCCGTCACGACCAACAACGTGGTACCCCAGCTTAAACCGCCTTTCTCGCGCTGTATCAGGTCTGCCAGGCTCTCGTTTTCAGCCACTTCCACCCGGGCAAGCACTTCCAGGATGCGCATCAGGTGCCCGCGCCCACTCCTCACCGGAACCGTCAAAGGCGGGCTGCCGGTTAATTGATCGAGACCATTAGTCAATAGTCCTGCCGACTGGCGCTTGCCGATCACCCAGGTCGCCAGTGAAGCGGCAACAATGATCCCCAGCTCGGTCGCCTCATACCGCTCGCGGTCACCATAATCGGGAGCGTGCAGGTTGAGCAGGATCGCCGTCTCCAGGGCGATAGAAGGCTCGAAAACCTTTACCTGAATATTTCCGGTGGCGGCGGTAGCCTTCCAGTCTACCCTACGCAGAGAATCTCCGGGATAGTAGCCTCGCTTCCCAATCACCCGGCTGGGGTCTTCGAACATCGGCTGCAGATGGCGCAGCGAGCCCATCGGCGCGCTGGGAGGGATGGTCACCCTGGTTAGAGGAATGATCCGCGGGTACACAGTCACATAATCGGACGGCGCCTCATGCGCCTCCTGGTCGATGATACCCAGAACATCGCCGCTGTACAGGCGCATCGGTCCCACCTGGTAGTACCCGCGTTTGCGGCCCTCCAGCCAGTATTCGATCTGGGATTTGCCGCGTGAACCCAACCCGATCACATGGCGCACCGGATCACCGCTGGAGATTTCCACTGCAACGCTCTCCTGGATCTGCACCCAGGCGGCAGGCAGCACACTCTCATTAACGACCTCCACAACCACTTTCAAACGTTCACCCAGGTACATGTGGCTGTCCAGCCGCCGCTTAACCCGCAAATAGCGCAGCGTATGTGTGCCCCACCAACGCCCCAGCAGATAGACCCCGAGCAGCAAATACACCAGCGTGAACAGGAACTGCTCCCGCAGGAAGGCTGCTACCGCAACAAGCACAATCAGGAAGGCCAGCAGATAATCGCCCATGCTGATTCGCCCTGGCTAGATCCCCCCCATCTCCAGCGGTGTGCTCTCCAAAATATCCTGCAGCACGCGGCCTACCGTCCGCCCGCGCAGCTCGGCTTCCGGGCGAATGATCAGCCGGTGAGGCAGCACATACGGCACCAGCCGCTTGACATCGTCAGGGGTGACATAGCTGCGTCCCTGCGAAGCTGCCAGCGCCTGGGCGGATTTATACAGCGCCAGGCTGGCGCGCGGGCTGGCGCCCAGGAGCAGGTCGGCATGTGCGCGGGTGGCATTGACCAGGGCAACGATATAATCCTGCAGGGTCTCATCCACGTGCACATCCCAAACCATGCTCTCGATAGCAGGCAGGCGATCGATGCCGCTGCGCCCTGGTATTTGCGCCTCATCAAAGTCGATCGGCTGTAAATGAGTGATGGGGTGCTCGCGGCGCAGGTTGTTCAAGATCGTTCGCTCATCGCCAGGCGCCGGGTAGCCAACCGGAAGCCGCATCAGGAAGCGGTCAAGCTGTGCTTCCGGCAGCGGGAACGTGCCTTCATATTCGATTGGGTTTTGGGTAGCAAGCACCAGGAACGGCCGCGGCAGCGCCCGGGTGATCCCATCCATAGAGACCTGCTGCTCCTGCATGGCCTCCAGCAGCGCCGCCTGTGTGCGGGGCGTGGCGCGGTTGATTTCATCCGCCAGCAGTACGTTTACGAACAGCGGACCGGGTCGAAATTCGAACTCCCCACTCTGTTGGTTGTAGATAGAAACGCCGGTGACGTCATTGGGCAGCAAATCGGGCGTGCACTGTAAGCGCTTGAATTGTCCCCCCAGGCTGATGGCTATTGCCCGCGCCAGCATTGTTTTCCCTGTTCCGGGTACGTCCTCCAGGAGAACATGACCTTCGCACAGGAGCGCCACCAACAATAATTCGATGGCCTCGCGTTTACCGACGATGACCTGCTCCACATTGGCTGTCACCAATTGGACGAATTCCTGAACAGGCTTCATGGGAAACCTCTTTGAATTGGTTTGGCTCAGCCTTACCGGTGCGTGCAGGCTGCGCTATCCGCCAGCGACTGCACCTGTAGATCTTTAGCTTTACTTTATCATGAAATCCACCTGAGGCGCAATGGTAAGAGAAGAAAATTGAATCAGCGCCAATCTGACATCCAATCACACCTGCGGGGAAGGTAAGATTTTTGCTATAATCCATGCAGAGGAGCGACAGCGATGCGCTTAATCACCATAGCTTTCGGCATCATTTTCTTGATCGCTGGCTACCAGCTTTCCTGGATGTTCGTTGCCGGCGTCACTGCCCTGCTCATGGCGCATTTCATGGATCAAATCCAATTCGTGCACAGTGAGCTGGAACGCATCAGCTACGCCTTATCCGCCGCCCTGGGGGGAGTGCTCGCCATCTATTTTCTGCGCAGGGTAATGATCACACTGGCAGGTTTCTTCAGCGGAGGCTATCTGGCGCTGTCGATTCCGGCGTTGTATGGCTGGCCAATCCCACTCACTCCCTCCCAGGCATTCGTCGTAGGCGGCGTTTTAACCGCAATGCTTATCCTGGCATCGTTCGCTTATGGTGTTATTCTAGTCACCAGCCTGGGAGGCTCGATCCTCCTGGTGCAGAACTTTGCCTTCAGCGGATTACCGCGTGGTGCCATGTTTTTGGTACTCGCTTTCATTGGATTCTTGATCCAGATGGTGATGCTCCAATACGCGAACCCGGATAAAGAACTACTGACGCCAACCGAGGCTTGACCCCCATACAGGAAAAATGATGACCAGGCTCCTATATCAGACGGATAGCTACCAAAAATCATTCCAGGCGGTTGTCACCAGCGTAGACAGCGAAAACCGCGCCATTGTGCTCGATCAGACCTCCTTCTACCCCGGTGGAGGCGGGCAGCCCAGCGACCAGGGCTGGCTGACTATCAACAACCAGCAGTACTTCATCCCACGCGCCAAAAAGATGGGCGCCGATGTGCTGCATTACCTCGACGGCGATATCCCGCTGCCGGAGCCCGGCGATGCTGCCCGTGGGGTGATCGAATGGCAGCGGCGTTATGCCTTGATGCGCACCCATACTGCCTTACATATCTTGTGCGGGGTTGTTTTCCGAAATTATGGCGCTCTGGTCACCGGCGGCGACATGGATCCGCTCAAGGGTCGGATGGACTTTGAATTCGAAACCATGCAGAAGGAGCTGGTGCATGCCATAGAGGCAGCCGTAAACTATGAAGTCGCGCAGAACCGCCCGGTGAAGGTAGCGATCCTCTCTCGCCGGGATGCCTTCCAAATCCCCGATCTGATCCGCACCAAGATCAACCTGCTGCCAGAAGGCATACAGGAAGTGCGCGTGGTGGAAATTGTAGGCCTTGATCTGCAGGCAGACGGCGGTACCCACGTAAACGGCACCGGTGAGGTTGGGCGCATCCGGGTCACCGATTACAAGAGCAAAGGCAAGATCAATAAACGCATCTACATTGAGCTTTCCTGACAGGTGACCGGCTTCAGGCAGGGGTCTCGACACAGTGAACGATGAATAAAGCCAATGTGGTCATCTGCGGCGCGGGGATTGCCGGCATCAGCGCGGCCTATTTCCTGGCTGTTCGAGAGGGTATTCGAGATATCCTGCTGGTAGATGAGCGCGACCCTCTCAGCCTGACCAGCGACAAATCTACGGAATGCTACCGCAACTGGTGGCCCGGTCCTGGCAGCGCCATGGTCGCGCTCATGAACCGCAGCATCGACCTGCTGGAGGAGCTGGCGGCAGAAAGCCGCAATACCTTCCATCTCAACCGGCGGGGCTACCTCTATATGACCGCCGACCCAGACCAGGCGATCAAGATCTCGCGCGACGCCCAAACGCCGCCCAAGTTGGGTGCAGGCGAGCTGCGCATCCACGATAAGCATGACCACAGCTACCTTCCCTCCCCGCTGGAGGGCTACCTGAACCTGCCCGATGGCGCCGATCTATTTCTCAACCCCCGGCTGATACGAAAGCACTTTCCCTACCTATCTGAGACCGTCATTGCTGCGCTGCATGTGCGCAGGGCTGGCTGGTTTAGCGCCCAGCAGTTGGGTATGTATTTGCTCGACCAGGCGCGCCTTGCCGGCGTGAAACGCATCCAGGCCAGGGTAAGCCAGGTGCAGGTGCAGTCTGGACGAGTTAAATCTGTGCTGCTCGACAATGGTGAGGCGATCCAGACTCGATCCTTCGTCAATGCCGGTGGCCCCTTTTTGAAACCTGTCGGGCGTATGCTGGGTGTGGATCTACCGGTATATTCAGAGCTGCACTTGAAAGCCGCCTTCAAGGATACCCTGGCTGCCGTACCGCGCCAGGCGCCCCTTTTGATCTGGAGCGATTCACAAGTGCTGGAATGGTCGGATGAGGAGCGTGAGCTGCTGGCAGAAATCCCGGAATTTCACTACCTGCTCGAGCAAATGCCTTCCGGTGCACACACCCGCCCGGAAGGCGCCGCCGACGCCGATATTGCCATCATGCTGTGGGAGTATCACACCGATGTCATCGAGCCGGTTTTCCCACCGCCCATGGACGATCAGTACCCGGAGATCGCCCTGCGCGGGTTGGCTCCCATGCTGCCTGGTCTGCGTAAATACTTCGGTCGCATGCCGCGCCCGCGCTTAGATGGAGGCTACTACACGCGCACGCAAGAGAACCGGCCTCTGATCGGCCCGCTGCCCGTCGAAGGCGCCTATGTCATCGGCGCACTGTCCGGCTTCGGCTTGATGGTCGCCTGCGGCGCGGGGGAGCTGCTGGCGGCGCACCTGGCTGGAAAGCCGCTGCCCGAATACGCCCCGGCATTCTCACTGCAGCGCTACCAGGATCCGGATTACCTAAGGCTTCTAGAAAATTGGGGAGATACAGGACAGTTATAAAAGCTGTATGATACCGAACGGGTGCTGCCTGTTCTACGGAAAGACCTGTTAGCTGGTTTCAGGTGAAATAAGATGAAGATGCAGAATATGTTCCGACCGATGTTTATGATGGGGGTGATCCTGGTGGCTCTGGTGGTATTCAGTTATTTGCTGATCCCTACCTGGCGCAGCTCACTTCCCCACCTGGCGCTGCTCGTGATCTTGGGGCTGATGGGTATCACCGCTGCGATCTACGATACGCGGCGGCTGATCCAGGATATCAAGGACAGCAACCGCAAACAGGGGTAGGCGCTCGGCCTACCCCCTCAAAGCGCGGGCAGATTGCAATCTGGATCAGTCTTTCCTTGCCGTATGTGTACCTGATCCTGCTTTGCCTATTCGTACGGGGTTTTATCCCAGAATGATTGGAAGCGTCCCAGGCCCATGGTGGTGTAGGGATGCTCGAAGGACTCCTGGAACACGGTAAAGCCGGCAGTGACGATATCCGCTCCAATGACAGCCGCATCGGCGATCTGCCGCCCGTTGCGCACCGCTGCTACAAGGATTTGGGTGCTGAAGCTGTAATTGTCGCGGATTGCCACGATTTCCTGAACAAAATCGAACACCGCTTCTGCGTTCGACTCTTTCCAGCCAATAAACGGAGAAACAAAGTACGCGCCCATGCGCATGGCTTGCAGCACCTGGGTAGCAGAAAAGGCCAGCGTCAGGTTGACCTTGATGCCTTCACTGCTGAGGATTTTCAGGGCTTTGAAGCCGGGTTCGGTGGCGGGCAGCTTGATGGCGAAATTTGGGCTGAGAGAAGCCAGCTTGTGGGCTTCAACCACCATCTCCTGATGGGTGTTGAAATGCGGGTTGACTTCGACCGAAATGCTCAGCTCGGTGCCCTTTGCCAGTTCAGCCATGTCATGCACCGTCTTCATGAAGGGCTTGCCGGCTGTCTGGACGTGGCGCGGGTTGGTGGTGACGCCGTCGATGGCCCACATATCGATTGCGTATGTGATTTCATCCATCTTGGCGCTGTCAAGAAAGAATTTCATGGGTTGCCTCCTTGTATGGGATACATGCTAAGGAATCGATTGCTTTAGATCATCGTTGCTGCTGGTCATACCGCCCGGCGCACCAGGCGAACCTTATAATGGTAGCGATCGCTGCGATAATACGTGCGCGTATGCTCCACCGGCTGCATCTCAGATGTGTAGCTGATGCGCTCGCGCACCAGTAGCGACTGCCCGGTGCGCAATCCCATCTTGTGCGCAATCGTGGGTGTCGCCGCCAGGGCGCTGATGGTTTCGTCCGCTTCATGCAGGTGAATGTTCAGCCGCTGCTCCAGGACTTCGTAGAGCGGCAGCTTCTCCAGGTCATAGCCGGACAGGGTCTGTCCAATCTCACGCTTCCAATATCCGGTTGCCAGGGCGATCACCTCCTGGTCGGCTAACTGCAGCCGCTCGATCAGAAACGCGTTTTCGCCTGGCTCTAGCTGCAGGGCTTTGGCGACATCCTCAGGGGGCGCAAGCGGTCTGGCGGTCAGCAGGTGGAAATTCGGGCGCAAGTTCAGGCGCTGCATCTCCTCGGCAAAT
Organism: Anaerolineales bacterium; assembly: GCA_041736465.1. Lineage (GTDB taxonomy): Bacteria > Chloroflexota > Anaerolineae > Anaerolineales > UBA4823 > JAJUJL01. The sequence continues at coordinate 75,782 of JBGSTO010000462.1, read as the reverse complement.
GAGGTCAGCCGCACCAGATTCTCCTCCAGCGGAGGCCGGCGCACAAAGGTTCCCTTACCGGCTTTACGGTAGATCCAGCCCTCATGCTCCAGCTCGCGCAGGGCGCGGCGCACGGTGGTGCTGCTCAGGCGGTAGTTCGCCATCATCTGGTGCTCGGTCGGCAGCAGGTCGCCGGGCTGGTATTCGCCGCAGGAAATTTGCTCGCGCAGCGAGCTGGCAAGCCAGTGATAGAGGGGTGTGTAAGGGGCAACAGGCATGATCAGTTGATCGCGTATCGACCAGAAATGAGTGCATTCTTGCAATAGTGCACTATTTTATTAGTATAAATCAGATCCAGATTTTGTCAACCCACAGGTGATAAGGGCCGCTGTCCGGCTCGACCAGCGGCAGCCCTCGAGCGCTTTCACTAAGCGGTGATATTCATCGTAGAATCGCCGGGAGGTAGACTTGCTTCCCCACATTCAGCTTGCCTGCCCAGACGTCAAAGGCGCCGCCTGGATTTACCACCGTGATCTCATACTGACCCGGCGGCAGGCCAACCGGGAAGTCGACGTGAAGCGTGTTCTCATCCAGCCAGGTTACACTGCCAGAGCTTTGCCCATTCAGCAGCACCTGCGGTGTAGGCATGAAATTCTCGCCGGTAATGGTGATGGCTGTGGTTACATTGGCGTCGATCTGCTGCGGTAGCGGGGCAGTAACCAGGGGCGTCGTCCAGGGACCCAGTGAGACATCATCGACGCGAGCAATCAGCACATTTTCCAATAGATCGTTCTGCGCTTCGAATGTAACCGTCACCGTCTTGCCCGCCCAGGGATGCATATCCACCCAGACGTGCTCCCAGCCCGCAGTCGCAAAAGAATGGGAATGCACCAGCGTATCGCTGACCGTGACCGTGAAGGTGTAGGCGCCTTCCTGTTCCAGCTTGAATAGGAAGGACAGCGTGGGCTCGTGCATGTCGGATGGGATGTTTACAGCCTGCGCCAACCGGCTCGCACCTTGTTGGGGCATGGACCAGGTATTATATACAGCTTTCGCAAGCTGGTTATCACCAAACACTGCGTGTACCTGGTCGCCCTGAACAAATAAATCCAGGCTGTAGAAAGTCGCCGGGGTATAGATTGTCGGCGACCATACGCCAGAACCGAACTGCCGGCGATATGCCAGGCCTTGCTGAGAATCCCAGGCAACATGCACATTCTCACCCGAAACTGCCAGTGCAGTGGAATAGATATATTCGAAATCCGAAATTGGCTCCGGATAAATCCAGCCACCGCTTGATTGGCGATAAGTATGGTAGAGAACCTGATCGTAATAATAAATCATGTGCAACCTTCCCACCGAGTCAGTGGCAGTAGATAGCCTGTATCCCATATCAACCCCTATCATTGTCGCATCACCCCAAACCCCATCCGCGCTGCGAATTCGATGAGTTAGCTGGGTATCCTGGTAAACCACATGCAGATTGTTCAGCAAATCAAGCGCCATGCTGTGCTCGCTAAACCAGTTGAGTCGGAACGGCGCAGACCAGCTTCCGCCTGATGGTCTGTTGATGTACCATATACCATCCTGGTCGGCAAACATCAGGTGATACCCGCCCGTTGAATCAACCAGGATCTCGGGGTTTGCGTATTCCACGGGCGATCCGACGTAACGTTCGCCGGAAAGGTCCACCGGAGCAGTCCAAGAGCCGCCGTCAGGTTTGCTTGCATACATTACGCGCATAGCCTGGTATGAATAATCCAGCCACACGGCATGCAAGCCGTCGTCTGGATCAACTGCAAGGTCGAGTTGAGTCGATGTGCTCAACTGATTAGGATTTATCATCAGTGGCTGGCTCCAGTCTCCACCGTTTGGCTTGCTGCTGTAGTAAACACTTCCAACGTAGCCACCTTCGCTTCCGCTCCAAATCACGTGCAGCTTACCTGAGCTATCGGCAACAATGCAGGGCTCATATCCGCTGGTATCTCCAGAAATGCTTTCACCGAGTCCGCCCAATGATGGCCCCAATTGTGAGCCTGCCAGCCCGGTGTGCGCGCCTGCCAAGGCAACGGGAAGATATTCTCCCCCGATCGACCAGTTATCAAGGCCATATTCGAAATTCCCGTTCGTCAATTGATCCTGAGCTGGAGGGAGTGCCCAGAGGTAACCCATATCCACGGAACTGGACAGGTAAGTAACCGGCAAGCTGCCGTAACCCGGCTGGCTGATGGTAATTGTGACCGGTTCTGTTGGTACATAGCGATGGAATTTCCCGTCGAGCTGCGTATCCTCTTGGTCATCGAAGACCGGTTCTGAGCTGATCGAAACATACCGCCGCGGATACCCGCGGTTATCCTGCACCTGCCCATTCAGCTCCCAGGTATAGACCTGTGTGAAGGTATCCCCATCACCTGCAGGCCATTCTTCAATATTCTCGGCTTTATCCTGGCCGCGAGAACGATAGTAGACTGTTTCACCGGCGTTAAGTGTTTCAGAGACCGAGAATGGGAGAGCGTTGGGATATAGGGCGCTCCCCAGGTCTGTCCAATCGCCATCCAGGCTCTTGCGTTTTTGCAGATTAATTGCATACAATCCCGACGCGCCGTTGTCAAAGCCATTTATGTTCAGATCAATAGCTCCGGCGTGCTGGTATCGGGGCAGCGGCGTGATCCAGGTTGTCGGAGCCAGAATGTCATTTTTCGCCGAATTGGGATAGAAGTCAAAATACGAATCATACCAACAAAAAACATAGGGGTTATATAGTACATGTTCCGCCAGGCAGGCGCGGTCGATGTAGTATTCGCCATCATAGAGAATATAGGAGACTCTGTTTGCCAGGATAAGTTCATTGTATGGAATAATCCAGCTTCCAGCAAAGAAATCCTCCATACCCGGGCTGGTGACTGTCACCCGCATCTCGGTGCCATCGCTCAATATCCAGCCAAGATCAATCCATCCATCACCGTTGCCATCGAAATCCAACGCAACAAATCTGGACGCCATAATTGGGTGCTGTGCGTATCTGAGCACGAACGAATAGGCCTCCGGAGTGGTACCGCCGAATGGCATTCGATACACAACACCATCCTGGTCGCTGACCGCCCGCACCCAGACCAGCGTCGATCCATCCGGCGACCAGCTTGGATGAAAATCATCCGCTGCATCAAACGTGTGGCGCTTCAGCTCGCTGCCATCAGGCAGCATGGTATAGATTTCCAGGTTTCCGTCACGATCGCTGGCAAATGCCAGCCGCGTCCCATCCGGCGACCAGGCAGGTTGTGAATCATAACCAGGATGATTGGTGAGTGCCCGCAAACCGCTGCCATCCCACTTGACAAAATATAACTCGTAGTTGCCGCTGCGATTGGAAGAAAACACAATCTCCGGACTTCCAGGGCGCAGCGCCGGTCGCAAATCTGCCGACGGATCGTTGGTTACCCTGTGCGAGTAAAGCAGGCTTCTGCTCGGGTAGGGATCGTCCTCGTAATAGATCTCCCAGTTGCCATCCCTGAATGATGAAAAAACCAGATCTGTATAAATGCTTACATCATTCAGTTCGCGGGGTATGTCCGATCGTACAGGATGTTCTTGTATCCTGGAAAAGTCCAACTTTTCGGAGTCCGGCTGTACGCACGGTAAATCCCTCGACCAGGATTCATAACGCGAAATTCCAGTAGCGCAATCAGGCGCGCCTGCGCGTGGAGCCGCAGGCTGGGCAGTGGCGGGCTGCGCGCCGATCAGAATAATGTACAGACCAATCAAGCCGAGCGCAAATCGCCTAAACAAGTTGGAAAACATGGGATCCCCTCCAATTTACTGCTCAAAGTGCTGATCTGTCCGGTAGGATAGCGTTGGGTTTGTCGAGATCTCTCCCCCATACCGGCGCGTGAATTAATTATCGCGTCAACCTGTTCCAGGTCAAGCGTGGAATGTCACCTCTCAAAGGTTACAGAGGTCATCGTTGAAGTGTTTTCAGGATATATTCTTCAAGAATTTGTGACAATCTTCAGTAGATGTGCAGGCGGTTAACCGCTACAATCATTGTGGAGAAATAATCCGTTATGGAAAACACATCCCAGCAGTGGGCAATCATCGACGAAAATGGCAACCTGGTGCTGCCGCCAGAAGCCGCAGACCAGTTCGGGTTGCAGCCCGGGGCGCGATTGCGCATGGAATGGGCCGACAACCAGCTTCGCCTGCACCGTCCGGTAACACACCTGGCAAAGATCTACATCGAGCCGACCGACATGTGCAATCTGCAGTGCAGCATGTGCATCCGCACGGGCTGGGAAGAACCCTTGGGGCGCATGTCAGAGGCCACCTACCAGTCCTTCCTGGCGCAGCTAGAACAGATGCAGCCAAAACCGCTGGTTTTCTTCGGCGGAATGGGTGAGCCCATGTTCCACCCACGCACCATCGAGTGGGTAGCGCAGGCCAAACAGCGCGGCGCGCAGGTCGAGCTGATCACCAACGGCACCCTGCTCAACGAGAAGCGCGCACGTGCGCTGATCGATGCCGGATTGGATGTGCTGTGGGTCTCGATCGATGGCGCCACACCTGAGCAGTACGCCGACGTCCGCCTGGGTGCAGAGCTGCCCAACGTATTGCATAACCTTCAAACCCTGCGGCGCATGCGTCCTGGCGGGCACCACCCGCGCCCAATGATCGGCGTCTCCTTCGTTGCCATGAAACGCAATATCCACGACCTGCCGCGCGTGATCGCCATGGGGCGCAGGGTGGGCGCCAGACGTTTCATGGTCACCAACGTGCTGCCCTATACCGCTGAAATGCAGGAAGAACAGCTCTATCTGCGCACCACGCGCGATATCGCTTATCTCGACTCGCCCTGGCTGCCTAAGCTCAGCCTGCCCAAGATGAATCTGGATGAAATCACCCGCGGCCCATTCCTGGACGCGCTGGGCGCAGGCTGCAATGTGACCTTTGCCGGCAGCAACCTGGCAGGCTCAAACGACGTCTGCAACTTCATCGAAAGCGGCAGCATCTCCATCCGCTGGGACGGCGGCGTCAGCCCGTGCTGGGCGCTGATGCACACCCACACCACCTACCTGCACGGCAAGCCGCGCCGCAACCAGCAGCATATCCTGGGCAATATCAACCAGCACAGACTGCTCGACCTGTGGACAGAGCCGTCCTTCGTGGCTTACCGCGAGCGAGTGCATTCCTTCGGCTTCGCCCCCTGCACTTCCTGCGGTGGCTGCGACCTGTCCGAATCCAACCTGGACGACTGCATCAGCAGCGGATTCCCCTCCTGTGGCGGGTGCATGTGGGCTCAGGGAATGATCCAGTGTCCGTAACAAGGATTTTCTAGTGAAATTTTTTCAGCCACTTCCCACCTCCCAATATCCGCTCGTCCGCCCTCTGTTCGAGCCGCTCCAGCACCAGCTTTTCTGCCAGGCAGTCTTGCACCATACCATGGACGGCGCAGTGTATGTAGATGATGTTTCCCGACCCTCAACCGCCGTGCTGGCAGCCCGCGGCATGTGGGTTTACCTTGGCGGCAGCCCATCCAATGCAGCCTGCAATGCGTTGGGAATAGCCGTGATGAGCGGTGAGCTGACCGGCCCGCAGGCCTGGGGTGCATATATCAGCGCTACCAGTGATCGCTGGATCGAGCAGTTTCCGAGCATCTTCCCAAATCGTGAGCCGGTGCGCGCGCCGCGCCTGCGCTACATCGCCACATCAGCTCTGAGCGCTGAGCTGCCACCGCTGCCTGACGGCAGCCTGCTGCTCAAAATTGAACCGGGCCTGGTTGAGCAGGCGCGGCTTTCCCTGCCGGAGGACGTGCACAGCCTGATCCGATCCTGGAAAGGACAGCAGCCTGAGCTGCGGGATGGCTTTGGTTTCGTGATCGTGCACGGCGATCACGTTGCTGCGCATGCGGTGATCGACTGCGTGGTTGGCGACCAGGGTGATATCGGTCTGTTCACCCACGAAGACTACCGCCGGCAGGGGTTAGCGAGCATCGTTTCTGCTGCAGCCATCAACTACGGCCTGCAAAACGGCCTGCGAACCGTGGTATGGGACTGCGGGCAGACCAACACCGCTTCGCTGCGCACTGCGGAGAAACTCGGTTTGCAGCTCGAGCGCCAGTACAATATGTACCTGGTTGATTTCGAAGAGGTCTATCACTATATTGCCTTGAGCGCCGACCTGCGCGATCAGGGCGAGTACACCCGAGCACTGGTATGCTGCCAGCGCGTGTTGGAGCTCGAAGCGCACCCGCCGGTGGTGACCTACTACCTGCAAGCCTGTGCCCACGCCGGATTGCAAGATAAAGCCGGTGCGCTGCAAGCTCTCAAAAAAGCCGTCGCCCAGGGCTGGGATAACATCGATTCCGCCCGTTCACGCCCGGAGTTTCAATTTCTACACGGTGATGCAGAGTGGGAAGCGCTGGTCCTGAAAGCCTAGGGGTGGGTTGATTCAAGAGTTTATCCGTATATCCGCGCCTAAATCCAGGTCGTGCTGTGGGTCATGCCCCGACACCCGACCATTCTCACGGCAGAATGTATTACAATCGTCACTAACCCCGGCTCACGTTCAGGTGTATCATGCACCCATCCGTGAAAGATTGCACAAGAAGGACACAATCTTATGACTGCTGAAGACCCCCGAATCATCGCCTTGCGTCAGCACCGCGAGCAAGCCCGCCTGGGCGGCGGCGCCGAACGCATCGCCACCCAGCACGCCAAGGGAAAGCTGACCGCTCGCGAGCGCCTGGATTTATTGCTCGACCCGGGCACATTCAATGAGCTGGAGCCTTTCATCACTCACCCTGGCGACGAAATGGGCATTGCGTCTGATAAGTACCTGGGCGATGGGGTGATCACAGGCTACGGGCAGGTCGACGGGCGCACGGTGTATGTCTACGCACAGGATTTCACCGTCTACGGCGGCACGCTCTCGGAGATGCAGTCGCACAAAATCTGCCGTGTGATGGATTTGGCCCTGCGCAACGGTGTGCCGGTCATCGGGCTGATCGACTCAGGCGGGGCGCGCATCCAGGAGGGCGTCAAGTCTCTGGGCGGCTACGCCGAGATCTTTCGCCGCAACGCACTGTACTCGGGTGTCATCCCGCAAATCAGCGTGATGCTTGGCCCGTGCGCCGGCGGCGCGGCGTACTCGCCGGCGCTTACCGACCTGATCATCATGGTACGCAAGCACTCCTTCATGTTCTTGACCGGCCCGGAGGTGATCAAATCCGTCACCGGCGAGGTGATCGACTCCGAATCGTTGGGCGGCGCCGATGTGCACATGGACCTGACCGGCACGGCGCACCTGGCGGTGGAAAGCGAGCAGGAAGCCCTAGCGCTCACCCGGCGGGTGATTGGCTACTTCCCTTCCAATAACGTGGAAAATCCGCCCTATCATCCGCCGGTAGACGACCCACTGCGCATGGATATGGAGCTGAACCACATCGTACCGCTTGACCCCACTGAACCATATTCGATGCACACAGTGATCGGGCGCGTGGTGGACCAGGGCAGCCTGATTGAGATCCAGCCCACTTTCGCCCGCAATGCCATCACCGCCCTGGCGCGCATGGGCGGGCATACTGTGGGCATCGTGTGCCAGGAACCCAGCGTGATGGCAGGTGTGATCGATATCGATGCCTCGGACAAGATGGCGCGATTTGTCCGCCTGTGCGACTGCTTCAACATTCCGCTGGTCACTTTCGTCGATTCCCCCGGCTTTCTCCCCGGTGTGGGCCAGGAGCACGCCGGCATCATCCGTCACGGCGCCAAAGTGCTGTACGCCTACTCGGAGGCCACCGTGCCCAAGGTGACGGTGATCACCCGCAAGGCGTACGGCGGAGCCTATGTGGTAATGGGTTCCAAGTACCTGGGCACCGATGTGACCTATGCCTGGCCCAGCGCCGAGATTGCCGTGATGGGCGCCGAAGGCGCCGTCAACATCCTGTTCAAGAAGCAAATCACAGCCGCCGGAAACCCGGCAGAAGAACGCCGGCGTCTGGTGGACGATTACCGGGAGCGCTTCAACAATCCCTATTTTGCTGCCAGTGCCGGTTACGTAGACGATATTATCGAGCCGTGCGAGACGCGTCCCAAGATAATCGCCTCATTGGGCGCCCTGCGAGATAAGTTTTCATCTGCGCCGCCGCGCAAACATGGCAACATTCCAATGTAGGCATGATCCACCGAGAGATGACCAAGGAATTTTCTCTACATCTGTGCCATGTGCGAAATCATGCGCATAAGAGTTTGATATGAGCCATATCTTAACCCTCACTTTTCAAATCACCCTGCTGGGCATGGGGCTCGTGTTCGGCGCTCTCCTGCTGCTGTGGGGGCTTATGGCCCTGCTGGTGCGGCTGGCGCCCGAGCGAGTGGAACAGAACGCAGAGCCTGGATTATCCCCCCAGGCGGCTGTGCCGGGAACGGAAACCATCTCCGAAACCAGTGGAGAGGACGAACGCCGTCACCGCGCTGCCGCTGCGGCAGTCGCCATCGCTCTGGCACAGGAGCTGGACCATACCCCGCATGCCTTCCCCACTCCACCCTCTGCAGCAGTGAGCCCCTGGCAAGCGATCAGCCGTGCGAAAGCCATGGACAAACTAGGACGGTCCAGATGAAATATATCATCACCATCGAAGGCAAGCGCTACCAGGTTGAGCTGGGTGAGCTGCACACCAACCCCATCATCGCCATGGTTGACGGGCAGCCTGTAGAAATTTTCCTGGAGAGCGAGGGCGGCGTCAAACCCTATTTCACCTTGCCGGGCGTGCAATATTCACGACCCTCTGGCCCGGATGCCGCCTATACGCAGTCCTCTGCTTTCCAAAGCCAGCCCGCTCCCGCCTCCCCACGCCCCGAACCGGTCATCCAACGCCCGGCGCCCCAACCCGCTGCCGTAGTCGCAGCAGAGATCGCCGTGCGCGCCCCCATCCCCGGCGTCGTTCTTTCGCTGGCAGTCAAACCCGGTGACGAAGTCCAACCAGGGCAGGAACTGCTGCTGCTCGAGGCGATGAAAATGAAGAACCTCATTCGATCCCCGCGCGCCGGTGTGATCGCCCGCCTGCTTGTCAACGCCGGGCAAACGGTGCAGCACCGCGACCTGCTGCTTGAATTCGAGCCTTGATTCGCCGTACGCAGAAAGTCGGATACACGCACCCATGGATTTTTCCACCCTGTTCCCCGAATTGATCAAGGGCCTGGCAGCTTTCACCTGGGGCAACGCGCTGATGATCGCCGTTGGTCTGACGCTGATCGCCCTGGCAGTGCTCAAAGAGTACGAACCGGTTCTCCTGCTGCCCATCGGCTTTGGCTGCGTTGTGGCGAATATCCCACTCGCCGGCATGAGCGAGGGCGAAGGTCTGTTTGCCCTGCTGTACCGCGCCGGCATCAGCACTGAGCTGTTCCCGCTGCTGATCTTCATCGGCGTGGGGGCGATGATCGACTTCTCCCCGCTGCTCTCCCAGCCGCATCTGGTGCTGCTGGGCGCAGCCGGACAGTTCGGCATCTTCGGTACGCTCACGCTGGCTGCCCTGCTGGGCTTCCCACTCAACCAGGCTGCCAGCATCGGCGTGATCGGCGCCATCGATGGGCCTACCTCGATCTTCGTCGCTGCCAAGCTGGCGCCAGAGCTGCTGGCGCCCATTGCCGTGGCAGCATATTCCTACATGAGCCTGGTGCCCATCATCCAGCCGCCCTTAATGCGCCTGCTGACCACCAAAGCCGAACGGCGCATCCGCATGGATTACGCCCCTCGGCCGGTTTCTAAGCGCGCCCGCGTGCTCTTCCCCATCCTGGTCACCCTGGCAGTGGGTCTGCTGGTCCCGGAAGCCACGCCGCTCATCTCGATGCTCATGCTGGGCAATTTGCTGCGCGAGGCCGGTGTGGTAGAGCGCCTGAACAAATCGGCTCAGAACGAGATCGCCAACACCGCCACACTTTTCTTGGGCGTGACCATCGGCTCGACCATGGATGCTGGCTCATTCCTGAATCTGGCAACGCTGCAGGTGCTGATCCTGGGGTTGGTGGCTTTTACCCTGGATACGGTGGCGGGCCTGCTGTTCGGCAAACTGATGGCTTTCGCTACTGGCGGTAAAGTCAATCCGCTGATCGGCGCGGCCGGCATCAGCGCCTTCCCCATGGCTGGGCGGCTGGCGGCACAGGTGGCTCAGGAAGAAGATTTCGAGAACTTCATCTTGATGCACGCCATGGGCGCCAACACCGCCGGGCAGCTTGGCAGCGTCATGGCGGGTGGGGTGCTATTGGCTCTGGTGAGCGGCTTAATATAGACGATATACCCACATCCACAAATCCATAAAGCCAAAGGCGTTCCAAAAACCTTCTGGCAGTCCAACCCAGCCAAGTTTGGTGTGATGGTAGAAGCTGCCCCCACAGTAGTATTCCGGTTTTGGCGCCTGCTGGAGCTCGCCGGCATACTCAGGCTTGACTTTCTTTACCACGTACCAGGTCCATGAAACCCTTTTACTGTTTTGGGCTTTGATATATTCATCGAACCAGGCCGGGTCAAAATTGTTATGAAGAATATCAGCCTGGATGGCTTCATCCAGGGTCGGGTAGGCTCCACAACGGCTGATTGCTTTGTTCAGCAGACCTGTGGTATAGAAATAGCCGTGCAGGCCGATCAATAGCACCATTCCAACTACCACCAGACCAATCCAGCGCACTGCTTTCATCCTGCTCTCCTCTCACTTATCGCTTGAGCATTGTGCGAACTGCCGAGTTTATTCCCCCCTCAATATAGCAGATTCTCGTCATGCCGGTCAAGCACGCCAGAGCAGTGATCATGCGTTGAGCCAGCAGAACTACCCAGCCGGTGAAAGCTGCAGAATTCGATCTGCCAATATCATGCTTTCAATGCGGTTATAATAACGCTTTGTTCACCCATTAGTGCCTGGTAAAGGAAACGATTATTGACCACACCTGCAATCCTGGTTGACCACCTCACCAAAACCTTTCACGTGCCCGAGCGCGAAGCCGGGCTGGCAGCCTCCATTCGCAGCCTGGTGAAACGCAAGATGCGCGCCGTCAAAGCTGTGGAGGCGATCTCTTTCGAAATCGCGCATGGCGAGGTAGTTGGTTTCTTGGGCCCTAACGGCGCAGGCAAGACCACCACGCTGAAGATGCTCTCCGGACTGCTTTTCCCTACCTCGGGCAGCGCTCGCGTGCTGGGTCACACCCCCTCGAAAAGAGAAAAGGCTTATCTGCGCCAGATCGCCCTGATCATGGGCAACCGCAACCAGCTGGCATGGGATATCCCTGCTATGGACTCCTTCGACCTGAACCGGGCAGTGTATTCCCTCCAACCGGATCTGTTCCGCAAGACGCGCGATGAGCTGATCGAGCTGCTGGAGCTGGGCGACCTGGTGCGCAAGCCGGTGCGCAACCTATCGCTGGGCGAGCGCATGAAAATGGAGATCGTCGGGTCCTTGCTGCACCGGCCCCAGGTACTGTTCCTGGACGAGCCCACAATCGGTCTGGATGTGACCATGCAGCGCAGGCTGCGGCGTTTCATCGCCGAGTACAACCAGCGCACCGGCGCCACTGTGCTGCTCACCAGCCACTATATGGCAGATGTAGCCGCGCTGTGTAAGCGGGTGATCGTCATCCATCATGGGCAGATCCTGCACGACGGCGACCTGAGCGGGCTGGTGGAACGCTTTTCCGCCACCAAAACCATCGGTGTGGTGCTGGAAGAAGCCAACGGAGATCTCTCGGAATATGGCGAAGAGGTCGGCAGGGATGGTCCCAAGCGCTTCTTGCGCGTGCCGAAAGCGGATGTATCCAGGGTGGCAGCCCGCCTGCTTAACGAGCGCCAGGTAGCCGATCTAACCATTGAGGAACCGCCCATCGACGAGGTGATCGAGTCCGTCTTTGCCCAGGAGAAGGCTGCATGAAAGACATGGCGGCGGTGTACCTGAGCCTGATGAAGATGTCCATCCTGGAACAGTTCCAATACCGGGTGGCGAATTACTTCTACATGATTGGCATGGTCACCGAACCGGTGGTGTACCTGGTGGTGTGGACCACCATCGCCCGCGCTCAGGGCGGGCAAGTCGCTGGATATACCGAGAGCCAGTTTGCCGCCTATTACATCATCTGGACGCTGGTGCGCAACATGAATGTCGTCTTTACGCCCTACGGCTGGGAGTGGCGCATCCGCGAGGGGCATCTCTCTGAGATGCTTGTCCGCCCTATTCACCCGCTGCACTTCGATCTGGGCTACTTTGCCGGTTGGAAGTTCGTGGTGATCCTGATGTGGCTGCCGATTGCCGCCGTGCTGGCGTGGCTGTTCAAACCGGCGCTCAGCCCAAGCTGGCTGGAAGTGGGTATCTTCTTCCTCGCAATCTGGGGCGCTTACCTGGTGCGCTCGATGTGGCAGTGGGCGCTCGGATTGGCCTCCTTCTGGACCACACGCGTGGGGGCGATTTTCGAGCTGTACTTCACCACCGAGCTGCTGCTCTCAGGAAGGCTTGTGCCGCTGGCGCTGCTGCCGGATTGGGCGCGCCGCATCGCTGATTTCCTCCCCTTCCAATACGCTTTCAGCTTTCCCATCGAGACGCTGGTGGGCAATATGTCACCCCAGCAGCTGCTCGCCGGGCTGGGTATGCAGGTCTTCTGGATTACGCTCGGACTGCTGGTGGTTTTGCTGGTCTGGAAAGCAGCCGCGAAGCGCTACTCGGCGGTTGGAGGCTGATCCATGCGACTGTTCAGCCTGGGATGGCATTTCTTCAAGATTGGGGCGATGAACGAGCTGCAGTACCGCGTCAACTTCTTCGTGCAGCTCTTACAATCCCTGCTGGCGCTGGTCACCGGGCTGGTGGGGCTGGCGCTGGTGTTCAGCCATACCACCGAGTTGGCAGGCTGGACGCGCCCCGAGCTGCTGGCGGTGATGGGCGTGCATATCCTGATGGGCGGTTTAATCCGCGCCACCATCCAGCCCAACATGGAACGCCTGATGGGCGACATCCAGAATGGCACCCTGGATTTCACCTTGACGCGCCCCGCAGATGCCCAGATGCTGATCAGCATCCGCGAGGTGCGCATCTGGCAGTTTGTGGATGTATTGATGGGGCTGGTTGTAACCGGCTATGCCGCATTTCAATTGCAGCAGGCAGTCGGAATCCTGCAGGTAGCGGCATTCATCACCGCACTGCTGGTAGGTGCAGTGATCGTTTACTGCTTCTGGCTGATCCTGACCACCGGGGCATTCTGGGTAATCCGTATGGAACAGGTGGTCGAGCTCTTCCAGGGCGTATACCAGGCGGGACGCTATCCTGTCGGCATCTACCCGGATTGGCTGCGCACCGGCCTGACCTTTCTGGTGCCGATCACCTTTGCTGTCACCGTACCAGCCGAAGCGCTCTCTGCTCGCTTGAGCATCGAAACACTGCTGCTTGCCTTTGGCTTGATGCTCGGGCTGCTGGCATTCTCGCGCTGGTTCTGGCGGGTGGGTATACGCAATTACAGCGGCGCTTCCGCCTGACCTCCCTGCTCCCGATTCAATTTCTGCCTTACCCGATCAGCCTTCCACATGGCATCCTTCCTACCCGGCTACCGCTCCAGCATCTCCGCTGCCTCGCGGTAGCCTTTCTCCAGCGCCAGCTGCACCGCACTGCGCCCATCCGTGGTGAGCAGGCTGGAGTCGGCGCCGAAATCCAGCAGCATCTGGATCATCTCCAGGTCGCCATTGTCGGCGGCGGCGTGCAGCGGCGTGAATCCTTCTCCCTGCACAAAGTTCGGGTCGGCGCCGTGCTCCAGCAGCAGATGGGCGACCGTGTGGCGGCCTCCCGCGGCGGCGGAATTGAGCGGCGCCACCGCCAGGCGATTGCGGGAGGCGGTATCGAGCGGGGCGCCGCGTTCCAGCAGCAGTGCGGCGATCTCATCATGCCCGAAGAACGCTGCCAGTCCCAGCGGCTGGAATCCATCCGGCGCCCAGGCGTGAGCCAGCTCGGGACTTTCGTCTAACAAGTCGCGCGCTGCCTCCACCAGACCGATCGCGCACGCCTCGAAGATGTCCAGGTGGGTGCGCACAGAGGCCAGCATCATAGCAATCGCCGGATGCTGGTAATAAGCCGATAGAAGGGCGGCAGAAAGCCCCTGTGCTGTGCGAGTAGTGGCGAGACTGGGATCGCCTGCCAGTAAGCTGGCGACCTTGCTCTGGTCGCCTTGCTTGATTGCCAGGATGATTTCGTCTTCTTGGCTCATAACTGCCTCGTTGTTAAGGTGAAATTTTACGAAGGAACCCAGGAGATCTGCCTGATATCCACCGCTTCGAAAGTGCCCGGGCGCACATTGGATTCGACCAGCTCGAACTCGAAGATATGGTTGTAGCTGGGCAGGTCTTGCGGATCGATTCCTTCGGGCAGGCTCGTATCGCGAAAGTAGGCTGCGGCATACGGCGAGTCGGGATTTTGCGTATCGGTCAGCCACAGATTCGAGCTGAGCCGTTTGAGATAGCGCATGAATCCGTAGCCTGGTTTATGGAAGTAACAGGTGCCGCGCACGATCGATCCCACCTTTCCCCATGGTGTATCATCATCCCGCACCTGCGACTCCCGGTCTTCGGTGGGAATCAACCCCGGTATCAAATATCCAGATATGAACAAATCCGCTTCCCGGCGAATCGCATGCGAGGTGTTATCCAGCCCCATGACCTCCACCCGGCAGCCGCGGTGCTGCACGGCAGCCACCACGCGAGTGAAATCACCATCGCCGGTTCCCAGCAGCACGCGCTCCAGGTTCTCGGACTGCATGAGCATATCCACCGCCAGGTCAAGGTCGGCGTTGGCTTTGCCGTAGCGCTTACCTGACTCATCTTCATACCATTTGACTTCTTTAATAATCACCTTATAGCCGAAGTCGCGCAGCACGGAGTAAAAGCGGTTGGCGTTTCTTTCATAGATAGGATCCGTGCGCGCTCGTTCCGGGTCGTAGCTGACATATACATTCAAGCGCACCAGCTCGGCGCCGTCGCGCGCTGCGAAGGAGCGCAGCACGTCATACTGCATGCGGTGACCCCCATTGCGGTACAGATTTGAAGTATCAATGAATACACCTACTTTGGAGGCAGAGCGGAGATGTTCCATCAGTGAAATATCTGCTATCGGTATGTTTCTGACGCCGGTGGCGCAGGGTTCGAAGTAGCGTTCGCCTGGTAGCTGAGCACCTGAGCTGTATAGCGCGTGTTCTCCTCGATTGCCAGGAACAGGTAGATACCCTCGCCCAGAGAGTAGAGCGTCAAGGCGGCCAGCCCACCGGTGAAAGCGGCGGAGAGGCTGAACATCACTCCGCCCAGCACACTGCTGAACATGCCAATACCATCGCCCATGCCCAAGTCGCGCCCAAAAGTGTTGAAGGCAGCCCCTCCCAATACGCTGGTGGCGCACACGCCGATGATCGCAATGATGGTCAGGATGCCGGCAATTGCCCCGAGAACCTTATAAATCGTGCCAATAGTACGCAGCGCGCGGTAGCGTTTTTCCATATAAACCTCCTGATTGAATGATCGGGATTCAGTGAAGATACTGGATTGCGAGCATATTGTAGCACCAATCATTTTGGATATTGATAATATCGGTTGCAAAGGTATAATCTGTGTATAGGGGAATTCAGCCCCATGACTGGATTTACCTACCGGCAAACTTTAGCACCCATAATGTAGAAAGAGGAGGATTACAAACATGCAGCATAAGCGTAATCGACAATTTGTTGTTCTGGGAGTATTGCTTCTGGCAGCAGGACTGCTGGCTGTGCCATTCTTGGCTTTCAGCTCTCCTGCGGCAGCCAGGCAAGCAGCCACACCGGCGACTGAAATCGGACCTATTACCAGCGATGCACAGTCCGTTCCGCTAATGTCGAACCGGCTGATTGTTGAGTTGGCCTCTCCGCCCCTGGCGGTCTACGCCCCAGTTAGTAAGACAGCACGCCTGGAAAACGGCAAGCTGGATTTCAACGCTCCTGAGGCGCAGGCTTATATCGACCAGTTAGAAGCGGAGCAGGCGGCATTCGTGAGCCAACTGCAGGCCGTATTACCTGAAGCATCGGTCTCGGCTTACATCAACGAAGCCGGCCAAAAGGTTGAGGCTACCTACCAGGTTGTCTTTAACGGCATGGCGATCAATCCCGGAAGCACCAGCCCGGCCGTAGCCCGCCGCATCCTGCAGAAATTGGATGGGGTCAAGGCAGTCTACCTGGACTATGCCCACCAGCCTGAGCTGTACGCCAGTCTGCCGCTGGTCAATGCCCCGGCAATCTGGAGCAATACTGAGGTCGGCGGCCGGGATAATGCCGGCGATGGTGTAAAAGTAGCATCAGTGGATGGCGGCATCCTGGGTGGCCTGTATGCAGCCCCGATGTTCGACGGCACCGGCTGGAGCTACCCACCTGGCTGGCCTGCGGGCGGCCTGGGCGACACCTACAACAACAATGGCAAGGTGATCGTCTCACGAGCATACTTCCGTGAATGGGATCCACCTGCGTTCGGCGACGAGCACTCCTGGCCTGGCGTGAACGGCACCAGCCACGGTGTGCACACCTCTTCCACTGCCGCCGGCAATCAAGTAACGGCGGAATACCTGGGAATTACTGAAACCGTCAGCGGTGTGGCGCCCGGCGCCTGGCTGATGAGCTACCGCGTGTTCTATTACAGCGTCACCGGCGATGGGTCGTTTTACGATGCGGAAGGCATTGCTGCCCTGGAAGACATGGTGAAGGACGGCGCCGATGTAGTCAATAACTCGTGGGGCGGCGGCCCTGGCAGTGCAGGCGGCGAATTCGACGCCATTGACAACGCGCTGCTCAACGCCGTGGATGCTGGCGTCTTCGTCAGCATGTCGGCCGGCAACGCCGGCCCCGGGCAGGCCACAACTGACCATCCCTCACCGGACTACATTTCCGTCGCCGCCAGCACCACAGACGGCACACTCGCCAGCGGGCGATTGAACGTGACCGCGCCGGCACCGATCAGCCCGACACTACAGGACATACCCTACTCCATGGCTGGTTTCGGTCCTGGTCTGGCTCCCGGCGGAATCTACCCTTACGACTACCTCCCCGCAGTCACGGTAGACCCAGCCAATGCCAACGGCTGCCTTCCCTTTACACCCGGCTCCTTCACCGGCAAGGCTGCCTTGATCATCCGCGGTACCTGCGAATTTGGCGTGAAAGTGCTCAACGCTGAAAACGCCGGCGCAGTGTTTGCCATCGTGTATAACAACCTGGCTGGCGGCGACACGTTGATTAATATGGGTGCTGGCGCGGTTGGAAACCTGGTTACCATCCCCTCGGCCTTTATCGGCTATTCCGACGGCGATGCAATGCTGAGCTGGTACAACCTGCACACTTCCAGCGTTGAGATCACCTTCGACACCAACGCCTACCAGGCGGGCAACACACCAGACGTACTCGCCAGCTTCAGCAGCCGCGGCCCTGGCATCGGCAACGTACTGAAGCCGGATATCACCGCCCCGGGTGTCAACATCCTGGCGCAGGGCTACACCCCCAACACCACGGGTGAAGACCGCCACCGCGGTTGGGGCCAGGTCTCCGGCACTTCGATGGCCTCCCCGCACGTGGCGGGCGCAGCGACCATCTTGCGCCAGATCCACCCCAATTGGACCCCGGCCCAGATCAAATCGGCGTTGATGTCCACCTCCAAGTATCTCGACATCTTCGACTATGATGGTTCACCCGCTCAGCCTCTCGAAATGGGCGCCGGGCGTCTGGACCTGACCAACGCTGCCGATCCTGGGCTGCTGTTTGACCCGCCCAGCCTGAGCTATGGTCTGGTGCTAACCGGCACCGAAAAGACCATGACGGTTAACGTCACCAGCGTGGCAACCACCACCGAAACCTACACCATCACGCTGCTGGACACCAGCGGCGGCTTCCCCGGTGTGGCGCTGCTGCCTGGCTTTACTGTGAGCCCGACGGTAATTACCGTTGCCCCCGGCGCCTCGGCCAGCTTCGATGTCACCTTCGACTCACTGTCCAGCAAGGGTATCGGCGACAACCAGGGCTTTGTGCTGCTGCACAGCGCCAACTATGATGCTCACCTGCCAGCCTGGGCTCGTGCATACTTCATCGCCCCAGCAGATGTGTTGATCATCGACAACGACGGCAGTTCCTCCGTGGGCTTCCCGGACTACGTCAATTACTACACACAGACTCTGGAAGCCATCAGCACCACCTATGAAATCCTGGATGTGGATATGTATGCAGGATCGGTCGCCAACTTCCTGGACGCGGTGGAACTGCAGGCCTACAAAGCCGTGATCTACTACACGGGAGACTATTACTACAACAATGGCACATTCACCGTGCCCACGCCGCTCACCACGGCGGATCTGGATGCGGTCAATGAATATGCCGCCAATGGTGGTACCTTGATCGCCATGGGTCAGGATCTGGCCTCAGTCTGGAACGCTCTGTCATCGTCGAGCGCCCCCTTTGCCTATGCCTATACACTTGGCGGCACCTACCTGCAAGACAGCGTCAACGGCGTCACCATCAGCCCAACCTTCCTCATCTCCAGCACGAGTGAGCTGCCCATGGCAGGCATCAACCTGGACCTGAGCGAGATGGGCGATGGGGCTGCGAACCAATACTACGTGGATGAGATCTCCTACCACGTCACGATCACCGATCCCACCACCACCAACCCGTTCTTCCAGCCGATCTTCTATAACGACAGCCTGATCGCCGTGGAGCAAGGCACCACTGGTATGGCTCACCGCGAGCAGCCAACCCTTGAACGGCCGGGCGTCGCCTACGATGGACGCTCGATCTACACCACTTTCGGCCTGGAAGGCATCAATAACAACACCGGCTACTCCACACGCGAGCAAATGCTGAAGCGCGCCTTGGATTGGGGTTGGGACAACCCGACCGCTTCCGTTGTGATCACCGGCAATGTGCTGACCGTAAGCCTGACAGCCAGTTTGAGCTCGAACATCCCAGGTGTAACCGGCGTCGCTTATCGCTGGGACTTTGGCGACGGCACCAGCTACACCAGCTTTGACCCGAGCGCTACGATCACCCACACCTACGCAAAGCTCGGCGCCTATACCGTGCGGGTTGAGGTGCTGGACTCGCTGGGCAACCACGCCATCGGTTCTGCCCAAACGTACGCTGCGTACCTGCCGATTATCAGCAAATAGTCGCCAACAAAGTACGCGCGTTCTATCCGGTAGAAAAAACGTGGGGCTGGTTGATCCAGCCCCACGTTTTGCTTTGGGGAACCTTTCCTTGGAGCCTATCGTCATATATGTGACACAATGCACAAATACGCATTGCCGCGAAATGGAGGACCTATGTTAACGAAGAAATCCCTGCTAAAAAACACAATCACCGCACTGCTGGCAAGCATACTGTTGGTCGCTTGCGCCAGCCCACTGCAGCCGGATTCCCCCGCGGATACCGAGCCAACACCGCTGCCCCCAACCGAAACCCAGTCACCCGTGATCGAACCCACATTCAGCTTCGTCACTCACGAAGCGGCGCGTGACATCGCCGTCGCCTACCTGGCAGACAAATACGGGTTGGAAACAACCGGCGATTGGATGGTGCAGGACGAGACGCCGCAGAATCTGGTAGGCTCTTCGGCTTTCCTGTACACTTCAGGCGAGTGGGCGGTATTCGTCCAGGCCCCGGTCGTGGCGCCGGAATATCTGATCTACACCCTCAAAATAGATCACACTGCCAGCAGTCTGCATTGGGAAGGCGAGGTGGATGCAGATGGCACGATCACCGAAATCATGGTCACGCCCCCGACGCAGTAAGCGGCTCTTGAGCGCCTCCCGAGCGGCACACAG
Organism: Anaerolineales bacterium; assembly: GCA_041736465.1. Classification (GTDB taxonomy): domain Bacteria; phylum Chloroflexota; class Anaerolineae; order Anaerolineales; family UBA4823; genus JAJUJL01. Next base: position 55,981 of record JBGSTO010000462.1, on the reverse strand, counting down.
GGGTTTACGAAATGCACTGCCCTGGAGTATACTTCGCGTTCTCCCCGTGATCGGGAAGCCATCCTGTCAGAGGGAATCATATTGAAAAAAATAATCACGCTGGTAATTACCGCCCTGATCGGGCTCGCCTTACTCATTCAGCTCGTGCCTTACGGGCGAGATCACAACAATCCGCCGGTGGTCGCCGAACCGCAGTGGGCCAACACCGAAACGCGCCTTCTGGCGCAGCGCGCTTGCTTCGACTGCCACTCGAACGAGACCGTCTGGCCCTGGTACAGCAATATTGCACCGGTTTCATGGCTGCTTCAGCGCGACGTCGAAGAGGGACGCGAAGCGCTGAACTTTTCAGAATGGAATCGCGAGTATGAGGAAGCCGACGAGATGGGCGAAGTGGTAGCGGAGGGCGAAATGCCGCCGGCGGTGTTTCTGATCACCCATCCGGAGGCGCGGCTGACGGCAGACGAGAAGCAAACCCTGTCACAGGGGCTGGACGGGACGAGGTAGACTTCGACTAGCCGATAAATCCATGCACGATCCCCGCAGGTAGCAAGCTGCCTCTCTTCAACGCCAACCAGCCAAATATCCAGCCCGACACAAATCTGAACGCCAGGGAAAAGAGCTCATACCCCAATGCTCCCAATGGCGCCATACCCAGGTGGCTGATCGCAAAGATGGCGGCTTGCAGGAGATTTGCGCGCCGCTGGGATACCCTATCAACAAGCACTCGCATCAGAAAGCCTCTGAATATGGTCTCCTCGGTGAAAGCTGCAATGGCAAACCCGAAAAACCAGCCCAATACGAGGTCGACCGGAAGCTGCCTCAGTGTTTGATCGATGGTTGCCCCTTCCTGCGGAGCTGCCATCAGGCTGCTGGGAATCAGGTTGAGAAAGAGCAATCCAATCCCCACACCAAGAAGGGCAATCCCCCCCAGAATCAGAGCAGCTACTCCCCATGCGATGTCGCCTGCAGTCCGACCAGGCCGCAGCCACCAGGATTTCAGGTCCACACCGGCCCAGCGGGTAAAGCCGAAGCCCACCAATCCAACTGAAATCACGACAAAACTGGCAGACAAGAATATCAGGAATGGCGCCGTAAGGTGATATTCCATTCCAAACCACGAGTTCCACAACCTGGCATTGAGCAGGCGAAGAGCGAGAAAGAAGGCCGTAAGAACCAATCCCTTCCGGATTTGATCTGGAGTTAAAGCAGCAGTCTGAGCGGTTTCATCAACCAGAATTGTTCTTTGGGGCAGCAGCGACGGTATTCCCCCGCTGGCAGCCGGCCGTGAATATGTGTTTCCTTTCATCGTCGTTACCCCTGAATAATGCCTGCCCTATCGCCGCAGCAGGTAATCGGAGACGTAGTACGTTACCATCCCTGCCAGCAGCAGCAATCCCAGCAGACCAACGGGCACATCCCCGGGCGAAACCAAACCGTAGTACAGTATCAATGCGCTGCCGGCGATTGCAACCACCACCCAGGCATACAGCCCGGAGCGCTGGTTGACACTCTGCGTGAACTCATCCCGGCGCAGCGCGGTTGAGCCTTCCCGTGGGAAAACTTTATACCTGCCCGAGCGGGGTAGATACAGGAAGATGATAAAGGGCAGGAATGCGCTCAATACGCCAACCAGCAGATTATGGCTGAGCAAGTAAGCCAGCCCGCCAAAAGCGATAGAAAGTATTCCGCGACTGATGTAATAGCCTGTCATAACCAAACCTCACAGTCATCCTGATATTCAATCATCCGGCACTAACCAGAACAGGTCTTCTACACTGACTTTGAGCACCCGGGCAAGCGCCAATGCCAGGCCGACGGTAGGGCCAAACTTACCCTTCTCGATGGCAATGATCGTCTGGCGGGTCACCTCAACGGCATCGGCGAGTTCCTCCTGGGTAAGGTCGTTTTTTGACCTGATTTCTTTCAAGCGGTTAGCGAGTTTCATGGTGACTCTCATGTATAGTTTTGTTTACATTATAACATGGAAATCGAAAATGTCAAGTTTTATATACATAACATGTTGCTTTACGTAAGAGTACCAAACTGCCGGGGAAATGTTGGGTTGCCTACATGTAAGGTGCCAGCACTGTTAGAATCCATTCAATTCTCCACCAACCTCACCGGACCGTGTCCCGGGTATAACTGCTTTGCTCCCAGTGCCCGGATCTGCGCCCAGCTGCGCTTCACATCCCCCATCACTTCCTCGCGCGCCCACTGCGGGCTTTCCAGATCGCCGGTAAAGGCCTCCCCGCTGTCCAGCACCAGCGTCACGCTGTCGTCTGAATGCCCCGGCGTGTGAATGATCTCGCCTTGTATGCCGATCGTCCTCAAGAACGCCCGGCTTTCGCCCGCCGCCAACCGCCGCGCCTGCTCGAGACGGATCTCTACGTAGCCGTCCCCCGGCTTCACATAGTTTTTGAGCTTTGCCACTCCGGCAGCCTGTACCTCCAGCACAAGCAGGCGCACACCCTGCTCGACCAGCTCCTGCGCCAGCCCGCCGTGATCGGGGTGGTAATGGGTCACTAGCAGGTGAGCGATCTCGCTCAAGGCGATGCCCTTGCGCTTCAGGCTGGCGAGCAGTCTGGGCAGCGTACCCGGGAAACCAACGTCCACCAACAGGCGGCCGCGCCCCTGCCCAAGGACGTAGTAGTTCGCCGAGGCGTAGCCAACATTGACGATGTGCAACTCAGCGCCCTGCCTTCTCCATCTGCGCCTTGATCGCCACAATCTCGCCCACGTGCGCCTGGAAGCCCTTGTAGAACTCTTTAATCCAGCGGTAGTAGCTCAGCCTGCCGCCCATCAGTTCGGGGACAGTCTGGCGGGCACCCTCCGAGGTCAGGCTGCCCATTGCCTGGAGCAGCGCGGTGCCGGCCTCGTCCAGGTACTGCAGCAGCTCGCCTGCGGAGAGCTTTGGGATATCCTGCACCTGCTCCCAGGTGTAGCCGGTAACCACGCCCCATCCACCATAACCCAGGCCGCGCGGATCGTAGCCGGTCTTCTCCCGCCAACCATTGGTGTGCCACAGCTCAACTTCGGCGGATTGACCCTGCACAACACGCACCGTCAGAAAGTCCAACCCGCGAGCGATGTGCCACAGGGTGACGCCGATCGAATTTGCCTGCGGGCCAGGCTCCCAGGTGAGCTGCTCGACAGTCAGCGGCTCGATCTCGGGGCGCAGGTCTCGGCCGATATCGCCAATCAGCTCTGAAAGCAGATCAATATCGTTCATTGTGCGGACTCCTAATATCGCTTAGAACGCGATGCGCGAAAGAGACTAAGGAAAATGCAAGCTTATTATTCTTTGCGTGCTTTGTGTCTTCGCGGTAAGATAGTTGCTTGTCTGCCATACAAGCAGCTGAATACAATTCTGACAGAAAAGACTGATTTTGCCAATGGATAGCCCAATCGATAAAGCATCGAAGACAGCGCCCTGGCAGCGAACACTTTACATTCTGTTTTTTGCCCAGATGATGAGCGCAGTCGGGTTTTCGAGCATTTTTCCCTTTCTGCCGCTGTACGTAAAAGAGTTGGGGTCGACCACCGGAATGAGCATCGAGCTGCTTTCCGGGCTGGTGTACTCGGGACAGGCATTCGCTATGATGATCGCCTCACCCATCTGGGGCGCTATCGCCGACCGCTACGGGCGCAAGCTGATGGTCGAGCGTTCGATGTTTGGCGGTGCGCTGGTTATGTTCTTCATGGCATTTGTCGGCTCCGCCGAACAGCTGGTCGTGCTACGCACGGTCCAGGGGCTGATCACCGGGACGCTGGCAGCAGCCAACGCTTTGCAGGCATCCGTAACGCCGCGCCGCCAGATTGGCTATGCGATGGGACTGCTGCAGGTTGGTTTCGGCGTGGGACTGGCAGTTGGACCGCTGATTGGCGGCGTCGCCGCCGATGCTTTCGGATACAACACCGTTTTCTATCTCACCGCAGCGCTGCTTTTGCTGTCAGGCATCCTGATCGCTGCCGGCGTACGGGAACAATTCAATCCGGCCCAGTCAAAGGGGCACCAGAAAGTCAGCCTGCTCGGCGCTTATCGCAAACTATTCGCGGTGCGGGGCGTTTTCATCACCTACGTGCTGCGCTTCCTTACCAGTTTGGGGCGCATGATGATCCTACCGATCATCCCGCTCTTCATCCAGACCTTGTTGAGGGATGCCGCAGCCATCAACACCTTCACCGGCCTGGTGATGGGCATCTCATCAGGCGCCACCACGCTCAGCGCAGTGTTCCTGGGCAAACTGGGCGACCGAACCGGCTACCCCAGGGTGCTAATCGTCTCGATGGCAGTTCTGATCGTAGGGCACGTCTTGCAAGGGTTCGTAACCGCCGGTTGGCAGCTTCTGGCGCTGCAGGTGCTGGTGGGTGTGGCTCTGGGCGGCGTGCTGCCAATCATCAGCGCCCTGCTTGCGAATTACGTCAAAGCCGGGGGCGAAGGTACGGCCTTTGGATTGGACAACTCGGTCACCGCCGCCGGGCGGGCAGTCGCACCACTGGTGGGTGCAGCGGTGGCGGCGAACTGGGGCTACACCATTACTTTTGTTGCAACCGGGCTGGTATTTTTCATTTCCACAGCGCTGGCGATATGGCGTCTGCCGCCATCCCGACCAGTGGCTGAGGAAAATAGCGGCTGAAACTCAGCGGCTGGTCATGCCTCGATCACACACCCCGCGCCAATCCGGATGGGCTGACTTCCAGGATGCCACCACCTGCTGCATGGCTGTCACCGCTTCCTGCCAGGTGGCTTCAACATTTCCCCCGTTGGCGATTTTATGCAGCATGGCGTCCACGATGCCCGGTGTGCCAAACACCTCCCAGGCCCATGGCGGCACGCTCTGCGAGCGCCTGAATTCTCCGCCAGCAACGGAACCCATGTTCATTGCCGGGTGGTTGGTATAGGCTGTCCAGTCATAAAATGATTCAATCCAATCGCCATAATCGATGGTGAAGGCATCCGTGCTCTCCAGAGCCTGACGGCGTACGGACTGAAGCGGTGGGATCATGTGCCCCGGCACGGTGGCATCGTAGCGCAGCAGCCGGTCTCCGCTGATCAGCCACTGCAGAAATTCCTTGGCTTCCTGCTGGTTTTTTGTGCCCGTGGCGATCGCCAGGCGGCTCCAGATGCCCAGTGTGACCTTCGTGCTGCCAAAGGGTGGGAATATCACTTCAACCTTCTCCGCCAGCTCCGGATTTGTCTCTGAGAGCTGGACGCCCAGCCGCCCGCCGTACAGCGACATGGCAACCCGCTGGTTCACGAAAGCGTCGATTTGTTCGCTGTAGCTCCAGGTGCTGTAGCCGGGAGGCGCATATTTCGCCAGTTCCACCCAGCGCCGGATGGCTTGTAAAGCCTGCGGCTCGCCAAGCGCGACCTCCCCATCGCAGGTGAAATAGTCGCCGCCGTTCTGCCACAGGAAGATCGAAAAATAATTGACCGTGGCAATATTCTGCCCCGCCGGCAGGGCAATACCATACATATCGCCTTCCGTCAGCAGGCGCGCTGCTGTGAGCAGCTCTTCATAGTTCGTGGGAACCTGCAGCCCCGCCTGCTCCAGCAGGTCTTTGCGCACCCACAAGCCGTAAACACTCTCCGCATAGGGCACAGCGTAGACCTGCTCACCCTGTGCGTACAGGCTGCCATCAACGAAATCACCTGTACCGATGTTGGCGACAATGTCATCCAGGGGCAGCAGGTAGCCCGCCTCTACCCACTGCGGCATAAGGGTAGGCTCGACTTCGAAGATTCCCAGGTCGGCGCCAGAGGCTAACGCGGTCAGCAGCCTGCGACCGCGCTCGGCGGGCCAGGCGATAACGAGATCCACCTCGACACCCGGCTGCTGGGATTGGTATTCGGCGATCACCGACTGCATAAATTCGAGCTGGTTGGGGTCGTTTTCGGTTGTGAAGAAGGGAATGATCTTCAAAGATAACTGGTCGGTCGTCGGGGTAGCTGGCGCAGGCGGCGGGGGTGCGATGGAGACACATCCCACCAGCAGGGTAAAAACCAGGAGAAGCCCAATCCACCTGCACATGCAGGTATTGTATCAGCCTGTGACGGTTTACACGATGCCAAACCGCACGCGTGAGCTGAAGTACCAGTCTGCCGGGGTGTCGCCCAAAGCTTGCTGCACCTGCTGGCGGAAGGTGTCGATCCCCAGATCTGATTCGCTCAACCCGCTTTTGAGCAGCGTCATGACGTTCCCCTTCCTGAGCAGCAGCCCGATCAAGCGGGCGGCGTTACCCGGCTCGGTGTGGTGCAGCACAACTTCTTTGGCATAGCGAAAGCAGCCGCTGGAAAACATCCGGTCCAGGTGCTCAGTTTTTCTCCAGCGCTGCAGCGGCGTAGAGATTGGCTGGTGGCGCTCGAGCTGGTCGACCTTGAGCATGCAGGCCTCATAAGCAGCATCCGCCCGCCAGCTCGAGGTGGTGGGAGGCCAGTCGTAGTCGAATGCGGCAAACACCCCTCCGGGCGCCAGGACGCGCCGCGCTTCCTCGAAGGTGCCCTGCGGCTCCATCCAGTGCAGCGCCTGAGAGCAGGTAACGATCTGAGCACAGGCATCCGGCAGACCGGTGCCGTGCGAGAAGCCCTCCCGGTAAGAGACATTGGCGGAGCGGGTCTGGGCTTCAGCCTGCTGGCGCATATCCAGGGTAGGTTCTACGCCAATCACTTGCTCTGCCCTGCCGGACCAGTAGCGAGTGGAATGCCCGGTGCCGCTGCCCAAATCCACGACCAGGGCAGGGCGCGGCGTATTTGCCAGACTGCACAGCAAGTTTGCCAGCACGGCAGGCGGCGCGGGACGGAAACGGTCGTAATCGCCTGCAAAGCCGGTGAAGCGTTCGATATTGGAGGAGAAGTCCAGGGATTTGGTCATGGCGCCCTTTCAACCAACAGGCAGATGCCTTGCTGCGTACAGAGTGACAAACGTTAATCCGTTTCCTTTGGTGCTGGTCCGTCATAAACGACCGGGATTTTGACGCGCATCGGTTTCTCGCGCGTATATTCTTCCAACACCTCGACGGTGAGACCGGCAACCCGCCCAATGATGAAGAGCAGTTTACCGGCAGGTGGTGGAAAACCAAGATCAAAGAGCACGGCGGCGATGGCGCCGTCCACATTCACCGGCAAGGGCTTAATCTGCTCGCGTGCCAGGTCTTCCAGCGCCTGCAAGAAAGCCACCCCATCTCCCGCCAGCCCGCCCTGGTGGGCGATCTCGAACAACACGCTGGCGCGTGGGTCTGTGGAATGGGTGCGGTGCCCCATCCCGGGCAGCCGCTTGCCTTGCGCCCGGGTCTCTGCAAGCACCCGTCCGGCGGCCTCCCGTATCGAAATCGACTCGCGCTGCGCCAATCCCACCCCACCGGCGATCATTTGCATGCATGCCTCGCCCGCACCGCCATGCGCGTCGCCGATGGCAAGGATGCCGGCAGCGATTGCCGCCGAGAAAGACTCGCGGTTGCCCGAAGCCGCGATGCGTGCTGCCGCAGCCGATGGCGAGCCGGGTCCGTGGTCGGCGCTGGCGGACAGGATGGCATCCAGAAGCTGGCGTTCGGACGAGTTGGGCAGCCGTTCTTTGTAAAGTAAGAAGATCGTATCGCTGAAAGTGTGGGCGGTCATCAGGTGAGTGACATCATAGCCCTTCACCCAGATATGTGTTTCATCATGAGTGGTGATTGCTGTCCGCCAGGGTTCCATGAGAGACTCCTTGATCCACAAAAAATTTATAAAATTCCTTTATCGCGCAGCGCCTGGATATCTTCTACCGGCAATCCAAACTGTCTGGCATAGAACTGGTCGTTGTGGGCGCCAAGCTCGCCGCCCACCCAACGGATTTCGCCCGGCGTTCCGCTCAGGCGTGGGAAAACATTGTGCATACGCACAACGCCAGGTTGCCCGGCGACACCGCCGGTATGTCCGAGGACACTGCCCACCTCTTCGCTCACATCCACCGTGAGCTCCCGCTCCTGCCAGTGCGGGTCGCGAGCGATGTCGGCGATGGTCTGTACGTGGATGGCGGTCAGCTTGTTCTGCCGGATGATCTCCTTGTTTTCCGCCAGGCTGCGTATGCCGATAGCTGCCGCGATCGCGGCATCAAGCTCGGCAGCATGCCGTACGCGCGCCTCGTTGGTGGCAAAGCGCTCGTCATCGAGCATATCGCTCAACCCATAGCTGCGCAGGAAGTTCTCTGCCATCTTGGGTGTCGAACCCGAGACCGCAATCCATTCTCCATCCGCCGTTTGGTACGCGCCGCGCGGCCCGGCATTGCGCGAGCGGCTGCCCTGGCGCAGACGCACCTTACCTAGGGTTGCGTATTCTGCCGCCAGCGGGCCCAGCGTCGAGAACAGCGATTCGAATAGAGCCACGTCAATTATCTGCCCTTCTCCGCCGTGTCTGTCGCGATGGTAGAGCGCAAACATAATCGCACTGCAAGCATACAGCCCCGAAACCATATCCGCCAGGGGAAAGCTGGGCAGCAGCGGAGGGCCGTTTAGCTCACCTGTCATGGCAGCCAATCCGGTAGCGGCTTCCACCAGCGTGCCGAAGCCCGGCCGCTGGCTGCCCGGGCCGCTCTGCCCCCAGCCGGATATACGCATCCAGACCAAACCCGGGTGCAGGACGTGCAGCACATCCCAATCCAGACCCCAGCTCTCCATCGTTCCGGGAATGAACGACTCAATCAGCACATCGAATGAGGGCAGCATGGACTTAAACAGCTGCATACCTTCTTCTGAGCGAATGTTCAGAGTGATACAGGTTTTGCTGCGCCCATATACCTTCCACCAGAAGGGCTGCCCCTCAGTCGTCCAGGTGCGCAACGGATCGCCAACGCCGGGTTGCTCCACCTTAACCACTTCCGCACCGAAATCGGCAAGCAGCATGCCGGTCATCCCTCCGGCAACCAGCCGGGACAGATCCAGAACTCGCAAACCTTCCAATGGTCTCATAAGACTCCCTAAGACATTCTCACGCAGAGCCGCATAGAACGCAGAGTATTCTTTTCTTACCTAAAACCAGGTTAATCCACTACCCAATGGTCGATGAATACGTTAACCGGCATCGATTCCAGCTTTCCCCTGTCGGAGAAGATCTCCAGCAGCTCCGCCACCTTACCGGATGAGAAGCGCGTGGTCAGATTGCGCTCGAACTTCTCCACCAACAGTGGGATGCCCTCCACCCGCCGCCGCCGGTGACCGGTGGGGTATTCTACTGCGACCTGCGGCGTGGCAGTGCCATCGCGAAAGAAAACCTGCACCGCATTGGCGATGGAACGTTTATCTGGGTCCAGGTACTCGGCGCTGAAGCGTGTATCCTCTACCACCTGCATCTTATCCCGCAGGCGATCGATGCGCGGGTCGGCTGCCACCTCATCCTCATAGTCTTCGGCGATCAAACGTCCAAATATGAGCGGTACTGCAGTCACGTACTGCAGGCAGTGGTCGCGGTCAGCCGGATTGTGCAGCGGACCGGTCTTGTCGATGATGCGAATGGCTGATTGCTGGGTCGTTATGATCACGCGGTCGATCTCATCCAGGCGGTCGCGCACCAGCGGGTGCAGCAGCATGGCGCATTCCGCCGCCGTCTGGGCATGGAACTCAGCCGGGAAGGAAATCTTGAACAGCACGTTTTCCATGACGTAGTCGCCATAGTCACGCTGGAACTTGAAAGGCTGCCCCCTGAACAGCACATCGTAAAAGCCCCACTCAGGCGCAGTTAGCGCGGAGGGATATCCCATCTCGCCGCGCAGCGCCAGCAGCGCCAGCCAGATCGCCCGGCTGGCGGCATCGCCTGCAGCCCAGGATTTGCGCGAGCCGGTGTTGGGTACATGGCGGTAGGTGCGCAGCGCCTGTCCATCCACCCAGGCGAGCGACAGCGCCCGGATGATGGCGTCTTCGTCGCCGCCCAGCAGGTGCACTGCTACGGCGGTAGACGCAACCTTGACCAGTACTACATGATCCAGACCAACGCGGTTGAAGCTGTTCTCCAGCGCCAGCACGCCCTGGATTTCGTAAGCCTTGATCGCCGCATCCAGCACAGTCCGCATCACCAGCGGCGCAGCCCCCCCCGCACTGCGCACGCGGCTGAGATAATCGGCAAGCGGCAAGATGGCGCCAAAGTTATCTGAAGGGTGCGCCCATTCGGCAGCCAGCCAGGTATCGTTGTAATCCAGCCAGCAGATGAGAGCGCCTAAATTGAATGCAGCAGCCACTGGATCCAGCACAAATGCAGTGCCGGGCACGCGCGCCCCATTTGGGGTCAACATCCCAGGCACAACCGGGCCAAGCAGCCTGGTGCAATCCGGGAAATTCAGCGCCAGCATGGCGCAGCCGAGGGAATCCATCAATGCGTAGCGCGCCGTCTCCATAGCCAGATCGCTGTGCGGGCCGTGACCGCCTACGTAAGCGGCTATCGCTGACAGTTCTGGGTCGGGGTCTGGTCGCAGGGGCATCGATGATTATTCCTGGTTTTTAGCTGGGATGCCTGGCCTCGTCTGAGTCACTCAGGAAAGAGCAAGATCGAGTCGGGCGGCAGGTACAAGCTCAAGCGATCGCCGCTGACCGCATCCACCGTCTCCACCTTCAGCTTGCCAGAGCCGGTATCCACCTCGTGCTGCCATTTCGAGCCAAGATAGGTGGAGATGATGATGCCGGCATTGAGCAAGTTTTGCCGCTGTTCGCCGGCCATTTCAACTCGCTCCGAGCGGATACCCACCACTACGTTTTGATTTTCAGCCCAGGTTCTACCGCCGCGGTCGGATAGTGACAGGATATCACCCGATCCGACCCGCACCTCGAGCCGGCCTCCATTGATGGCGTGGATGGCGCCTTTTAGGAAGGAGGTCGCTCCGATGAACTCCGCTACAAATTGGGTTGCCGGGCTGGCGTACAATTCTTCAGGAGGAGCAAACTGGAGCAGCTTACCCCGTTCCATCACAGCGATCATGTCGGACATGGCAAAAGCTTCAGCCTGGTCATGAGTCACGTAAACGGTGGTGATACCCACTCGCTGCTGCAAGGCGCGCAGCCATACACGTGAAGACTCACGGATCTGTGCGTCCAGGTTCGATAATGGTTCGTCGAGCAGCAGCAGTCGCGGGTGAGTGACCACCGCGCGCGCCAGGGCTACACGCTGCTGCTGACCACCAGAAAGCTGGAATGGGTAGCGCCCTGCCATATCTGCCAGCCCAACCAGATCCAGGGCTTCGTGGACGCGCTTTTTGATTTCATCCCGCGGCACTTTTTGCAGCTTCAGGGCGAAGGCAACATTATCGAAAACCTTCATGTGGGGCCACAGCGCGTATGACTGGAAGACCATACCCAGCTGGCGCTGTTCCGGAGGCAGAATGCGCCCCTTGCGGACGTCGGTCAGGGCAAAATCGCCCACCCGGATCAGACCTTCATCCGGCGTTTCGAGGCCGGCAATGCAGTTCAGCGTAGTGGTTTTTCCACAACCCGAGGGGCCAAGCAAGGTCGTGAGCTGCCCTTCCTTGACGGTCAGCGAGAGATTGTCGATGGCATACACATTGCCAAACATTTTGACCAGGCCTTGAATGGTAAGATCATTAGTCATGTAGCTTCACTCCCAGAGCTTTTTGGCTGATGAACAGCACAACGGCAGTGATGGCAAGCTGCATCACCGCCAGGGCAGCAACCGGGCCGGTGCTACCCTGACGCCACAGCTCGATCATGGTGGTGCCAATCACCTGCGAGCCGCGGGCAAACAAGAATAAGGCCACCGAATATTCTTTCAGAAAAGCGATGAAGAGCAAGAAATAACCCGAGAGCATCGCCGGGCGCAGGATCGGGAACAAAATCCGCCAGGTAGCGCCAAACCACGAGCTGCCAGAAATACGGGCTGCCCGGTCCAACTCGTCAGAGATCTGCAGCACCGAGGGGCTGATCGAGCTGAAGCCCAGCGGCAGGTAGCGCATGATGAAGGCAATCATCATCACCCAGATGGTATTGCGAATGGCGCCGATGCCCGGGATCATCAGGAAGGCCCATAAAAAGCCAATCCCCACGATCAAGCCTGGAAATGCGCGTGGATACAGCGAAAGGTAGCGCAGAGCTGTGCGGGCTTTGAACCGCGTGCGGTAGGCAGTGATGGCGCTGATGGTGGTGAAGACAATGCCGATAGCCGCCCCGATAGTACCGATTAACAGGCTGTTTGAGAGTGACTGGCGGTAAGTCCCGGTCTCCCAGATCACCCTGAAATTATCGGTGGACAGCATCGTGAAGGGATTGATGAAGGGTGTAACAAACGGCGTGACAGCCTGCAGCATCAGTGCAAACAGCGGCAGGATGACGAACATGAATATGAATAATCCCACTGCGCTAGTAACCAACCACTTCCAGCCGCCCAGATCGAGCGGTTTGGGACGCGTGGCCTTTCCGCCCACGGTGACGAAACGGCGCTCCTGCGCCACCAGCTTCCCCTGAAGCACGACCAGGCCGGTGACCAGCAGCACCACCATGATCGAGACCACTGCGATCGAGCCGTAATCGGTGGTGACGCCCACGATGCCAAGTTTGTACAGATAAGTCGAAAGCACCTCGATGCCCACCGGAATGCCCAGCACGAGTGGTACGGACAGCAGCTCCATGGTGGTTACCAGGATCAAGAGAAAGCTGTACGTGATCGCCGGGCGAAGCAGCGGCACCGTGATGTGCAGCAGGGTGACGAATGGGTTAGCGCCTGCGATGCGAGCCGCCGACTCAAGCTGCGGGTCCGACAGCGCCAGCGAGGCCGAGATATACAGGTAGGTATAGGGCATGGTGTACATCATAGAAACGATGACGATGCCGCCCAATGAATATAAGTTCCAGGTCGGTAGGTGCAGGGTGCGGGCGAGGATGGTCACGTAGCCTGCCGGGCCGTACATCGTACCCCAGGCGAACGCCAGCACCAACGGCGAAACATAGTATGGGATGGTGATCAGGTTTCTTAATAAACGCCGCCCGGGCATATTGGTGCGTACGATAAAAATCGCCAGCAGCATGCCGATACCGACCGACAATGCGGTAGTAGCCAGTCCAAACACGACCGTCCTGCCGACAACCTCGTACAGCTCCGGGTTGGCGAAAACTTTGGTGAAGTTATTGAGGGTAAACGCGCGTGCTTTATCGTAAAGAGGCCTGTCCATCACGCTCTGCAGCAGGATGGGCCAGGCGGGGAAGACCACCAGGATGGCAGTGATGACAACCACGCCCCACTGGATGGCGCGGTCCCAGGATCGTTTCAGCGGCTGTCCGGCCCGGGTGATGGATGCCATCTTCACTCCTTTGTTGATGTGAACCGCTCAACACAAAGGACACAAAGCAGGAGCGAAGTCCACAAAGGTTATTATTCAAATCTTTGCGATCTTTGTATTCATCCTTTGTGGTCTTTGTGTTTCAATCTTTTCCTTAGGCGTCTGCGGAGCAAGCGGTAGGGGGAGGGTTTACACCCTCCCCCATTGATTGTAATGCTTATTGAGAAGGAGCGGGAACCGTGGTATCCCAGCGCTCCAGGAAGGCATCCTTTGCAGCCTGGTCGAGCAGTTCAGGATCGAGGGAGAAGTACACCATGTTGTCGGCGCCAACGGCCTCGGTGATGGCAGATAGATGCCGGTCTGCCTGGCTGGCCATGTCATCGCGGTAGGCAGTCAATCCGCCTTGAGAGACGGCGATCTGACCTTCAGCGGAGAGAACGAAGTCCATCAGCAGCTTGGCTGAGTTAGGAGCCTTGGCTGCAGCGGTGATCGCCTGGCCGCGCACCAGAATTGGCTGCCCGTCGGTGATATAGCTCCATCCCAGCACCGGTTCGGCATCCGGGAACTTGGGGAACACCGAGATGGCGGAGACGAAGTAGCCAGCCAGCGCTTCACCCGAGATGACCGCGTTGACCATGTTGCCGGCGGAGCTTTGGCGTGTGGGGGTAGACTGGCCGATCTGGGCGAGCGTTTCCCAGCCGGGCTCGCCGGCATTCTTTAACCAGAACCAGTTGATGGCGAAACCGGTGGCATTGGTTAGCACATCGTAGGTGGTCACTTTGCCCTTATAGGCTGCGGTGTCGGCAGTGATCAGGGCCGCCAGGTCAGCCAAAGAGGCTGGCGGGCTTGCCACAAGCTGCTTGTTGTAGATCAGGATCATCGGGTCGCTGGAGAAGGTGTACATGCCATTGGTGAGCTTCGACCAATCCGGAACGTAGGCATCCTCGGGAGAAGTGTATTCAACCAGGTTGCCCTTGGCGATGAATTCCTGCCAGGCATCATAGCTGGAGGTGATGATCATGTCGCCGGTACGGGCGTTGCTGGCAGATTCGGAGTAGTAGCGCTCGAAGACTTCGTAGGAGCCCAGGTCGAGGGCAGTCACCTTATCCTGCATCCAGGGGAATTTGGCATAGAAGGCTGCCAGAACAGGCGCCCAGTTGCTTTCGCCCATGATCGAATACACAATCAGCCCGTCGGAAACGGTTTGCATTTCCTGCTGCGAGCCTTCGACCACGCTGATGTATTCGGCAGGATAGTAGTCGGGCAAACCATACTCCGCCAGGGGATTCGCAGCCGGCATCTCGGTTGCCGCAGCGGGCGGTTCGGTGGCGGCAGCGGGCGGTTGGGTTGCTGCGCCGCCGCATGCGGTCAGCAGCATGGCAGCCAGCAGCAGCAGGGATAGGATACTGTACAACTTTCGAGACATTTCTTCCTCCTTGGGGAAAAGGGTTATCTTGAAACCGCTCTGGGAACAGAACGGCTCAATTCATGGTCCAGCGCATCCCACTCGGGCAGCCGCACCAGGCGCTGCCGCTCGTCCCAATCCAGCATGGACGGTACCAGCAGCTCGCTGGACCTGGTCTTCTGTAGCACGGCAAGCGCGCTCTGCACCGCGCGGGCGGCGATGCGCATGGCAAGGTTGGGGTGAATGACAACCCGGTAGCCCATCTCCTGCAGCTCATCATGCCCGATGACCGGTGTCCGGGCGCCTTCGGTCATATTGAACAGCAGCGGAGCGGCGATCTGCTTCGGCAGGGCGGCAATCTGGTCGCGCTGGGTGGGCGCTTCGACGAATATCAGGTCTGCCCCCGCCTGGGCGTACAATTTTGCCCGCTGGATCGCTTCATCCAACCCATGGGTGGCGAGGCTGTCCGTACGGGCTACGATCAGCATCTCATGGCGCGCCTTGATGGCGGCGTGGATCTTCTGCACCATTTCTTCCGCCGGAATGACTTCCTTGCCGCTGAAATGACCGCACTTTTTGGGGGTAACCTGATCTTCCAGCTGGATGGCAGCCACGCCCGCATCTTCGTAGACCTGCACGGCGCGAATCACGTTCAGCGCGCTGCCGTAGCCCGTATCGGCATCGGCGATCACCGGAATGCTCACCGCTTTTACGATGCGACCGATCGATTCGATCATCTCGCTCATGGTGATCAGCCCGATATCCGGCAAACCAAACTGCGCGTTGGCGATGCCCGCTCCAGAAGCATAGACGGCTTCGAAGCCGGCGTCTTCGATCAGGCGACCGGTCAGCGCATCCACCGCGCCCGGTGCGACCAGGATGTTTGGTTTCTCAAGCAGCTGGCGTAAAATTTTCGCAGTCATCCTGTGATTAGAATAGCGGAAATAATTAAAAATAATAACTACCGGATGGGGGGTTTTCTTCCCTCCATCCGGTAGTTATCGCAGCCTGGGCCGGCTAGAAAGCCTGCTTGAATTTCACCACCAGATCGCTCGCCAACCTGCCGATCGCCGGAACTTCCGATAGCAGCGAAAGGAACTGGTAGCCGCGCTGGTACCTTTCCTGCGCTGCTTCCCAGGAATCGGTGACCGTGCCCAGCACCCTGCCTGCCGCCAGCACTTTTCGCTCAATGACGGCGATCACCTTCTTTACCTCGGGGTGCGTGGCGTTGTTGAAGTAGCCCAGCGAAGTCCCCAGGTCGCGCGGTCCGATGAAGAACACGTCGATCCCCGCAACTTCCAGGATCTCATCCAGGTTGGCGACTGCCTCCGGCGACTCGATTTGCGCCACCAGCATGGTGCGCTCGTTGGCGGTTTCCATCAGCAGCTTGCTGTTTTGCAGACCGTAAGCCCCGGCGCGGGTATTGCCCGAGATGCCGCGCGTGCCTAGAGGATGGTACTTCATCGCCCGGAAAGCAGCTTCGGCCTCTTCTCGGGAGCGGATATCGGGAACCACCACACCCCAGGCGCCGGCATCCAGGGTGCGCTTGATGATCAATGGATCATTCCCTGCGACGCGCACCAGCGGCACCACCCCGGAAGCTTTCATTGCCTGGAGCTGGCTGAGCATGGTCATTTCGTCGCCGGCGCCGTGTTCCAAGTCGATCACCACCCAATCGAAACCCGCCAGGCTCACGACCTCGGCGATGACCGGACTCGCCGAACCGAGCCAGGCGCCGGCGGTTTTCCCGCCGTCTTTCAGTTTTATCTTGACCGGATTGGTGGGAGATTCGTTTGAGGTTTCCATGCATGCTCCTTTATTGATGTGTGTTCATGCGAACCGCGAAGAATAAGGATCAACACAAAGGTTCTTACTAAAATCTTGGCGTTCTTTGTGTTCATCCTTTGTGGTCTTTGTGTTTCAGTCTTTCCCATAGCTTCATAGATTTCAATTCACTTCACCAAGCCCAGCCGGATCGCTTTGACAGCCGCCTGGGTGCGGTCGTTGGTGCCCAATTTATGCATCACCGTCTGAGCGTAGCCTTTCACCGTCCCGGCGCTCAAACCAAGCACATCTCCGATTGCCTGGTTGGTCAGCCCTTCGACCATCAGTTTTAAGATGTCCATTTCACGGGCGGTCAGCGGCTCGACCAGCCGCTCTGCACCGGCGATCTCGCTGGCGTCTGTCTGCTCAAGCGAGCGCAGCACATCCTGCAAGAACTGGCTGTCCACCAGTGAGGCGCCGTCCGCCACCGAGTAGATGGCAGCCAGCAGCTCTTCGCGCGAAGCATCTTTGAGCACGAAGCCCGCCGCCCCCATCGACAGCGAGCGCAGCAGGTAGGAGGTGGAGCGGTATGTCGTCACCATGATCACCCGCCCGGGCAGCTTTTCGGCGCGCATGGCTTCCAGCGCCTGGATGCCATCCATACCAGGCATACGAATGTCCATCAATACCACCTGCGGCTGAGATTTACGGACCACATCCAGCGTTTCCTCGCCGCTGCCCGCCTCCCCAACCACCCTTATCCGGGATGCACCGAGCATGCTGCGCAGCCCCGCCCGCACCATGGGATGGTCATCGGCGATAACCAGAGTGATCTCACCTTGCGACATTGCCGCTCCTCTCTGCCAGGGCTGCCAGCGGGATGGTCACGCTGACCGTCGTGCCCTGCCCTTTTTTACTTTCGATATGGAAACTGCCTCCCAGCATCTGCGCCCGCTCCTGCATAGATACCAGCCCGAGGTGGCTCATGTCGTCCACAAAGGCCTGCGGATCGAAGCCGCGCCCCCAATCCTGCACCTGCAGGTACAGGTCGTTCCGCTGTACGTGCAGCACCACCTGCACCCTGGACGTCTGGGCGTGCTTGCGAATGTTTGACATGGCTTCCTGCACGATGCGGAAGATTGCCGTATCCACCGGAGGCAGGACCTCAAGAGCATCGATTTCGATGCGGATGTCACAAGACCATTTTTGGGCATCACAGATTTCCGCCAGGTAGCGGCGCAGCCCCTCTTTCAAGCCGAAATCATCGATCACCGTCGGGCGCAGCTCGGCGATGACTTTGCGGGCCTCGTCGATCGACTGCCGCACCAGCGTCCGCCCCACATCCAGCTCCTGCATTGCCTCGGGTTCCAACCGGGAGCCCAGCAGCGCGTTCAGAGTATTGAAGTGCATATTGGCGGAAATGATCAGCTGCGTCAAACCATCGTGCAAATCCAGCCCGATCAGACGGCGTTCTTCGTCTTGAATTTGCGCCATCTTGCCAATCAGCGCCCGCAGTCGCTCCTCGCGGCTGGCGAGTCCCTTCATCATGTTATCGAAGGACGTTGCCAGCCGTCCAAATTCGTCGCTGCCGTTGATGCCTACCGGGTGAAGCAGATTGCCGCCTGCCACACGCTCCGCCCCGCGCAGCAGGGCATTGACGCGAGAGTTGACCTGCCGGGTAAGGTAGATCATGAATACGATCGTAAATGACGACAATACCACGGTCACCAGCACGCTGACCAGGATGGCAGTGTTGACCGCCTGCTGCAGGTTTTTCTGCTCGCTGGCGAAGGACGCCGCTTCATGCGGCTCGATCTTTCCGACGATGGTTTGCTGTCCGGCAGTATGCGTGATGGCGATGAAATTGGCGTACTGAGACTGCTGCAGGTCGCGCTGGCTGATCAGCCGCGAGCCGAGCATCTGCATCTGGTCGAAAATCGACACGATCTCGGTTTGGAGCGTTTCTTCTTCGGCCTGCGCCAGGAAGGCGAACTCGTTGGACGCTCGGCGGAAATTGACGGCGGCGTCCGTGAAACGCACGCGCTTGGTCTCATCCGGCGAGGCCAGGTATCCGGATACTGCCGACAGCATGGCGCGCGAGGCGTCCTGCATGGCGGTGATGCTGGTCTGGTAGGCAGCATCTTCCAGATGGGCAGATTTTGCGTTTAGGAGCAGCAGGTCGGTGAGCTGCGCCTGGCTGTCCAGATAGGTCTGCAAATCCCGCTCCTGCTGGTCGCGCAGCTCGATCAGCTCGCTGCCGGTGCGGTTCGCCTGTTGGTGGGAGTTTTGCAGCAGAGTGTGCCAGTCCTGTTCCTGCGGGCTGCCGGCAAGCGCAAAATACTGGTCCAGGAACGCGCCGAAGTTTTTCAACTGCTCTGCGAACTGGTGCTTAAAGCCTTCTTCTCCGATGATCTGGTAGCGGTAAAGCGCCGACTCGGCGTCACGTAGATGGGCAACCATCTGCGCTGCCAGGAGCTGCCGCTGGCGGATGCGTTCGATCGCCGCCAGCGAGTCTGAAACAGAGCGCGTCAGGTACAGCAGCGCCAGCAGATTGGTGAGGACCACACAGCCAAACAGCAGGACAAAGATCGTCAGCCGGGTGCGCAGGGACATGCACTAACTATATCAGAATATTTTCGGCAGTAATGCCCCGCTTCTGCCCTGGTACTCCCGATATTCGTTACCAAACGCCTCTACCAGCCGCTTTTCCTCTTGCGGGATGACCTCGAACCGGAACGCCAGCGCTGCGGCGACAAAATAGACAAATAGAAACCAGCTCTCTGCCATCACGCTCGCCGAGCACAGCAGCAGCAGCGCCGTGGCGTACAGCGGGTGGCGCACCCAGCGGTATGGTCCCGAGGTGACAAGTTCGTGCCCCTTTTTGACCAGCACCGTCTCGGAGACGTTCTTTCCGATATTGCGAAACACCCACAGGCTCAGCGGAACACACAGCAAAGCGGCGATTGCGAAAATGATCCGCAGCCACAGCGGCAGCGGCACGACCGACCACGCCAGCAACCTGGGATAGAAGGCGTAGAGCAGCAGCGAGATGAACAACGGCAGGGCGAAGACCATGCGCAGGGCCAGAATCGCAGCACCCTCCTCTTTTCGAGCGATGGTTCCACCTTCCTGCCGCGCTCTTCTGCGGTAGTAGCTGGAAATCGCGAACACCAGCACGAAGGCAAGCAGGAAGGTCACCCTCAGGGCAAAATCGGGATCGATAAGCATAGCTTAAGTTTTCCTTTAATTTGTATAATGTGATGATATTCCCGGCACTATACAGGATATAATAACTCCAATTTATCAAAATAACATCCAGTTTTTTTAAGCAATTTAAAGGATTATTCCATGAACCCGAATGATATTCTCAAGTATGGTCACCTGACGGTACTGGGCACATTAGAGAATTTCCCCAAGGAGCAGTGGTATACCTCCGGGGCTTGCGGGTACTGGTCCGTCAAGGATCTCATTGCCCATTTATCTTCTTTCGAGCAGGTGCTGGTCGAGACCTTGAATAATTTCCTGGATCCCGGTCCTACGTATTACCTGGAAAAATTCACCAGGGACAGGATAGGTTTCAATGACACTGAAGTCGAGCTGCGCAAGAAACTTTCGATGGAATCGGTTCTGGGGGAATACAAGGTTGCCTATCATAAAGTGATGGCAGCCGCCCCTCGGATTCCCAATGAAATCTGGAGAAAGCAAGGCGCACTTCCCTGGTATGGAGAAGAGTACGACCTGGAGGATTTCATCGTCTATACCTACTACGGGCACAAACGCGAGCACTGCGGGCAGATCGCAGTGTTCAGCGACCAGTTCAAGTGATCGCTGCCAGGATCGTCTTAAAAATTTGTCGCACTCCCTTTAGCGATAGCTGATCAGCGCCACACCCACCATACTGAGAACGATTCCCAGCGCGTTGATGGGACTGACTTTCTCGCCCAGCAGCGCCAGCCCGAGTCCCACCAGAATGATATTGACGAATACACCTGTAACCAGATTCCCCGTGCTCAGATTCCAGCCGTAGCGGTACATCAGCAGGAAACCCAGCTCGATCATGATCACAGTCACTGCCAGCACAAGCTGGATCCAGCTCAACTGGCGGATTTGCACCAGCAATCCCCCTTCGGCAGGGAAGAAAAGCAGCAGCAGAACACCCATCCCCAATACGGCAAGGTAGCTGCCCATCACCGACATAACCGGGTTGATCGTGGCTGGAACCATCTTCACAAAGTAGTTGTAACCAACTGCGCCGAGGACGGCTACAAAAGCAGATAAATAGAACATGATGGTGTTCTGTCCCTTTGATTTCATACCGTGGTCAGTCCAGAATCAGCTTCGCTCGTTGGAATCGCGCCAGCGCCATCGCCAGGAAGAGGACATTTAATCCACCCAGAATCAGCACCGCCACCAGCAGCGCCTGATTGACATTGATCGCCATCAGGCTGCCGAAAATGCGCTCTTTCCACGCCTCGGGCAGCGCCTGCACGCCGAAGACCGGCACAAAGAGCAGCAGCATGATCGTAATACTCAGGGTTTGCTGCGCCTGGCGCACGCTGGGGGCGCGCAGTGAGATAAGCACCCCGGCCCCCGCCGCCAACCCTGCGCCCAAAAGGCTGAGGGCAATGATGCCGGCGCCTACCGGCAGCGAATACATCAGCAGCGTTCCTTGACCGTGCACCAGGTTGGCAGTGACCAGCCCCAGCAGCAGGCTGATCCAGGTCAAGCCCGCTCCGTAGCCCACCGCAGCGCCGGCTTTGCCGAACAGGATCGCCCGGTCGGAGAGGCGGCTGGCGAGCAGTGTTTCCAGCGTATGGCGCTCACGCTCCCCGGCAAACGAATCGGCAATCACCGACGACACCAGAAACAGCGGCACCCAGGCCCAGTAGAACAGCACCGAGGGCGATTCGATCCAGTCACGGCCCATCTGCAGCGGCATAAAGATGCCAAATACGCCGACGAAGACCAGCAAGCCCAGGCGCCCACGACCGCCCCCCTGGCTGAGGACTTCCTTCCACTCTTTCCACAGGATGGCAGTGATGTCGTCGGTCATTTCTCTTCCTCCATCAAGGTCAGGAATACGTCTTCCAGGCTGGCGCTGGCGCGGCGCACTTCTTCTACCTGCCCACCCGCCGCCACGACCAGCCCTACCAGCGGGGCGGTATCCACCGCCCCGTGCAAATCGATCAACAGGCGTTTATCTTGCTGCTCGACCCGGGCGACGTCCGGATGGGCGCGCAGAGATGCCAGCAGACTCTCGGTGAAGCCGCGCCCCAGGATTTCCATGCGCAGCGCAGCCTGGCGGTGGCGCAGCTCGTCCGGGCTGCCCACGGCGACCAGCTGTCCCTGGCGCACGACCCCCACCCGTTGGCACAGCTTCTCGGCCTCCGTCAGGTTGTGCGTGGTGAGGAAAACCGTCACGCCCTCGCGGGCTGCCAGGTTTTCCAGGTCAGAGCGCAGCGCGGCGGCGGCGATGGGATCAAGCCCGGCGGTCGGCTCGTCCAGGAAGATCAGCTCTGGGCGGTGCAGCAAGGTGCGGGCGATCGCCAGCTTCTGCTTCATCCCCCGGCTCCAGCCGCCCACCAGATCCTTGCGCCGTTCCCACAAATCCAGATGTGAGAGAAGCTCGCGGATGCGGTTCTGGCGCGCATCCGGCGGAATATGCCAGATGCGCCCATAGAATTCCAGGTTGTCCTCTGCGCTCAGGCGCTCGTATAGCCCCGCGTGTTCCAGCAGCGCTCCGGTGCGCAGACGGATCTCGTCCGCCTGCGTCTGGGTCTCGAAGCCCAGCACCTCCGCCCGCCCATCGCTGGGTTCCAGCAAACCCAACAGCAGTCGGATGGTGGTGGTCTTGCCGGCGCCGTTCGGCCCCAGGAAGCCAAATACCATCCCGCGCTGCACTTCTAGCGACAGGCGGTCCAGCGCCAGGACTGCGCCAAAGCGCCGGCTCAGGTTCTCTGTACGGATCGCGTAATCAGTCATAGGATTCCTCGGTGTTCGCCTCCAGCCAACTGCGCGCATTTTCTAACTGCTCTTTTTCACCGATCAAACCAACCCGGTCTCCGGCTTTGAACTTATCCAGTGATTTAGGATTCGCAATAATCTGTTCATCTCGTATCAAAGCAACCACCGATGCCCCAGTCTGGCTGCGGATATTGGCTTCCCTCAGGGTTTTTCCAACCGATGGACTACCATCTCCTAACTTCACCCAGATGATCTCGATGCTGTCAGCGGCAATTAAGAGATCGTGCAGGGAACGGTGCTCATCGCTGGAGCTGATCGTAATGTCATAACGATCGCGGCGGACCGATTCCGAATACTCGTGCACTTCTCGCAGCGGGAAACCGAGCTGCAGCAGCGTATGGTGCACAATCTCCAGCCCGCCTTCCAACTCTGGATGGACGATGTGCGTGCCGCCTAATTCAGCCAGATAGCGTACTCCTTCCTCTGTTCCAGCCCGGACAATGATGGGGAGATCCGGATTCAGCATCCGGGCTGCAGCGACAATCATCGCCGCGGCAGACTCTTCTGGGACGGTTACGACAAGCGCCCGCGCCCGTTCCAGATGGGCATGGGTGATTACTTCCGAGTTGGCAGCATCCCCATATAAGGTG
This sequence comes from Anaerolineales bacterium, assembly GCA_041736465.1. GTDB lineage: Bacteria > Chloroflexota > Anaerolineae > Anaerolineales > UBA4823 > JAJUJL01. Next base: position 32,951 of record JBGSTO010000462.1, on the reverse strand, counting down.
GCAATGCCGGCAGCATTCAATTTCTCAACTACCTCCACATCTGATTCCAACACCAATATCGATATGTTGAGCAACGTGAGCACGTCTACCAGGTGCCTGCCCACTCTACCATACCCAATAACCACCACGTGATCAACCAGCCGCTGTTCGTCGATCTCGGGCAAGGGCCTGTTCGCCTCCAATTTCCGCCAGAATCCAGGGACTAGCTGCAGCCATTTTTCTAACACCGGTAAAAGCCTGTACATGAATGGGTTGGCGGTGATTGAGATCAGTGCGGCGGCGAGGATCAAAGAATATTGTTCCCCGGTAAGCAAATCGAGTGACAACCCACCCTGACCCAGTATGAAGGAAAATTCACCGATCTGGCTTAACCCAACGGCAACCACCAGAAAGGTGCGCGCCGGTCGAGGGAACAACAGCCCCATTAAGATCACAATGACCAGTTTTCCGAATACAACCAGGAAGGTCAAAGCAGCCACCTGTCCCAGGTTTTGCCACAAGAAAAAAGGGTTCACCAACATCCCCACAGAGACAAAGAACAACACTGAAAACGCTTCCCGGAAAGCAAACACATCCGCTCCAACTTGGTGGCTCAGACGAGATTGGCTGATAATTGCCCCGGCTACGAAAGCGCCAAGTGCCAGGGAGACACCAAACAGTTCGGAAGCACCCATCGCGGTTCCCAGAGTGATCGCAAGGATCGCTAAGATAAACAGCTCTCGCGAGCGGGTATGGGCAATGCGTTCGAGCAACCAGGGGATCAAACGTGCCCCGGCGAAGAACATAATCAGAATAAATGCGGCTGCCTTCACCAGCGTGATTGCCAGGGAGCTCCAATCAAAACCCTGCTCGTTTTGGACCAAAGCCGGCATGAGCACCAGGATTAGCACGGAAAGGATATCTTCCATCACCAACCAGCCCACTGCTGCCTGTCCATGAGAGGTGTTAAGCAGCGAATTGTCCATCAAACCGCGCAGTAGAACCACCGTGCTGGCAACCGAAATGGCCAACCCCAGAACGATTCCTGAGGAGATTGGCCATCCCCATATCTGGGTCAGGGCAATCCCAAGCAGGCTCGCCAGTGCGGTTTGCAGCAGCGCACCGGGGATGGCGATGTCTCGTACGCGCCACAGGTCTTTGAAGGAAAAATGCAGGCCAACTCCGAACATCAAAAATATCACACCCAGCTCAGCCAATTGCTGGATGGTTCCGATATCACCCACAAAGCCCGGCGTGAATGGACCGATCGAAATCCCTGCCAGCAGGTAGCCGACGATCGTCGGAAGCCCGACCCGGCGGGCGATGATCCCACCAATAAACGCTACCAGGAGCGCCAGGGTAATATTGATCAATAAGGGTAGGTCATGCATGCAGTACCAGTCCAACCTCGTGAATCAGGCGTGGGAAACGGTGTTTACGCCTCGGCAGGCAAACCTGGTTGTAGCTGCCCTTTGGGCTGTATTAATTTTAGCATACCCCCCAATCAATCGCTTGCTCACTCCACCGCGGCCGTCCGCCGCCTGGCTCTTAAGATGCCTCGGAAATCAGGGCCGCCAGCGCCATCACGTGGACAACCACCGGCTGGCTTTTGCCCTTTAAATCAAGTGAACGCGTCTCCAACGAGCCATAATTTGCTCCAGCAGCGGTGTAGGCCGCATCGCTGATGAGAATTTCACCCACGCGCGCTGCTGAAGCCAGCCGCGCTGCAGTATTGGCTACATCGCCGAGGACTGTGATGTCAATAGAGCCATCTCGCGAGCCAACTGCGCCTACGTAGGCGATGCCGGTATGCACGCCAACTCCCAGCGGAATCCAGGGGCCCTCTGAGCGAGAATGACCTGTCGCGCGCAAAATCTCCTGCCCGGCTTCAAGAGCCCGGAGCGCGTGTTCAGGACCAGCCATGCCCGGAACGTACATGGCTGCCGCCTGATCTCCAATGATCTTATCGATTAAAGCGTTCGATCGCCCCATTACATCGGTGGCGGTGGCGTAAAACCGGCTAATGAGCCTGCTGAACTGACGCGTGCCCATCGATTCGGCCAGATTGGTGGAACCGCGCACATCGGCAAAAAGCAGCGAGAGCTCGACCTCCGCCCCGCCCGGGTATTTCCTGGCAAACTCTTCGCAGGAGTTGCACAGTTGTGGGTTTAGATTCGAGGGATACTTGCGGAGGATTGCCCGTGCAAATCCGCTTCCAGCGCCGCGAAATGGTACATAACAGTTCTTGCAGCGCGGATCGCCGGGCAGCATCTTGAGCAGGATCCTTAAGCGGCGCTGATCCTCGGTCACCCCTCGGGTTAGAAACTCCCTCCAGACATGCTCTACTCTGGCATCTTGTTCCATCTGAGCGCGCATAAGCCACCGCCTCCTGGTGCAGCCATCCTGCCAACACCGCTAGTATAATTCAGATGTATTCGATCTGATTATACCGCTTTAGTGCCCTGAACACGCGATCACGATTTCCCTGGAGCAAATATCGAAATATGCTTCTGGCTCTCGCGATTGAATGGATCTTTACCCCAGGAACCCCAACGCTGGCGCAGGCTCAACCCTGCCAGTCGCGCCATCAAATCCAGCTCAGAAGGCCAGGCGAAGCGCAGTTTTACCGGAAACATGCGTGTGCCTTCGGCGGAAAGAAAAACGTGCTGCGACACCACCTGCTGCCTCACCGGATCGTATTGCGAGGCGTCGAAGCGCAGTAAATCTTCGCGCATGCCGACTACACGCAACGTCTGGTGATTGACAAACCGGCATGGGTCGGGAACAAAGGCCTCGATCAGGAATATACCGACCGGAGTCAGGTGACGTTCCACGCTCTGGAAACAGTTCACCTGCTCTTCCTGCGTCAGCAAGGCGAAGAAAGTGTTGAAGACCACGTAGATCAGGTTGAAGCGCTGCTCCAGCGCGAAGCTGGCGAAGCTGCCGGTGTGCAGCGGCAGGTGGTCGCCGTGCGGCTTGGCTTTCAATCGGGCGAGCATGGCCTCCGAAGCGTCGATGCCATGTACGCGGATTCCCCGTTCGTGCAGCGGCAGGGCAATCCGCCCGGTGCCGATACCCAGCTCGAGGGCAGTCCCCTCCCCTGCCAGCTCTGCCAGCAGGTCGATGGCTGCCGGGTCAAAATCGCTGTACAGCTCATCATAGATTTCTGCAATCCTCTGTCCGTAGGTCGTGTCGTCGTAGTGTTTCATACCTGGGCTCCTCTTTTTTGATCTGTCATCCTGAACGAAGTGAAGGATCTAGACCCTTGTGCGTGGCCCACTACATGCGACCTGCTTTATCGGGGGAAAATATCAGTAGCTCTCATCAAACACCGGGGTAAGCGCTTCAGGAAGCTGTGACCCCCACGCTTTCATCTCATTAAATATCTTGTCCAGTTTCTGACCCCGTCTGGTCAGCGAGTATTCAACGCGCGGCGGCACTTCCGCATAAATCTTGCGTTTGACGATGCCGGCTTGCTCCAGCTCTCTCAGCTTCTCGGTAAGCGTTTTCGGGCTGATTCCCGCCAGCGATACACGCAGCTCACCAAACCGCCGGGTGCCTTCGAATAAGTCACGCAGGATCAACAGCGTCCACTTTCCTCCGATCAAATTGACCGTCCGCTCAACCGGGCAGTTTTTATCTCCCATTTTGTCTCCTTATAGTTTATAAAATGTAACTATAGCACTTTATTGTAACTACTTTACAAAGTATATCAATGGGTGCTAAGATTGTCAACGCTTCAGAGAAACGATAGAAACCAAAGAAGGAGAATTTGTCATGCAGAATGAAACCGTTCAAAAACCAGGATGGCACCACTACGTTACTGCCGTGTTTGCCGGTATTTTCTTGGCGAACTCCATCCCACATTACATCAATGGCATTTCTGGCAACCAGTTTCCATCGCCGTTCGCCGATCCGCCGGGATTTGGAAATTCGTCCCCAACGATCAACGTGCTTTGGGGGGCGGCTAACCTGCTTGTGGGATACCTGCTGTTCCGGTTTAGCAAATCCAGGCTCAAAGACAGCGTCTTACTGCCGATCCTTTTTGCAGGCATCGTCGGCGTTGGGGTCATGTTGAGTCTGGCATTCGCCCACCGCATCCCGTAAATCGTGTTCGATCAATCTTCACCGACCAAGTTAGCTTTGGAGAATATAGAATGAGGCATCAACTCTTGCGTATCAGCCTGGTATTCATCGGCATCGTTCAACTGGTGTTGGGAGCAGTCTTCGCGTTTGCCCCTGCCGGATTTAGCTCCATGCTGGGGCTTACAGAAGCCCCGGCGTGGGCGTACTGGATGTTCGGCATGTTCAGCGCGCGTGCCTGGGGCTTCGCTTACGGCATGTTCCTCGCTGCGCGTGAGCCGGTGCGGCATCCAGCCTGGATCAGGGCAATGATCGGAGTTCAGGTCGTCGACTGGCTTGGAACGATGTACTACGTACTGAGCGGGGCGGTTACCCTGGCGCAGGTTTCTACCGCATCGTTCCTCCCGCTCATCTTTATTGGATTACTGGTTATTTTCTACCCGCGCCGTGCAGCGGCGCCTGAAGCAGTGGATCGTTAATGCTCGATCATGATACACCCGGAGTAGCGAACGGCTGTTCTTATATACTATAATGGGTCCAATATGGCCGGATCGCATACCCTTCAAGCTTATTCCGAGCGCATCGCAGATGTGACCGAGTTCATCCGCGAGCATATCGGCGAGCCGCTCGACCGGGAAGCGCTGGCAGCAGTGGCGGGATTCTCTGTGCCCCATTTTCACCGCATCTTCACCGCCCAGACCGGCGAGAACATCGCCAGCTACGTTCGCCGGATTCGTATGGAACGCGCCGGGCGAAAGCTACGGATGGGCGCAGTGGACATCACCGAAGTTGCCCTGGCAGCCGGCTATGATACCCATGCCGGATTCAGCAAGGCGTTCAGGCAGTATTTTGGGATCAGCCCCAGCGAATTTCGCCGGCTCGGCTGCCGGGCAGCAACCCAACTCCTGAAGAAAGGATAAGTTTCCATGAAGATATCACTGAGTAGCGTATCGATTGGGGATTACGACCAGGCACTGCACTTCTATACCCAGATCCTGGGCTTTGTGAAGAAGCGCGATATCCCGCTGGGAGATGGCGCCCGGTGGATTACGGTCGTCTCTCCCGAAGCTCCGGATGGCGTCGAGCTGCTGCTCGAACCGAATGCCGAGTACCCTGCCATGAAGGCGCTCAAAGAAGCCCTGGTGCGAGATGGGATACCGTTCACCGCATTCCAGGTGCACGACATCCAATATGAGTACGAGCGGTTGAAGAACCTGGGCGTGGTATTCACCATGGAGCCCACCAACATGGGCATGACCACCGCGGCGATTCTTGATGATACTTGCGGCAATCTGATCCAGGTCTATCAGCTTACCGGCGTCTAGAGATGAGCGTGCATTGTGAAGCGCAGCGAGTAGCGCGACTCGTCGATGCTCTGTGTAGCTACATCCCTCCAGCCGGAACACACCTCGGCCAAAACTCACACCGGGCGCCCCGTCCAGGGGCCGACACCTTCGATGCGAGCCACTTGAATTCGTGTTACATAGCCAGGCGGGGGATTGTCCATCGGTGGGAACTTCACCCCCGGTCCGATATAAACCTCCGCCAGCCTTTGAAGCAGCTCGGGCGCGCCGCCCTCCGTGATACGCGCCTCCCCATACAGCACGGCGTATTCGGTTAGGCCCATGGCGCTCTTCGTCTCCGACAGCAGCGAAACCGCGACGCGCGAATCACGCTGGATGTTCTTGACCTTCTGATTCCGGGGCAGATGAGCGGCGACGAGATCGTCGCCCTCCAGCCCAATCCAGACCAGCGTCATTTGAGGGCTGCCGTCGCGGTTGAGCGTGACCAGGTGGGCCGGGCAGCCCGATTCGATCAATGCCTTGATTTCGTGAGGGATCTTCACGGAAATACCTCCACTTCCTTTCGACAAATAGGTTGTGTGCTTGTATTTCAGAGCAAGAAGATCATTATACTCTTCTATCAACGAGGATTCTAGACGAAGTCCACTTTTTCGATGCGCGGCTGCTTCGCTACGGCGTTGGGTAGGGGTTGTATGCCGGTGCAGGCAATGCCAGTGGGGTTGGGCCTGGCCCGGGATACGGTAGCCGGCGGTCAGGCGCTGCCAGGGGGTCCCATTTTTCCTGTGCATTGACGATGTACAGCAAAAAGCCATAATTCACACTGCCCAGGCCGGCCCACTCAGCGCGAACGTCGTAAATGTAAAGGCTTTCCGGAAAATCCACGAAGTAGAGATCCTGGCGGAATTCCCGCGGCAGCTGCTGCGCTGCTCGAGGGGATGGATCCCAGTGCTCGTATTCCAGCAATGTAGAAAATCCCTTCTGGTAACGCCAGCGGTCGGCATGGGTAACCGGATAAAACGCAGCCTGCAGTGTCAATGGTGGCAGCGGCACGGGCAGGATCAGCGTGGCGGTGAATGGAACGGTGACAGTGAGCGGTCGGGTGGGGGCCACGACAGCAAACGCGTCGGCATGCACAATGGCGTTGGCTTCCAAATGCCAGAAATAGGTGCCTACACCGGAGGTTTGTTCCTGCCCATCGACGAGCAGCACTGCCGGAGCAGGGTGCCCATAGTACGGGGTAAGCGGCGCAGAGTCGGAGGTCTCCGTCGGAGTTGGCAGCGGGTATGGGTAGGGCTGCTGAAGCGGCGCGCTGCAGCCGGCGAGGCAAAGAATTACTAAGATACCGATTCTAGTACGTTCGCTCGTCGTAATCATCATCTTTATTCGCCATCCGCAAGCTCAAGAAGACATTCACGAGGGCTGCAATTCCGATGATCCAATTGGGACTGGAAGAGATTCGAAAAACTATCGCACCGCCTCCAGAAACGCTTCTGGGCATTCTTCCTGCGGCACATGACCGCAGTTGGGAAACACCACCAGCTCCGCCCCAGGAATCTCTCCTGCCAGGCGAATGCTTTCCTCGGTTGGCACGATGCGGTCGTCGTCGCCGGTGAGCACCAGCACCGGCACCTGCACCTGAGTGATGCGCTCCGCCAGCCGGCTCTCGCGGCTCGCCAGGGTAAACTCCCACAGCGCTTTATCCCAGTTTTCCACCTGGAAAGTGGTGCGGTAGCCTTCCAGCGTTTCCGCCGTCACCGCGCTGGGATCGTGCCATGCCAGGTCGATCAGGTTGCTCACGCTGCCGCCGCTGGTGATGCGGCGCACCACGAACAGGCCAAGGCGCCTTGCTTGCGGCGTCGCCAGCAGCGGCTTGATCCAATCCGGCGCCCCGCCGCCGGTATAAATGGCGGCATCCACCAATACCAGCGCCTGGACGCGCTCTGGATGCGCCAGGGCGACTTCGGCTGCCACCGTTCCACCGGCGGAGTTTCCCACCAGCACCGCTTTTTCCACACCCAGATGATCGAGCAGCGCCACCACCAGATCAACCTGAGATCCCATGCTGTACGGGTTTTGTCCTTCCCATTCCAGTGGGCGTCCAGAAAGACCAAAAGCCGGGCGGTCGAAGGCGATCACACGCCCATCCTGCACCAGCTCGTCAAACACACGGTGCCAGGTATAAGTATTGGCGAGAAAGCCGTGCAGCAGCAGATACACCGGCTCGCCGCTGCCGGCGGTTTTGTAGTGCAGTTGGATGCCGTTCAGTGTGACGAACCGGCTGTCCTCGTCCGCCAGAGCCTCGGGTGGGAAGCGCTCGCCCTCTGGCGGCAGTGGGATGAGCAAAGGAACAACCAGCAACAGCACGAGGAGAATTGAAAGCAGGATCAGGATGACGCGTAAGGTTTTATTCATGAGACTTGTGGTTTATCCCCAGATCACAGATGAGCCAGACACCAAGAGGTTAATCCGCCGGTGTACGCAGATTTCTTATTCTATTATATTCCAGCTCATAATTTGTGTTATCCCCCTACTCCACCGGCCTCAACGTCCTCACCACCTGGTTAAATATCTCACTCATCTCTTCCACTCCGCTGCGCTGCAGCTCCAGGAACGCCCCACCCGGCAGGCGGGCAATCACCACCTCTTCGCGACGACCGGTTTCTTTATGCACCCCGCTGACGTAGGTGCCCTCCACCGGCAGCACGCCTGCGAACAGCTCAACACTGTAATCGTCGAAATACTGCGGCTCCCAGCGTGAGGCCGGGCTATCAGCAGAGATGGTGACCAGCACGTCCGGCAGAATGTTCTCAGCAAAGGGCGGAAAGGCTTCTGCGCTGAGCCAGATCTGCTCGCTTTCTGTTGGATAATCCGGGTTGGGAGTCTCCATTACCCGCCAGCCCGGTGGAACGTCCAGGGTGAAGGCGTATTTCTCATTGTGGTAAGTTTTCCAGCCAGGCAGGGGTGTCGCTGCCGCGGCATGACTGGTCTCGTCACCGGAATGCCCATCTGCGAGCGGCGGTTCCGAGGCTGGAGACTTGCAGGCAGAAAGCAGGATTAGGAGGGGAAGGGAGAGCAACAAGCTCAGGCGGTTGACAAGCATAAAAGCGATACCTCCAGGAGGGTACTGAGATTTGAAGAGGCAGTGAGCCTTCCACGAATAAGATCACGAATACTCGAATAATGCCGCGCGAGAAGGGCGTTCATTCGCGTATTCGTGGCATCATTCGTGGATGGCTGCTTCAACTGCCAAGGCCCACCCCGTTTGGGAACTCAAGCATCTCCCCATCCGCCGGAATGCACACCTGCTCATGCAGCCCCTCGCCTACCAGGAATTCTCGCAGCGCGGCTCGGCTCAGGCGGCAGTGGTTGACCGTCTCGAAGTGCACAGCGACCACCTGCGCATCGGGGGCGGCGCGACAGACCTGTGCCACGTCCGCGGCGGACATGGTGATCGGATCGCCCTGCAGAAAGCGGGCTTCGCCGGCGTTGATCACCACCACCTGGGGCGAGAACGCTTTCAGCGCCTGATCCACCGCCGGGCACCAGATGGTATCTCCAGCAATGTAGAGCGCAGGCTCGCCATCTGTCTGCAGAATGAAGCCGGATACCTGCCCCATGCGTTTACCGATCTCGCCAGTGCCGTGTTCGCCGCCGGTGCGGTGCAAGCGAACGCCGCACCACAGCACGCTGTCTTCAATCGCCTGCGCCTGCGTAAAACCGGCCTGCTTCAGCTTGGTTTCGTCTTCGGGCTGGCACAAAACGGTCAGCTCCCTGGGCAGCATCTGCTGAGCGGCTGCATCCCAATGATCGCGGTGGGAGTGGGTCAGCAGCACAGCATCCAGGCTGGCGATCAGCTCGACCAACGCCGCCGGTGAGAGCGGCAGCTCCACCAGTGGAATGCGCCGCTCGTTGCCAGCATTGGCAACCGGGTCCAGCGCACCGGCAGTGCTGAGCATGGGGTCCACCAGCAGGCGCAGACCGCCGTATTCCAGCAGAAGTGTGGCGTGGCGCAGCAGGGTAAGCTTCATGTACGTTTTTCTTTCTTCTTTCCGGGCTGTGCGATGCCCTGTCGGGCAAGCTCGAGGAAAGCCTGTTCCTGTTCAGGGGACTCAAAGGCACGCCGCGGCAGGAAATGGTAGGCGCGCGGCTTATCGCGGTAAGGCAGCAGGAAGTAGCGGGGGTGCTCTACCAGCGGGCTGAAATCGCTCCAGTTGAGCTTGTGTTCTTTGTAAGCGTTCTTGATGGTCAGCGTGCGCGCCCCTGCCATCCAGGTAGATGGACTGCGCAGGCGCTCGCTGGCGGCGATCTTGCGCCTGGTCGTGGTGGGATTGAGCCAGAAGATAAAGACGAAGTAAACCAGCGGCATCAGCAGGAAGTACAGCGCCACGTAAGTCTGCTGCTCGCCGCCGGTCAGCAGCATGTAGAGACCGGCTAATGGAGCAGCAACCATCATCGCAGTAAAGATGCGCACCGGCCAGCGCCGGAGCGTCATCACCGTCACCGTGCGGGCGTAATCATCGGGGGTAGGGGTAAATTTAAGCGTAAGCGTGCGTGCCATACATCACCTGAGCCTGCCGCCAACCGCGAACGGAATTGACGACATAAATTTCCGTGCAGCGCGGGAGGTCATCCCGCAGCAGCACGGCTTCCTGCGCCTGCCCGGTCTGCAGCAGCCAGGAGCGGAACACCCCCGGCAGCAGCCCGCAGCCCAGCGCCGGGGTGAGCCGCTGACCGTCCAGCGTCACCACCAGGTTGCCGAAACAGGTTTCGGTCAGCTCGCCGAGCTGGTTCCACAGGATCACGTCGCTGCATTCCGGGCAGGAAGCCAGCGCCTGATCGTACACCTGGCGGCGGGTGGTCTTATGGTAAAGGAAAGGGTCGTCTCGGTCCACCGGCTGCGGGGCAATCCCCAGCCGCAGCCCATTGGCGGTACGCTCTAAGCGCGGCGCCTCGTGTGGCCAACCACCCGGCAGCCCGCTTGCATCCAGCGGCTGCGCTTCGAGCTTGAGTTCGCCGTCTTTGGCGAGCAGCAGGCGCAGTTTATGCGCACTGGGCGGAAGCCCTTTTGTGAAAGAATGCAGATCAGCCAGCAAACGCGCTTCATCGAGACGAAAATCAAAGTACTCAGCCGACTCGCGCAGCCGCTGCAGATGACCCTCCAGCAGATACAGACCGGTCTCCGGCGACCACAGCAGGCTCTCCAGTAGGTGGAAATCTGGACGTGGGGCCGTGAGCACGCGCGCTTTCACCAGGCACTCGTCGTGCTCGCCCTGCCGGGTCGAATCCCAAACGATACCGCCGCCCACGCCGTACTCGGCCTGCGCCTGCTGCCGGTCGACGATCACCGTGCGGATAGCGACGTTGAACTGCGCCCGGCGCCCTGGCGACAGGCTGCCGATGGCGCCGCAGTACGCCCGGCGTGGGCCGGTCTCCAGTGAAGCGATGATCTGCATGGTGCGGCGCTTGGGAGCGCCGGTGATCGAAGCACAGGGAAAGATCGCTTTGAATATTTCCACCAGAGAGGCCTGGGTGCGGGCGGCAACGGTGGAGGTCATCTGCCACACGGTGGGATAGCGCTCCACCTCGAACAGGCGTGGCACGTGCACGCTGCCCACCTGCGCCACGCGGCCCAGGTCGTTGCGCAGCATGTCCACGATCATCACGTTTTCGGCGCGGTCTTTCTCCGAGTGATGCAGCCATCCAGCTTGGGCGCGGTCCTCCGCCAGCGTGCAGCCGCGCCTGGCGGTGCCCTTCATTGGTTTGGCGCTGATCGTCTCGCCATCCAGTTTGAAGAACAGCTCCGGAGAGGCCGAGCACAGCACATAGCGCCCGGTATCGAGGAATGCGGCGTAACCGGCGTTCTGAGCGGCAGCCAGGTGCAAAAAGAGCGCCCACGGGTCGCCATCGAAGGGCGTGCGCAGCCGCATGGTGTAGTTCACCTGGTAGGTGTCACCGCGAGCGATGTGCTCTTTGATGCGGTCGATGGCGGCATCGTAGCTGGGGCGGGTGACGTTTGGCTGCCAGTCCAGTACAGGCAGGTCGTCCTCACCGGCAGGCACGGGCAGGCGAGCCAGGCGCTGCGGCTCGGGGTACAGCCCGAACCACAGCAGGGGGAAATCGCCGGCAGGATGCGTCTCCAGGCAGGGGTCGAAGGCTGGCGAGGCCTCGTAGCTGATGAAGCCGGCGGCGTGCAGCCCCTGCTGTACCTGATTCTCGATCTGTGCTAAGGCAGGCAGTACCTGGTCGAGCTGGTAAGCCTGGATAATCTCAACCGGCGAATGGAAGTACAGCCACTCGTTGCCAGGACCGTCGCGCAGGATTGCACAGTTGAGCGGAGGTGGAAACTGCATGGGGTGATTGTATCAGAGAAGCGGCGCAGCCCCATAATTTTTACCGGCTTCCTGGTGCAAAATGCCCGCCAGCGGCGTCAGAGGGAATGCGCAGCGAGGAAGCCTTCCACATCCGCGATGAACTTCAAGGCGCCGCGCTCGATTCGACTGGTCAGCACATCCAGATCGCGAAAATTCGGTTCCTCCACCAATACGTGCTCTACAATCGAATCGATTCCTTTGATGCTGGGTACGATGTGGTATTGAGTCCAACCGGTCGTCTTGAGCAGCTTCCAGTATTCCGATTGCACCTGCCGGTTGGCTCCGCACAGCCAAGCTTCGAAGCGAAAGGTATCATAGACGAACACGATCGCAATTTTCAGCTTCCGATTTTGGAGCGAGGCCGGCGTAAAGGAGAAGTAGGTCATGTCCATGTAGCCAAAATACAGGCTGCTGGAGACTGAATAATCGGGATACTTCTTCTGCAGATAGGTTTTTAGACCCAGGATGTAATCTATCAGCCCTTTGTATGCCTTTTGAATCGCCCCTTTTTCGAGCTGTTTGCGGTATTCAGCCATGTAATCGTGAAACTGTTCCATATTTCCTTCCTTGAATAGACGAGCCGGACTTAAGCATGGAGTTTTACAAAATTTTGAAACTCAACCCGCTCTTCCTCGCTGATTTGCTTTCTCTCGTACAGCCAATCGGTCGCCCTGAGTATATCGGATTCATCCAGGCTCACCCAATCCCACAACATCATCTGGTAATTGAGCCAGCCAGCGGTATACCAGGGATTGAGCTTTGCGGCGGAAAAGGCCTGTCTAGCATTTCTTCGCAGGCAGCCTGCCAGGTGCGGAACTCTTGCAAGATTTCAGGCATGTCAATAAGGTTTTTCAGACATGAAACTTTGGCTCATACTGCACACAAGGCAGCGCCAGTACGCTGCGCCAGAGCTGTTCGAGATTGCCGGCCGTTTCTGCCAGCTCCTGCGCGCTGCTGCCAGCACAAGCCAGCAATCGCTCGACCTGCTGAACGTAGCCCACAGGCAGCAGCGGGAAGGCGGCAATCGTCTCCATCGCCTGCTTATCGCCAATGAAATAGCGCTCGTTCAAGGCGAAAAGAGCTTGCGTGAGGCTGGATGCCGCCCGTGCCAGGCACCCCGCGGTATTGTAGATGTCTCCTTGCGCGGCGAAGCTGCGGGCGTGCAGCAGGGTAAATTCCACCGCCCAGAGCGAATCCGAAATGATCGCCTGCTTCAACCTTGGAGGATAGGTCTCCACCTGGCGTTTGAGCCCGGCGATCAGCATCTCAGGATCATAAAGCGGAATGCAGATTTTGATTTCAGCCAGGTAAATCACACTGTAAAAGCCGTGGGTGGGCTGCTGGTCGTAGTCGTGGTGCGAAATACCCTGCCAGGCTTCGCTGATCGTTCGCTGGACATGCTCCAGGCTGCGATACAGGAAATCGACCTTGCCCTGCGGCGTGTGAAGCCAGGCGCCGCCATTGACCCAGGCGCCCCACTCGTAGAACCCGGTGACGGTCGCCGGTCGCTCGGTCGATGCGGTTTCAGCAATCCGCCGGATAGCGTCGATCGAAAACGGGCTGGCTTCGAGGTAATACAGCCCGAGATCCAGATCGGAGGAATCGTGCTGCGCACCGCTGGCGTACGAGCCGCCCAGGACGATGGCAGCCATGCCGGGAATACAGCTGAGCCGGGCAACGAGCTGTTCGAGCAGCGCTCGTTTCGGCTGAGAGAGAGTGGGTAGGAGATTCATCGCTAAGAGCCCCTTTTTTTAATGTGTCATTCTGAGGGAGCGCAGCGATCGAAGAATCTAGGTGCTTGTGCGTGGCCTACAACGTGCGACCAGCTTATACCCTGGACGTGTTCAACCAGCGCGCTGCTGAAGATGCCTGCCAACCGTTTGAGCGTATTTCCCACAGCTTGCTGTCCTCGACGAAGCGTGAATATCTGATAGCTGTATTATAAATGGCACTCAGGTTGGTATAATTTTCAATACGGTTCTAGATGTCACAATAATCGGCCAAAATGTGAAGGGTTTCGGGAACAGTCTATGCACAAAGCAGATGTGGAAACGCTGATTGCCTACAATTTCTGGGCTGACAATGAGATCTTGAGCGCCTGCGAGCGGATTTCCGCGGCAGATTTCACGCGCCTGGCAGCGCCCGATCCAGGCTGGCATACTTTGCGCGGCACACTGGTGCATCTCTTAGATACTGAATATGGCTGGCGCGTCGCACTGCAAAATCTACCCGATTCCGGCGTGATCAGCGAGGATGCCTTTCCGGACATTGCCAGCCTCAAGGCCCGCTGGCAGGAGGAACAGTCGGCGTGGCTTTCATATGTCGTTGGTCTGGATGAAGCTGCATTGAATGCAGTGTGGCGTGAAGACGGAGAGATCCGGCAGATACGCTGGCAAACAATCCTGCACGTGATCAATGACGGCACGTATCACCGGAGCGAGGCAGCCGCGATGCTGACCGGCTACGGGCAATCGCCAGGAGAGCTTGATTTCCTGGGATACCTGATGTGGATTGGTTAGCAGGCATCAAAAGAGTCCGGCTCCTCCGGGAGCTGCGCATCACGTTCTCAGGCGACACTCTCTATGTCTAGATTAGCTGCCGAAGAACTCGAATCATCTTCACGAGAAATTCACCATGACAAGATCATCTACCAATCAACCACCAGCGTCCATCGACGCGCTCACCCGCGACCTTCCGCCTGAGATCCTCTCCACCCTCTCCGAGCTTCGAGCGCTCATCAAGCTCGCCATTCCAGACGCCACGGAGAAATTGAACCTGGGCTGGAAGAGCCTCAACTACCACCATCCCTACGTTGGCTACTTCTGCGGTCTCTTCCCGTTCCAAGATCGGATTGACGTCGCATTCGAATTTGGCATTTTGCTGGCGGACCCCGACGGCATCTTCGACGGTTACGGCAAGCAAGTCGGATACGTCCGGATTCGTTCCGTAGAGGGGATACCTCGAGCTCCATTCCAGCGCATGCTCGAGGCAGCCGTTTCTCTGCCTGCGGATCGCGCAGTCAGGCTGGCGCTCGTCCGCGCCAGCGCGAGGCCGGCAACCCGTAGAGAATAAAGCCGCCCTGACAATACTGCCAGGTAAATTTAGTGGAGGGGTGCATGCAACCCAATATTGCGCAGCGCGTCCAGGATAGTTTTTCACGCCAGGCGGTTATGGCGACCATCGGTGCGAAATTGACACTGGTAAAACCTGGCGAGATCACCATTGAGTTGCCGGTGCGCCCGGATTTAGCCCAGCAGCATGGATTCGTGCATGCCGGGATTGTCACGCTGATTGCGGATACTGCTTGCGGCTATGCTGCACTCACGCGGATGCCGCCTGCAGCGGCAGTCTTGACGGTTGAGTTCAAAGTCAACTTCCTCGCTCCGGCGGCGGGGGAAAAACTGATCGCGCGGGGCTGGGTGATCAGGGCCGGAAAAACTTTAACCGTTTGCATGGGTGAAGTGCACGCCCGGAATGGCGGCGAAGACCGGCTGGTGGCGACCATGCTCGCTACGATGATCGCCAGAGAAGATACGGGGTTGGTTGGATAATGACGCCCCTGCTCTAAGATCGACAAGGATGTCTCGGCAGAAAGCCAGGGCAGCCTGTGCGAATGCGGTTTAGATATCTGGTTAGCTCATGCTGCCCGCCAGCACAGCGGCGCCTGGGTGCTTCTTGTGGTAGCGGCTAAGCAACCCCACCAGCAACAACATGGCGACCGATACTTCGAAAAATCTCAGGGTGGCAAGCGAATTCCCAACTGCTGAATGAGAAGTGCTTGCCCTGGTCATCAGGTCACGGTTCCGAGGGTGGTAGGTGAGGAGCCCGGGACGAGTCGCTTCGTTTCCAATTCATAGTCATTGCATATTGCTCCGTCACCTAATTTTTGCTATACTCAATTTGTGAAGAGAAGCTCAATCGATGGGGAGCCGTCCACGAAAGGTCACGAATACACGAATAACTGCACACGCCATTCGAGTATTCGCGTCTCATTCGTGGATGGCTGATTCATCCCTGATCCACCATCCGTACTGGGAAGAAAGGTATTGCTCACAAACGCCGCAAGCAACAAAACTTAGTGGTGGGGTATCGCAGCCGGCGTAGACGCACAACAGTAAAACTACTGCATACTTACGGGAGGGCCTATGTCTCGCACGGATCGTCCCTACTGGCGCAGCGTACTGGTGCTGCTGCCTTTCGTGATCGCCGCTGCACTGCTGGCGGGCATCTTTTCGTTGGCTTGGGCGTTACTGGCAGCACCGGTACCGCTGCTGCCAGCCAACGGCGATGAGGCCATCATCCCAACCTTCTCCTGGCTGCCATCACCCGGCGCTGCCTATTACGAAGTGGAGATCGGACCTCAGTCCAGCCCCACCACCGTGTACTGGAGCGGGAAAAGCGATTATCTGGTACTCACCCCAGAAAGCGCCACCTCCCTGCCTAACGCACCCCTCTATTGGCGCGTGCGCGCTTTCGACGCTGCCGATGCGCCTGGCGATTGGAGTTCGCGGGTGCTTTTTACGAAACACATCCCTGCGCCCGAGCTGATCTCACCGCCTCGCTACGCAGCCATCACCAATCCATCTTTCGAATGGAGCCAGAGCGAGGGGGCAGCCTATTACGAGCTGGAGCTTGCCGCAGATCCCTCTTTCACCACCATCGCCTATACGCACAAGACGTATAACCTGGCAACCACCCCCACCACCGGATTCCCGAACGGCGTCTATGCCTGGCGGGTAGTGCCCTATGACGCCGCCGGGCATGCCGGATCGCCCAGCGAAGTGGTCACCTTCACCAAACACCTCCCCGCCCCGCTGCTTTCCGCCCCGCAGGATGGTGAGACGGTTACCGAACCGCGCCTCTCGTGGCAGCGCAGCCCGGGCGCGGCGCTGTACCAGGTGGAAGTCAGCCTGGAAGCCGACCTCGACCCTCTCAGCCAGTCCCAGGTCACCGGCAATCTATCTTACATCCCGGCCGTTTCCCTGGCAGAAGGAACCTTTTACTGGCGCGTAGTTCCGATGGACTCAGCCCGCAACCGCGGTACGCCCAGTCTGGTACGCACCTTCATCCGCAAGCTGACCGCCCCCACCCTCGCCAATCCGGCCGATGGCGCCAGCCGCAGCACACCGACCTTCCTGTGGAATGCTGCTCCCGGCGCATCCTATTACCGCCTGGAGCTGGCAAAAGACGCGGCGTTCACCAACAGCCGGCAAACTTTCGATACCTATAACACGGCTTACACGCCGCTATCCCTGATCTCGCCTGGCACCTATTACTGGCGTGTGTTCAGCATGGATGCTCGTGAGCACCCCGGGCAGCCATCACCCACGCGCAGCCTGGTGGTGCTTGCGCCCCCCACCGCTTTTGATACCATTCCAGAGCTTCTAACGCCATCGGACAGCGAGACAGTATCCAACGACCCTACCTTCCGCTGGACGCCTGCCATCGGAGCAGCGCGCTATACCCTCAAGGTCAGCAAGACTGCTGATTTTGCCAGCACGTATGCCTCGGTGGGCACAGCCTACACCAGCTATACCCCTGCGGTGGCGGGGATCGACAGCTACCCCACCGGCACGTATTACTGGAAAGTGGAAGCGCGCAGCTCCACCGGCACCCTCATCTCCACCAGCGCGGTGTTCTCCCTCACCAAGCAGGTTGCCGTGCATCTGGATGATCCCGATGAAGGCGCCATATTGTTCGAAGACCCGCAGTTTTCCTGGGTAGCCCATCCGGGCGCCGATCACTATACCATCGAGCTGCTGCGCAGCGATATGGGCAGCTACACATCCATCACCACCGACGCTACCGCCTTTCGCACCCACGAAAGCGAGGTAGATACCTACCCTGCCGGCACCTACCACTGGCGGGTGCGCGCCCGCAATACGGTGGGCACCACCCTGGCGGAGAGCGAGCTGCACAGCTTTACCAAGGCGATCAGCGAAACCCTGCTGGCTCCAGGCTCAGGCGCTTACCTGGCGTTGGATCCTACATTTCGCTGGGAGCCGCTGATCGGGGTGGATCACTACACGGTCTATATCAGCAAAACTCCTGATTTCTCCTCCTCCTACGATACGGTAACTACTGATTACACCCAATACACACCGGCGACCGTGTTTGTTGACACCTACGCCAATAGCACCCTGTACTGGTGGAAAGCTTCCGCCCGCGATAACGTCGGAACGCAGATCGCCGTTAGCTCGCCGCAGCCATTCACCAAGCAGCAGCCGCTATACCTGTTCCAACCGGCAGAAGACGCCTGGATGGGCAGCGCGCCTACCTTCCGCTGGTCGCAGTTCGCGGGCGCAGACCACTACACGCTGTTCGTCAGCACCAGCCCAACTTTTGACTCCGCTTACGACACGGTCACCACCGATTACACCACCTACACTCCTTACCGCGCCAATCGCGATACCTACGCCCCGGGCACCTACTACTGGCGCGTGCGCGCTCGCACCATAACTGGTGTCACACTGGCGGAGAGTATCAGCCACACCTTCACCATCGATACGCTGCAGCCCACCAGCACGCCGCTGGGTGCGCCCACCGCCACCCCTACCATCACCCCTACCGCAACCATCCCACCGACATTTGCCCCCGGTCAAGGGCCTACGCCCACCCCGCCAGGCGTGCTGCCCACCGTAGCCCCGCCGCCTGCCAACAGTCGCACGATCGGCAGCCTGGTGGTATACGCCAACACCTTCACCCAGATCTCCAGCGATCTATGGGAAGCCTCCGGCAACGTGCGCTTCGGGCCTTCCGGCAGCATGTATGTGGCGCTGCTGCAAGGGACGGCGCTGCTCGATTATGCCAGCTCGGTGGTAGAAGGCTCGTCGGACAGCCTGGTGCACCTGCTGATCGATGGTGGACGTTCGACGCCCTTGTTCGCCGGGCCATTCAACCTGGATCCCTCCTCCGGGTTGGCGGATATGCCCGCCAATGCCCTGTCGCAGCTCGCCACACTGGGCGACCTGAACGTAGATGAAGCTACGCCGGTGCAAGATTTCCAGTTTAATGCCATCCAGGGCTGGGCTAAAGGCCGCCTGCGCGCCCTGATTTATCCGCTGGAAGACGTGCTCAACAGCGCCATGATCGACTTTACGCTCTATCACACCGGCGTGATCGGCGGTGGGCTGGGCGTAGGCGACCTGGAATTCGAGATCGCCGGCGTCACCTTTGCCGTCGAGGAAGCGGTGTTCAGCTACGTCGCCGGCACCGGCGGCACGATCACCATTTCCGAAGCCAGCATCGCCCTGCCCGCCAGCCTGGACCTGGGGGCGGAAGGCTCTGCCAGCGACATCGTGCTGTCGCGTGATGGGTTGGAAAGCATCGGTGGGGGAGAAATCAAGGTCAGCTTGCCGGAGATGGCGGTGCCTGGTACCTCCGGCAAGTTCAGCGTTGCCGGCGCCTCGGTGACACTGGCATTGGAACCGGAAGGCAAGTACATGCTGACCGGGCGCGCCGATTTCAGCTTACCCAACATTCAAAGCAGGAAAAACCCCGGCACCAGCTACGACGGCTCGCTGTACGCCGAGTTCCAGCTTAGCCAGGATGGGCTGCACTACGTCTTGATGGGCGGCACGATCGAACCCGGCCTCCCCATCGGCCAG
Organism: Anaerolineales bacterium; assembly: GCA_041736465.1. Lineage (GTDB taxonomy): Bacteria > Chloroflexota > Anaerolineae > Anaerolineales > UBA4823 > JAJUJL01. The sequence continues at coordinate 13,607 of JBGSTO010000462.1, read as the reverse complement.
AGCGGCATGGCCCTAACCGGTATGGAAGGGCGTGTTACGCTGCGCCCAGAGGTACGCGTCCAGATCACCGGCACGATCGAGTCGCAGCTCGAGATCCCCCCACTTGGACCCGTGGTCTCGGGCACCCCCTCAGTGTGGGTCAAGCTGAGCCAACCCTACGAAGTGGGCGTCAGCGGCGAGGTGCAGGTGCTGATCTTCGACGCCGCCGAGGCCTCGCTGGTGCTCAGCCAGTCGAATGGACTGCTGGGCAGCGTGAGCGTAAATTACTTCCCCTACGCCCTCAGCGGCACGGGCAGCCTGCACGTGTGGCGCTCGGGCGGCGAGTTCCACTTCACCGGCAGCGCACAGGTCACGCTGGGCTTCAAGAAAGGCGCCCTGGGCAGCTATGCCGGTATCTCGCTGCCGCCGGCGGACTTCACCTTCGGTTCGGTGAGCGCCCAGGTGGGCGAGTTCTGCACCAACCGCTACTGCTCCAGCCCGGTATATGGTTTCAAGGGCGCCGTAGATATCACCATCAACGCCTTCTTCAAGAAGATCACCCTGGCATCCTACACCTTCTTCCTGGACGTCGACGGCACGCTGGACTACGGCAGCAGCCTGGACCAATACCGGTTGGCAGATCAGCCGCTGATTCAGGCGTATCTGGATGCTCAGGGGCTGCCGCCAGAAGCCGGGCACGTGATCACATTCACGGTCGCCAACACCGACCTGCTGCTGGCGGGCATAACCTGGGAGAGCGGCTCGCCGCTTCTGCGGCTGCGCGATCCCGAAGGGGTGTTGGTCGAGCCTGCGCCGGTTTACCCTGGACTGGCTTATACCGAAACATTGACCAGCCGCACCTACTTCATTGAAAAGCCGCTCCCCGGCACCTGGGAAGCAGTGATCGACAATTTGAATGGCGGAGAGAACTACCGCTTCGAGTCGCTGGGGCGCAATCTGCCGCCTGAGCTGAGCGCATCCGCCCTGACAGCCCTGGCAATCGAGGGTATGGAAGCTCCCACCGGTTACTTGATCGAGTGGAACGCCCTGGACAGCGATCCCGATACGAACCTGTCCTTATTTTACGATAGCGATGGGCAAGGCGCCGATGGCACATTAATCGCCAGCGGTATCGACCCAGCGCAGGGCAGCTACCTGTGGGAGCCGGTAGGCGTGCAGAGCGGCGTGTATTCCATCTACGCCGAGATCGACGACCTGAAGAACGTACCGGTGACGGCATACTTTGCCGAAACTGTTCCGGTGGTAAACGATGCCCGTCCCGCTGCGCCGTCAGGTTTGCTGGCGGAGTTCGATCGCTCGCTGCAAACCTGCTGGAACCTCAACGCCGAGACGGACGTGACCGGCTACGTGGTCTACCTGGGCAGCCTGCCGGGCGTGTACGACCTGGGCATCTACGAGGTTGGCAACGTCAGCTGCGCCACGCTGCCTGTGCCGCCGTGGACCGCGCAGGTATACCTGGCAGTGCTGGCGTACGATAATTCGGGCAACTACAGCACGCTGTCCACACCGCTGCAGGTGAAGACGCCGCACATGACGTATGTGTATCTGCCGCTGCAGATCAGGAAGTGAAGGTTTTGGAACACGAATAACGCGAAATAAGCGAAGGGCACGAAATTCGTGCCCTTCACGTTATTCCGTGCCGTTGTGGCCCAGGGTCTAAACCTTCGTTGAATGCGTAATATAATAATGCCGTGGAGAACGCTGAAATCATTCACATCATCCGCTCGCGATTTGCCAGCAGCAGTTCGCCAGCGAGGATACGCCTGCAGCGGGGCGGATATTTCTCGGCATGGGACGAGCAAGATGGGATCCGGGTAGATAACCTGGGCACACAGCCGTTCCTTCCATGGGAAGTCTTCACCGAAACCGTCAGCCTGCTGCTCGAGAGCGGCGGGCGCGCCGAGCGTGGTGATGCGATGGGCGCTCGCCTGGGTTCTCCACAGCTGCCGTTCAATAGCGTTGAAGGGCGGATTGCGCATCGTGTTTATCACAAACAAGCAGGACAGGTGGTGTTCCGCCGGATCTCACCCATTTCTGCGATCCTGGTATGGGCAGGCATCTGCACAACCAGACCAGGAATTCTGGTGCTGCACCCTGCATTTCTCAATACAAAATAGTGTGGACGCTATTCATCTTCCGTGTATCCGTGCCAGAATCCGTGTGTGCCGGTGTGCGCATCGCCGCAGCCGCTACTTGACATCCCCTCATAATTATGCTATTATCTGATCAATGATCTGTGATCACAGATCATAAACCAAAAGGACCCTCACATGACCGACCCACTGCTCGAAGCCTTTGAACAGTATTCATGTTTTGATCTCGGCTATCTGGAGGGACTGGTTGCTCCGCTAGACAGGGCTATCCGCCCCCTGAGCACCGGGATGCGCATACTGGGACGCGCCTTCACCGTAGACGAGGTGAATGCGATCTGCAAGAATATCTTCAACGAAATCAGCCCAGGTGAGATTCTGGTGGTGCGCGGTCAGGACCCAGAAGAGAAAGGCGGCTGCGGTCTGATGATTTGCGAACAGATTGCCAACCGCGGCGGTAGAGGTATCGTCATCGATGGCGCCACACAGGACACCCCCAAGCTGCGCCAGTTCGGTTTCCCGGTTTTTTCACGCTACAGCGTACCTACACATGGCTCGCTGCGCCTTGTGGGGCGCACCCAGGTTCCCATCTCCTGCGGGGGCGTCCGGGTAGCTCCCGGCGATATCATCATGGGCGATGATGACGGCGTGATCTTACTGCCTCAAGAAAATGCTGGCGAAGCTTTGCGCCAGGTGCGTTTCATGCGCCAGGCGCGCGACTTCGTGGACGATTGTGTGCGGCGCGGCATCGATTTGTGGGATATACCCGGGCTTAAGGAAATGTGGGCGGAAAAAGAGCAGGGCCTCGACTACCACTGGAAGGTCTACGAGAAATGGAATCAGGTGAATATTCCTCGCCAATTCCTCGAAGAGTGGATCGAGAAGCATGGCATCTGAAAATCCCTTACAGCCCATCAGTGAGAATCGCCAGACGGTGCAGGACCTGGTTTTAGAGAGAATGCGCCAGGCGATTATTGCCGGTCATTTGAAACCCGGCGAGCGGATGACCGTGCAGGAGCTGGCTAGCGAGCTGGGTGTGAGCACTATGCCGGTGCGCCACGCTCTATCGGTTCTGGAAGTAGAAGGGTACATTATTCACTCACCCCATCGCGGTTTTGAGATCGCGCCGGCAACAGCCGACGAAGCCGAAACCATTTACCTGATCCGGGTGCGCCTGGAGCCTCTGGCAGCCGAGCTGGTCGCAGCCCACCACTCCCCCGAAAATATCAAAACCCTGCGCTATTGGATCGATCAAATCGATGACGCGATTGAAAAGAATGATTTTGATGCGTTTCAGCGCCTGGATTCGGCTTTGCATGATGCACTCTATGAAGCTTGCACTCGCCCTCAACTGATCAAACTCATCCAAGACGTGCGCCGCAGCGCCCAACGGTATCGCCACCTCTACAACTTGGGGCACCAATCCCGGGACGAGATGCGCCAGACACAAAGCGAGCACCGCCGGTTGTTAAAGGCAATCGAGAATGGTGATCCGCATCTCTCCGGGCAGATGATTGCTGCAGGCCTGCACCGCTGGATTCGCGGCTTACTCGATGTGCTGGCGCCTGATCAAAACTATACCGAGCACTTACCACCGGAGTAGCGCATTATGCCTGCTGCTGCTCGCCCAAATGCCGTCCAAATCCCCGCCCAAACGATCCCCGTTCTGGACGAGGCTGAGGTAGTTGTGGTTGGCGGGAGCCCCACGGGGGTCGCTGCAGCCGTTGCAGCTGCCCGCAGCGGTGCGAAGACGGTGCTGGTTGAGCGTTTCAGCTTTCTGGGCGGACAAACCAGCGCCGGTCTGATGCTCACATTCCACCGTCCTTTCTGGGATAAACATGGCAATCGAGTGGTCGGCGGTATTCCGGTTGAAATGATCCGTCGCGCAATTGAGCTGAATGGAACTGCTGACAGCCTGGAAATGCTAGAAATCGAAGGCGCACATTATTGGGAGCGCGGGTGGACGGCAACCGCAGTGGATCCAGAAGTCACAAAACGCCTGCTGCAAGAGATGGCATTAGAAGCCGGGGTAACCCTTTATCTAGATTCCTGGATTGCTGGTCCTTTCATGGATGGCAGCCAGGTGTGCGGGGTGATTCTGGAGACACGGACGGGACCGCAGGCGATTTATGCGCATGCAGTGGTCGATGCCACCGGAGATGCCCATGTCGCTGCCAGAGCTGGAGCAGAATTCCAAATACGAGCTAATCGTTTCCAGCCTAACCTGGTCGGTCGCCTGGACGGGCTCGAATTTAAACCGCTCGCCGATTACGTCTTGGCACATTATGACTCCTTCGATCCGCACCCACCAGGATTGCCGGCGGAAAGCTTTTACCAGCTCATCTGCTCGGGGGCGGTTTTTGCACTGATCGGCTTTCAAGAATTGGCTGCACGAGCCAGGGCAGAAGGGCTGGCGCTCGATCCACACCAGCGCTTCGGTTTTCTGCACACGGGCGGCGGGCGCTGCATGCTGTGGCGCAACAACCTGTCCCAGATGAACCCGCTTGACCCGCGGGAGCTTAGCTGGGCTTATACTGAGGGGCGGAGACGGCTGTGGTCAGCTGTTGAGTTTTACCGCGGGTATGTTCCGGGCATGCCTCAGGTACAGCTCCTGGACACCGCGGTCGCGCTGGGTGTGCGTGAAACGCGCCGCATTGTGGGTGATTATATGCTGAGCGAAGAGGATGTATTGGCCTCACAACGCTTTTCGGATGTAGTTCACCGCTCCATTGGACATGACCAGCATTTAAATTTATTGGACGGCGTTTGTGATATCCCATATCGTGCGCTGCTGCCGCGCCAGGTGGAGGGATTATTGGTCGCCGGGCGCTCAATTTCCTGCACCGCCCCGCGCGCCATTGATGCTATTCGAGGAGTAATCCCTTGTGCTGGAATCGGTCAGGCTGCTGGTGTGGCTGCTGCGCTCTCTGCCCGGCTGCACCTGGCTCCCCGCCAGGTGCCAGTCGCTGATCTACAGCAGATTTTAGTGAACCAAGGGGTAATTTTGTAAGGAGGTATGCCTGAACGAATAATCACCCGCGCCTCTCCACTCCCATTGTAGCTCCCTCACTCCAATTCATCGCCTGATAGCATGTTTGCCAGCTTACTGGCATGCAATCTGTAAGTATTTCCATTTTTCTGGTTTACCAGAGGAGAGATAACGATGTCCAACGATCTAAATTCGCCCAAGCCAGCCGGAGCCAGCTTTATTTCAAGGCGAAATTTTCTGCGGCTTGCTGGAATAACTGGGGGTGCGGCATTATTGGCTGCATGCAGCAGCAGCGGTGCAACAGTTCCCAACGAGAACATCAGCGCACCAACCGTCATTTCACCCAGGCGCAAGAAGCTGCGCATCCAGACCTCGTTTCCGGTTGATTTCCCAAACACATTGGTGATGCAGAATAACGTGTTCCCGGAGTTCCGCGAAAAATACCCGGATTTCGAGATCGAAGTCTCGTTCGTGCGTGCGCGTGACGTGTCACGCACTTTTGCACAGGCCCTCAAGGTAGGTCAGGCACCAGATTTCTTCTACGCCTTCGAAAACCAGGGTACCCTGTCCTACCTGGAACACCTTTATGATCTGACCAGCCTGGTTAAAGACGCTGGTTTATGGGATGACTTTTACCAGCCAGCCAAGGATTTGTGGACCGTCAATGGAAAGCTGATCGGCATCCCAACATACTACGGGGTCAAGTGTTATGTTTACCGGGCAGATATCTGGGAGGAGGAGGGGCTCGACCCAGACAAGTTCCCCACGACCTGGGAAGAATTTCAGGAAGCTGCTATCAAGCTAACTAAGGTCGATGCCAGTGGCAAGATCATCCGCGATGGTTTCGACCACCGCAAAGATTTCGAACACTTAGTCTCCCACATTCACCAGAACGGCATCGCCGAATTTGCCGACGATACCGCTACCGGAGCTTCCGCATTGGCCACACCCCAGGCTCTGGAGGCCTTCACCTGGTGGATTGACCTGGTGCGTGCACATATGGTCCAGTCTATTGATGGGAGGGCGCGCCCGGAAGGCAGCGAGCCTACATTGGACGGTTATGCCGGGGTCGGTTTGCAGGGCCCATGGTGGGTGCCGGAGGCGAAGGCAGTCAGTACGGCGCACTTCGACAGCGGCAACATTCGCATAGGCCCGCCGCTCACCCGAAGCGGCACTGCCGGTCATCTCGATGCCAGCGGTTGGGGCGTCAACGCGCACAGCGACCTGCTGGAAGAGACGCTGGAATTCGTCAAAATCTTCTTGAAGGACGATCACTACATGCACTACCACGACTCAGCCAGCGAGGATGGGAAAACGGTCTTCAGGAATCCCACCTCACGGCGGTCGATCAACGATAACCCGAACTTCTGGATGGCAAACGAGCCCTATGTCAAGGACACCGCCTTCGCGAAAGCATTCGAATTTGGCAGGTCCACTGCCCGAAAGCATTTGGGTTATGATCAGGTGCAGCAGTTCGTTTATCCGCGCATGATCGAACAGGGTCTGTACCAGATCAAACCCGATCAGGCTATCCTGGAAGGGGCTGCGAGCCAGATCGACAGCATCACCGAGCGAGTCGCCAAAGAGCTGGCCTGAGCTTCCTACCAGCAGAATTCTGGTGATCTCTATCTCCTCTCGTGGGAGACCCCTGGGAGACCAAACCGGGGGTCTCCCCAAGGGAACCGCGTATGTACAGTGAAACGCTGCGAATCAGCGAGAAACGTGCAACACCCTGGCAAGCATTACGGCGTGTCTGGCAGAGTCTCCGTCAGGAGCTTGCCAGGCCAGAGGCTCGTTGGGGATATATTCTAAGCGCGGCCATCCTGCTGCCGATCATCATTTTTTCTATCCTCCCAATATTGTCCGTTTTTTACTATGCCTTCACCGATTACAGTGTGTTTGGACTGACAACCGAGTGGGTTGGCCTCGATAACTTTAAGGAAATCGCTGAGAGTGAGCTGTCGCTGATCACGCTGCGCAATACCTTACAATTCACCGTTTTCAGCGTCCCGCTGCAGCTGGCAGTAGGTTTCTCTGTAGCCGTGCTGCTTAACCGCAAGCTCTTTGGCATATCTTTGATCAGATCCGTGTATTACTTGCCGGGCCTCTCTTCCGGTGTAGCCATCTCGGTAGTCTGGATGTGGCTGTTTGACCCGCGCCTTGGCATGGCAAACGCACTGCTGAATCTGGTAGGGATCGAAAGCCGTAATTGGCTTAGCAATCCCTCAACTGCGATGTGGGCGCTCATCGCAGTCAGTGTGTGGAGCAGCTTCGGCAGCACGATGATCATCTACCTGGCAGGGTTACAGGGCATTCCAGATGTTTATTACGAAGCCGCCATGATCGATGGCGCCAGCCGGAACCAGTTGATCCGCTACATCACCTGGCCCTTGCTGAAACCAGTGACTTTTTACCTGTTCGTCACCGGAGTGATCAGTGCCATGCAGGTTTTCACCCTGGTATTAGTCATGACACAGGGCGGCCCATTAGATACCACCACAACACTGGTGCACCAGATCTATTTGAACGCGATCGCTTTCAACCGCATGGGATATGCGTCGGCTCTCTCGGTGATTTTGTTCTTACTCATCCTGGTGCTGACAATCATCAATATCAAATTTTTTGCCGAAGATGTGGAATATTGAGATGACTACCTCCACGGTGTCCCCTGGAAAAAGCCTGTTCGAAGGTGTATTCAAAGCCTTGGTTTATCTGCTGATGCTGGTCGGCATGGCTGTCACGGTTTTTCCATTTCTGGTAAGCCTGAGCACATCTTTCAAACCAGAGAGCCTGGCAACAGAATTTCCTCCCCGTCTTTGGCCGCGCCAATGGACGCTAGAAAATTATGTCCATGCCTGGAAAATCGCCGGCTTTTCGAAATACATGCTTAATACGGTGATCTTCGCGCTCACCACGGCGACCGGGGCTACCTTGCATTCCGCGCTGGGGGGTTATGTATTTGGGCGACTGCGGTTCAAAGGGCGTGAGAAGTTATTTTACATCGTCCTGGGTACAATGATGATCCCCGGCTCTGTGACCCTGATCCCTTTGTTCAATTTAATGGTGCGATTTCCCCTGGCAGGAGGCAACAACCTGCTTGGTCAGGGCGGCTCGGGTTTTTATAATACCTGGGCCGGTCTGATCCTGCCCGGCCTCTTTGGACCCAGCACCATCTTTCTCATGCGCCAGTTTTTCAAAAGCCTGCCTCGTGATCTGGAGGATGCCGCCCGAATTGACGGCTGCAGTGAATTGGGCATCCTGGGGCGCATTATGCTGCCTTTGGCGAAACCAGGCCTGATCACCGTGTTCTTATTTCAGTTCAGCGGCTCTTGGAACGGCTTCGAGTGGCCGCTGGTGATCACCCGTTCGCAAGAATTCTATACATTGCAGGTCGGCCTGCAGGTATACTCGCTTCCCCAGCAAGTCATGGCAACAATCGCCTCGGAACAGGCCGCATCAGTTATGATTACGATCCCGATTCTTCTGTTGTTTATATTTGGACAGCGCTATTTTACCCGGGGCATCGCCCTGACCGGATTAAAGTGATGATGGCATTGATGGAGAATGACAGGATGAATAGATGCCTGCACGGTATGGTAATCGTACTGCCCACCCCGATTAACGCTGATGGAAAAGTCCAGGTGCTTGCTGCCAGGAGATTGGTTCGCTATGCGCTCGAGGCTGGCGCACAGGGCTTGTGGGTGCTGGGGACCACAGGAGAAATGGCATTGCTGCCAGATAAAGAGCGCGACAAAATGCTGACCTGCGTGCTAGAAGAAGCGGCTGGCGAAGTACCGGTGATTACCGGTGTCAGCGATCACAGCACCAGACGGGTTTTAGAAAAGATCAGGCAAGCTGCTCGCCTGGGGGCACCGTATGTGCACATTTTGCCGCCTTATTCGATCCCGACAAATGTCGAAGAGGTCGCAAATTTCTACCGGGAGCTGACTGGCGCAAGCCGGCTGCCTTTTGTAATCTATAACAACCCCGGCATCACCCGTGCCGGCGTCTCTCTCGAGCTGGTGAACGAGCTGGCGCAGAATGAGCGGGTGCTGGGGATAAAAGAGACCAGCGGCGACCTGCGATTCTTCCAGAGCATGTATTACGCACTGCAAGACAATACCGCTTTTAGCTTGATGCAAGGCAGCGACCAGCTAGCCTATCTCAGCCAGAAGATTGGCGGTCACGGCGTCATTGCCAGCCTGGCAATCGTGGTTCCCTACCTGTTTCGACAGATGCTGGAGGGGTTGATATCTGGAGATGATCACCAGGCGGTTTCCTGCCAGCAGCAAATCGTTGTCATCGCCCGCCAGGTTTACACCTGCCAGGGTCCAATTGGAGCGATCAAATATTTGTTATCCAGGATGGATCTGTGCCCGCCGTACGTGATCAGCCCATATCGCGTTCCGAGTACAGCCGAACGTGAGCGGCTTGATCTCATCGTGAAGGATCTACCGGTGATCGAGAGATGATTTCTTTGCCCTTATCAGAATCCGTGTGTGCTGGTTTAAACACCCCCTCCCAATTCAACCCCAGGGTAAAAGCTTTAAATGTGACCGCATCCACTGCTTCCAGCCGCTGCACCATGCCTGCTTTGAGCAGCGGGTAGCGGCGCAGCTTCTTGATGTCTTTCTCGATCCGGTCCACCGCGGCATCCTCCCAGGTCCAGGCAAGGCCGTAGCGGCGCTCCAGATCCACCAGCGGGGTGTAGTAACGCAGCGTGCGCACACTGTCAATGTTGAAAAATGGCTCAAAGTAGCTCATCGCCAGCTCGCGCAGGCTGCGGTATACCGGCTGGCGCGAGCGCAGCCCCGGATAGTTGGACTTTGCCAGGCAGCCGTACGCGCCATCCACCTGGTAGATCGCCAGCACGTGATCGTCATCCATGCCCAGGTCGGGCTGCAGGTCGATAATCCTGGCGGGATAGCCCAGCCGCTTCAACGCGGCGGCGGCGAACAGCCCGCCATCCAGGCAGTGTGCCGCAGCTTCGCGCACCACATTGAGCGCCGATCGGTTGCGCTCACCGCTTGGATAGGGAATGCTGTCCAGGTACTTCTGGATGGCAGCAGGTTTATCCAGCCGCAAGAGCAAATCTTGAGCTTGAGGGTCGGAGTAAAACATCAATAATCTTCCGCTTCGACCGGGAAGCCGCCGGCAGCGCGCATGGCGCTGATCTTGCCGGCGTGCACCAGGGCGTGAGCTGCTCCGGCAATGACAGCCTCAGCGGCGGTCATCGTCTCGCCCCAAGGCAGGCTCACCTGATGAGAAAGGCGTTTTTCGGCAAGGCCGACCACCAGGCTGCGCACCTGCTCTTGCAGGGCATCGAGCTGAGCCATCGACTCTGAGCGGTTGGCATCGCTGATCGTTTCTCCGGGCCATTCCAGGCCGGCAGCCACCATCGCAAAGCTCAACATCGTCTGGTAGGCATGGGCTGCCACCTGAGCGATGGTTTCCCCATCGAAGGCGCTGGCGGTATAGCCCATTTGCTGGTCGTTCAAACCATCCAGCACCTCTTCGTAGGCGTGCTCAAGGTGATCCAGCAAAGTGAGCAGCATCGATCGTGAATTCATAGCATCAATCTCCATATTCCGCTAGTTATACCAGAGATCATCCTCCCCGGTACAGTTTGGAAAGGTAATTGTTCTGCAATTCCAGCTCCACCCGCCGGTACGCAGACGCCAGTGCGGTATCGACAGATTGCCAATCAAGCTCACCCGGCGAAATCAGCACCGCAGGGTCGGGCGGCAAAGCAGCCTGCAAGGCGTGCACCCGGTACGCTGTGGGTGGGTGGCGCGTATCCAGGCGAGAGGTTTCCAGAAGCTCCACCTGGCGAACCCGCTCCAACTCGCGCTCAGGCAGCGCTGTGATCCGGCGGCGCAAATAAGTAAAGAAATCGCTCTCCTGCAGTTCTGGATTCAAACACCAGGCACCCAGCGCCGATTGAAATGTGCGGGAATGGTGCAGTTTTTCCAACAGCGAGAGCATCGGATAAGAGCCGCAAACCTCTGCCGCCAGCGTATCGGCGTAGTATTCGGCCCGCTGCTGGTCGCGCCACAGCAGAGCAGTCAGCGCCAGAGCGTGCAGCCACACGGCTAGCGACAGGGTGGAGAGTGCCAGGTTGATCGGAACCATCGCCAGCACAGGCAGACCGGTCTGCTCCACTGCCTTCCCAGACGGGCGCAGCAGTGCATACCAGCGGCCTAAAATATCCAGAGCTGCGCCGGTTAGCGCGCCGCGGCTGGGATCTCCGTTCACCAGATGGGCAAGCTCGTGGCTCAGCAGAGCCAGCTTCTCGGAATCTTCCAGCACAGACCAAAGCGGCAGCCCCAGGTACAGCGACGGGCTGCGCCGCCAGCCTTCGCGGCTGGCGCTGGCATTGAGCCACGGGCGCAGGTAAATGCGCTCTACCGGCGGCGCCTGCAGGGTTGAGGCCACCTTGTTCACCAATGCGTACAACGCCGGGTACTCCTCCGCAGGCAGGTAGTCAAGCGGTGGTTGGTCGAAGCGCGGGCGCATGACCCAACCCAACCCCAGGAACAGCAGCCCCAAAGGTATCGCCCACCACGACGTTCGTCCTTGCCAGAACAACCACATACCCAGGACAGCCAGCGTGATCCCAGACGCCAGCACCCAGGCAGCCAGCATCACCGAAAGCATGTGCGCGAACTGCAGCCGCGGCCGGGTTGCGCCCTGCCTCAGCACCTGCAGCAGCAGGGAGCGACCCTGGCGCGCGCCGAGATTGGCGTTAAGCGTCTCGAAGGGGCTGCGCCCGTTCTCGGTGCGCTGCGGACGCAAGTTCCAACCGCAGTTGTGGCACCAGGTGACGTAGCCGCGCAGCACGGGCAAGCGCTCGTCGCACCTGGGGCAAGGCTGGAAGGTGGTCTTAGCAGCGGGCACGTGGTTGGACAAGGGGCTTTGGAGATCCTTCACTTCGTTCAGGATGACAGATATTGTTCAGGATGACAGGTCTCTGGATGGCAGAATTGAGTTCATCGCAGCCAGCGCAGTATTGGTTTGAGCAGCCGCACCAACCGGTGATCGCGCAATCGCCGGTAGCGCGACAGCAACTGACGCAGCTCGTCCAGCTCTTCTGCCGCCAGGCCCGCCAGGGCTGCTGGGATTGGCGAGGTTTCGCCGGCGGGCTGCCAGAAGGGCAGCACTTTTGCCGGGCGCGGCTGCTCCGGACCTTTGGCATAGACCCCAAAGAATGTCTCTGGTTTAAGCAGACCTGTGGCGAGGTAGTGCCTATCCAGACGCCAGAACGTGTCCAAAATGGCTTTGTCCTGCTCTTGCGAAAGATTGTAATTCGGCCCGTATTTGGTGTCGAAAAACCGGCGAGCAATGGAGAAATAGGGTACGTACAAGCGGCGCACAAAGAAGTGATCCAACAGGGGCAGGATATCCTGCGAGCGCACGCACTCCATATCCTGGGCGCCATAATCCAGGTTTTCGTAAACGAAATCCACCTGGGGGTTTTGATAGGAGGTGTGGTTGATCTTATAATTCTCCGGCAGCGCCGCCCACAGCGAGCGCACCACCGCCAGGCTGTCGTCCCACATTCGGTAGCCGTTGCGCGTGCAGATATCGGCAACCACCAGCTCGCCATCCGGCTTGAGCGCCCGGTTGATTTCGTAAAAGATGTGCTCCAGGTTGATCAGGTGGTGCAGCGAAGCGAAGCACACGATCACGTCAAACTGGTTTTGGTATTCGCCTAGATCCAGGTCATTGAGATCCTGCACCTGGAAGCGAAAATTCATCCCGGCCTCGTTTGCCCTTTCCTGTCCCATGGCAACCAGCTGAGGGTTGAGATCGAGGCAAGTAAACTCGTAGGGTGTATCCCCCAGCAGGCGTGCGATGGTCATCTCCTGCCCGCCGGGTCCTGAACCCAGGCTGAGAATGCGCCCGCCGCCGCGTGACTGGATATGGTGAACGACTTCCATATAAGCCGAACGCCCCTCGTTGGCGATGCAGATCAGTGTATTAGCCTGCGCCTCCATGTAATCCCAGCTGGGTGGCACGCTTTGGGTCAGCGTACGCCGGCTGTTTTCATCCTCGAACACCCGGGTGTAGTGTTCTATTTCTTCCTGCACACGGCCGGCGTAAGCACCGGGCGCCGGATCTGGCTGGTTGGTATTGAACAAGCTCGTTCTCCCTGCTGCACGATTTTCGCTCAGTGCTATTTTACCCTCTGCGAGCGCCGGATAGGATGGTATCATGGCGAGCATTCAAAGAGAAATCGGCGCTACAAACCATCCTCGAGTAAACCACGAATTCATGAACGCACGCTCCGTTTTTATTCGTGTATTCGTGAAAATATTCGTGGATGGCTGTTCCACCAATGGAGGCTCCCATATCCATCTGGTTCACTCAGGTAGCTCCTGAACTTATCAACCACGGTTCTCAAAACACTATGGTCAGCCTCCTGGGCATCGAAATCCTGGAGATCGGCGAGGACTACCTGCGCGCCCGCATGCCGGTGGATGAGCGCACCTTGCAACCTGCCGGGCTGCTGCACGGCGGCGCTTCCG